>NZ_CP061497.1:1399579-1729159 GCF_014678725.1 Thermomonas sp. XSG | reverse complement strand
GCAGCCGCGCGCCGGAGCTGGCGATCATCACCGGATCGATGACGACCGCGGCGGCGCGATGCTGGCGCAGGCTGGCCGCCACCGCTTCGATGATCGACGCCTCGGCCAGCATGCCCAGCTTGACCGCGCGCACCGGCTCTTCCTCGAACACCGCATCGACCTGCTCGCGCACCAGCGTGGCCGGCAACACCTGCACCGCGCGCACGCCGCTGCGGTTCTGCGCGGTGACCGCGGTGATCGCGGTGGCGCCGCGCACGCCCAGCGCGGCGAATGCAGCGAGGTCGGCCTGGATGCCGGCACCGCCGCAGGAATCGGAGCCGGCGATGCTCAGCGCCAGCGGCTTCATGCGCGGCCCCGCGTGGCCTGCAGCCAGGCTTTGGTTTGCGCCTCGGGATCGGGATGGCGGGTGATATCGCTGACCAGCGCAACCACGTCGGCACCCGCGTCGAAACAGCCCTGCGCGCGCTGCAGGGTGATGCCGCCAATCGCCACCAGCGGCAGCGCACCGATTTTGCGTTTCCATTCGCCAATGCGCGGCAGTCCCTGCGGCGACCACGGCATCTGTTTCAGCGTGGTGGGATACACCGGGCCCAGCGCGATGTAGTCCGGCGCCAGCGACAACGCACGTTCCAGTTCGGCATCGTCATGGGTGCTGAGGCCAACGCGGATGTCGCGCCGACGCAGCACCGGCAGGTCGGCCTCATCGAGGTCTTCCTGGCCGAGGTGGACGAAGTCCGCGCCGGCCTCCAGCGCCAGCTGCCAGTGGTCGTTGACTACCAGCTGCGCGGCGTGTGCGCGGCAGGCGGCCAGCGCGGCATGGATCTCCGTTTGCAGTTGCGCCTGCGTGGCGTCCTTGATCCGCAGCTGCACCAGCTTCGTCCCCAGCGGCAGCAGACGCTGCACCCATGCGGCGCCGTCGACTACCGGGTAGAACGGATCGAGCCGGCTCATGCGCGCCAGGCCTGGCCGATGACGGGCGTGGACGGCTCGGCAAAGTCGCGCACCGGCATCGGCCCCGCGGCATGCGCGGCGTGGCCGGCGCGCACCGCATCGGCAAATGCGCGTGCCATCCGCACCGGGTCGGCGGCCAGCGCCACCGCGGTGTTGGCCAGCACTGCGTCGAAACCCAGCTCCATCGCCGCCGCTGCGTGCGAGGGCAGGCCGAGGCCGGCGTCCACCACCATCGGCACGTCGGGGAAGCGCGCACGCAGCGCGCGCAGCGCGAACGGATCGGACAGCCCGCGACCGCTGCCGATCGGCGCGCCCCACGGCATCAGCACGCGGCAGCCCGCCTCGAGCAGGCGGTCGGCCACGCCGAGGTCGGCGGTGGTGTACGGAAACACATCGAAGCCGTCGTCGCAGAGGATCCGCGCGGCCTCCACCAGCCCGAACACGTCCGGCTGCAGCAGCTCGCCTTCACCCAGCACTTCCAGCTTGATCCAACGCGTGCCGAACAGCTCGCGCGCCATCTGCGCGGTGGTGACGGCCTCATTCACCGAATGGCAGCCGGCGGTATTGGGCAGCACCCGCACGCCGAGGTCGCCGATCAGCGACCAGAACGCCTGGCCGGCGCCTGCCCGGGCGTTTTCGCGGCGCAGCGACACCGTCACCACGTCGCAGTCCGCGCCGCGCACTGCCTTGGACAGGATCGCCGGCGAGGGATAGCGTGCGCTGCCCAGCCACAGACGCGAGCCCAGTTCGATGTCGTACACCTGCATCTCAACCTCCCTGCATCGGGGCGAGGATTTCCAGCGCGTCGCCTTCGCACAACCGCTGCGCGGCGCGCTGACCGGCGGCCACGAACACGCCGTTGAGGGCGGTGGCCACATGCGCTTCGTGATAGCCCAGCTCGAGCAGCGCCTGCGCCAGCGTGGCGGCTTCGATGGGGCGGGTTTCGCCGTTGACCTGCAGCTGGATCACGCCGCCTCCAACAGGCGCACCGCGGCCTGTTGCGCCAGCGCTGGTGCCAACAGGTAGCCGTGGCGGAACAGCCCGTTCAGATGCCAGCGACCGTCGCGCTGCTCAAGCCGCGGCAGGTTGTCGGGGAAGGCCGGGCGCAGGCCGTGGCCCAGTTCGAGGATGCGCGCTTCGGCCAGCGCCGGGTGCAGCGCGTAAGCGGCGTTGAGCAGCTCCATCACCGAACGCGCGCTGGTCGCGCCGGCATCATCGCTTTCCAGCATGCTGCCGCCCAGCATGTAATCGCCACCGCCGCGCGGCACCAGGTAGTGCATGCCGCGCGGATGCAGCAGGCGGATCGGTCGCGCGAACTGCACATCGTCGCTGTGCAGCAGCAGCATCTCGCCGCGCACGCCGCGCAGTTCCGGCAGGCGGTCGCGGGCGGCGTAGCCGCGGCAGTCGAGCACGGTCCGGCCATCGCCTGGCACCTTGCTCGCGTCCACGCCGTAGTGGATGGCAACGCCGAGTGGCTGCAACCGCGCCACCAGTGCCGCCAGCGCCGCGCGCGGATCCAGGTGCGCTTCGTCGGCGAAGAACAGGCCCTGGCGGAACCGCCCGGCCAGTTCCGGCTCGAGTGCGGCCACGCCGTCGGCGTCCAGCCGGCGGTAGTTGTCGCTGCGCTGGGCAAAGGCTTCCAGCTCGCCGGCATCGCGCGCAGCGGCCAATACCAGCGTGCCGTTGCGGACGGTGCCGGGGTACTGCCGCGGCCACCAGTCCAGCGCCTGCCGGCCCAGTTCGGCCACCAGCGGTTCAGCGCTGACGCATTCGCACCACGGCGCCAGCATGCCGCCGGCAAAGCGGCTGGCAGCCTCGCCGCCGGGCTGCATGCCGACTTCCAGCACCTCCACCTCGGCACCCGCCCGGGCCAACTCCAATGCGGCCGCCAGGCCGGCCACGCCGGCGCCCAGCACGGTGACGCGCGCGCTCACGGCGCGGCGTCCACGTACAGCTCGCCACCGGCGGCGACGAACTCCGCCGACTTCGCCTGCATCCCGGCATCAGCCGCGTCGCGCAGCTCGTGGCTGAGTTGCATCGAGCAGAACTTGGGCCCGCACATCGAGCAGAAATGCGCGCTCTTGTGCGCGTCCTTGGGCAGGGTGGCGTCGTGGTAGGCGCGCGCGGTGTCGGGATCCAGCGAGAGGTTGAATTGGTCTTCCCAGCGGAATGCGAAGCGCGCCCGCGACAGCGCGTCGTCATGCGCCTGCGCGGCCGGATGGCCCTTGGCCAGGTCGGCGGCGTGGGCGGCAACCTTGTAGCTGATCACGCCGGTCTTGACGTCGTCGCGGTCGGGCAGGCCCAGGTGCTCCTTGGGGGTGACGTAGCAGAGCATCGCGGTGCCGAACCAGCCGATCATCGCCGCGCCGATCGCCGAGGTCAGGTGGTCGTGGCCGGGCGCGGCATCGGTGGTCAGCGGGCCCAGGGTGTAGAACGGCGCGTCGCTGCAGACCTCCAGCTGGCGCGTCATGTTGTCGCGGATCCTGTGCATCGGCACGTGGCCGGGGCCTTCCACCATCACTTGGCAGCCCTTGTCCCAGGCCACTTTGGTCAGCTCGCCGAGGGTATCGAGTTCGGCGAACTGGGCGGCGTCATTGGCGTCAGCAATGCTGCCGGGGCGCAGCCCGTCGCCCAGTGAGAAGGCGACGTCGTAACGGCGCAGGATGTCGCAGATCTCGTCGAAGCGTTCGTAGAGGAAATTCTCGCGGTGATAGCGCAGGCACCAGCGCGCCAGGATCGATCCGCCGCGGGAGACGATCCCGGTGACCCGCTTCGAGGTCAGCGGCACATGCGCCAGCCGCACCCCGGCATGGATGGTGAAGTAATCCACGCCCTGCTCGGCCTGTTCGATCAGGGTGTCCTTGAACACCTCCCAATCCAGCTTGGCCGGGTCGCCGCCGACCTTTTCCAGCGCCTGGTACAGCGGCACCGTGCCGATCGGCACCGGCGCGTTGCGCAGGATCCAGCTGCGCAGGTTGTGGATGTTGCGGCCGGTGGACAGGTCCATGACCGTGTCCGCGCCCCAGCGGATCGACCACACCAGCTTCTCCACCTCCTCGGCCACGCCGGAGGACAGTGCCGAGTTGCCGATGTTGGCGTTGACCTTCACCAGGAAGTTGCGGCCGATCACCATCGGCTCGAGCTCGGGATGGTTGATGTTGGCCGGCAGGATGGCGCGGCCGCGGGCGATCTCTTCGCGCACGAATTCCGGCGTCACCAACGCTGGCAGCGCCGCGCCAAAGGATTCGCCTTCGGCCAGGCGGCGCTCCTCCTCGTCGCTGGCGGCGATGCGGCCCAGGTTTTCGCGATGGGCGGCATAGACCATTTCCTCGGTGACGATGCCGGCGCGCGCGAACTCCAGCTGGGTCACCGGCTGCCCGTCAGCGCCGCGGCGCAGCGTGCGCGCCGCCGGACAGGGCGCCACCAGCCGCTCGCCGCTGGCAAACCCGTTGTCCTCGGGACGCACCCTGCGCCCTTCGATGGCCTCGAAGCCGCGCGCGGCCAGCCAATCTTCACGCACTGGCGGCAGCCCGGCGGCCAGGTCGATGGCGACGCCGTCTTCGGTGTAGGGGCCGGAGGTGTCGTACAGGTGCAGGCGGGGCGTCTGCGGGTCGTCCAGCGCGATTTCGCGCAGCGGCACGCGCAGGCCGGGGTGGCCGGGCGGCGACAGGTAGACCTTGCGAGAGCCGCGGATCGGGCCGGTGGTGACGGTGCCCGGGCGGGTATCGGACGGCTGCATGGATCTCCTCCTCGTGAAACGCGGGAGATCCGGGAGTTGACGCTGCAACGGCACGCAGCGCGGCGCGCGCTGCATGTGGTTTTCCGTTCCTACGCCGGCATGACCCGGATCAGGTGCAAGGGTCAGCTCGACGCTTTCTCAGCCCCGTACGGGGCTCCCCTCGGAATGGGCGCAGGATCGGTGGAGGCCTTCACGCTGTCAAGCGCGCACCGGGCTTGCAGACCCTATGCAACGCCCCCAGCTCGTCTGGATACGCCGTGGTTTCCTGAACGGAAACCCGCTGCCGTTGTTCCATGGGTGAAACGACTGTGAACTACTGGCGTGGGCAGCAGTCATAAATGGCGACTGCTAGAATCGGCCGCATGAGGGAAGCCAGCATGACCACCAACGCGCTTGTCGCCAACAACCTGCCGATCCCCAGCGCCATGGGCTCGCTGGAGGCCTACATCAGCGGCGTGCACCAGATCCCGGTGCTGTCGGTGGAGGACGAGCAGCGGCTGGCCCATCGCCTGCGCGAGGACAACGACATCGCCGCGGCGCAGGAGCTGATCCTGTCGCACCTGCGCTTCGTTGTGCACGTGGCCCGCGGCTACAGCGGCTACGGGCTGCAGCTGGGCGACCTGATCCAGGAAGGCAATATCGGCCTGATGAAGGCGGTCAAGCGCTTCGACCCCTCGGTGGGCGTGCGCTTGGTCAGCTTCGCGGTGCACTGGATCCGCGCCGAGATGCACGAGTTCATCATCAAGAACTGGCGCATCGTGAAGGTGGCCACCACCAAGGCGCAGCGCAAGCTGTTCTTCAACCTGCGCAAGAGCAAGACCCGCTTGGGCTGGCTCAATGCGGAGGAAGTGCGGCTGGTGGCCAAGGACCTGAACGTCTCCGAGCGTGAAGTGATGGAGATGGAGTCGCGCCTGTCCGGCCGCGACATCGGTTTCGACGCGCCCGACGACGCCGACGACGACCACGCCCCGCCGGCGCCGGTCAGCTATCTGGTCGCCCACGACGCCGACCCGGCCGCCGCCTATGAATCCGCCGACAGCGAAGCCGACCAGCTGGAGGTGCTGCGCGAAGGCATGGCCCGGCTCGACGCCCGCTCGCGCGACATCATCCGGCGCCGCTGGCTGGACGCCGACAGCAAGGTCACGCTGCAGGAATTGGCCGACGAATACGGCGTCTCCGCCGAGCGCATCCGCCAGATCGAAGCCAATGCGCTGAAGAAGATGAAGGCGCTGTTCGCGGCCTAAGCAACGCCATCACGCGATACCAAGACGGCCCGGAGCGATCCGGGCCGTTTGCGTTTGCGGCGGCCACGCAAGAACCGGGAGGCCACGACGGGCGTCCGGCGCGATCGTGGCCGGCCCGAACTGCGAGGCACCCATGGAATACATCGTTTCAGGCCTGCCGCTGGCGCCCTTCGAACCCCTGTTCGGACTGGGCGATGCCGCGCTGCGCGCACACGGCGCCGTCCGCATCCGTGCCGATGCGAGGCCCGGATTTCCATGCCGGATCACCTTGGAGGACGCCGCCCCGGGCGAGTCACTGCTCCTCCTGCACTGGCAGCACCAGCCGGCCGCGACACCCTACCGCAGCGGCGGCCCAATCTTCGTGCGCGAGGGGGCGCGGGCCACGGCCCGGGTGCGCAACGCGATCCCGCCGCAGCAACGCGAACGCCTGCTGTCGGTGCGCGGCTACGACGCCGATGGCTGGATGCACGATGCGGACGTGCTCGAGGGGACGCAGCTGGAGACCGCGATCGAACGCTTCTTCCAGGATCCGCGGATCGCCTGCCTGCACGTCCACAACGCCCGCCGCGGTTGCTACGCCTGCCGCAGCGACCGCGCCTGACGCCGGGTTCAGCCGTCCTCGCGCGGCCGCGCGACCGGCAGCTGCCAGCCATGGCGCAGGGCCATCCAGCGCAGCCCGAAACAGGCAAGCGCACCGACCGCCATCGCCGGCTGCTGCGGCAGTTGCAGGACCGCCGCCAGCGCCACCACGCCACCGCCGACCAATGCCGCCACCGCGTACAGTTCGGCCTGCAGCACCACCGGCACCCGCGCCACCAGCAGGTCGCGGACGATGCCGCCGCCGATCCCGGTCGTCATTCCCAGCAGGGTCGCGGCGAACGGCGACATCCCGAAAGCCAGCGCCTTGCCGGTGCCCAGCACCGCGAACAGCGCCAGTCCCGCGGCGTCGAACAGCTGCACCGGGTTGCGCAGGCGCTCGATCGCAGCGGACCAGCGGAACGTGACCAGCCCGGCCAGTATCGCCGTAACCAGATAGCGCCAGTCGGCCAGCGCGGCCGGCGGATGCGCGTCGATCAGGACATCGCGGACGATCCCGCCCGACACCGCGGCCGCGCAGGACAGCACCAGCACGCCGAAGAGGTCCAGCCGCTGACGCACCGCCACGGTGCCGCCGCTGAGCGCGAACACGAAGGTGCCGATCAGGTCGAAAACAAGCAGGAGGGTGGACATGCCGCCACCTTACCCCGGCGGCGACCCCTCGCGGGCCTCACCGGGGATGATCGGCGCCAGGGGCTGGCGGCTCCAACACGCCTACCAGCAGTCGAGCAGCCCCACCGGCCGGTTGCGGAACCCGATCAGGAAGCACAGCTGCGCTGGCAGCCGGAACCACCATGCCGTCAGGCCGGGGAAACGCCACCGACGATCACCACGCGCGGCCAGCCCGCCATTACCGCGGCATCAGCCAAGCTTCGCCGCCAGCAGGGCTTCCAGCTGCTGCTGGTCGGCGGCGAACTTGCGGATGCCTTCCTCCAGCTTCTCGCGCGCCATCGCGTCCTCGGCGTGGCGGGCGCGGAAGCCGGCCTCGTCCAGCGCCGCGGGCGGTGCGAGGCGCTGGACGGTCTCATCCAGCGCGCGCGTCACCGGGGCGTCCGAGCGCTCCAGTTCGGCAAGCAGTTCCGGGGAGATGGTCAGCCGGTCACAGCCGGCCAGCGCCAGCACCTGGCCGGTGTTGCGGAAGCTGGCCCCCATGACCACGGTGTCATAGCCGTGCTGCTTGTAGTGCTGCCAGATGCGCGTGACCGACTGCACGCCGGGGTCGTCCTGCGGCGTGGCGGGCGGCGCCATGCCGTTGGCCAGGTGCCAGTCGAGGATGCGGCCGACGAAGGGGGAGACCAGGTAGACGCCGGCCTCGGCGCAGGCCACCGCCTGCGCGAACGAGAACAGCAGGGTCAGGTTGCAGTGGATGCCTTCGCGCTCCAGCCGTTCGGCGGCGCGGATGCCTTCCCACGTGGCGGCGATCTTGATCAACAGACGGTCGCTGCCGATCCCGGCATCGGCATACAGCCGCACCAGCCGGCGCGCGCGTGCCACGGTGGCCTCGGTATCGAAGCTCAGGCGCGCATCCACTTCGGTGGACACCCGCCCGGGAATCAGCTTGACGATCTCGCTGCCGATCGCCACCGCCAGCCTGTCGCAGGCGTCACCAAGCGGGTCGTCACCGCTGGCCGCCGCCGCGCTGGCCGCCAGATGCGGGGCATAGGCCGGCAGCGCCGCGGCCTTCAGCAGCAGCGACGGATTGGTGGTGGCATCCATCGGCATGAAGCGGGCGATGGCTTCGATGTCGCCGGTGTCGGCGACCACGGCGGAATGGGTGCGGAGCTGTTCGAGCTGGGACTTCACGGACGGCCTGGCGCGGCATGGGGCTGCGCATTGTAGGACTGCGACCGCGAAGGATCAGTACAGGTCCAGCGGATCCACGTCCAGCGACCAGCGCACCCGCCGCGCGTCCGGCGCGGCGTACAGCGCGGGCACCGCCACGTCCAGCGCCGCATGCAGGGCGGCGCGTGCCGGCGCGGCCAGCAGCAGCTGCGAACGCACGAAGCCGGCGCGGCGCGGCATGGGAGCGGGCAGCGGACCGTGCACTTCGATTGCGCTGCTATCCAGCAGCGTCTTCGCCAGCTGCAGGAACTGCAGCGGCAGCTCCGCCCGCTTGGCCTCGGCGCGCAGCAGGGCGAGATGGGCGAATGGCGGGAATCCGGCGGCCTCGCGCAGCGCCAGTTCGCCATCGGCGAAGGCGTGGTAGCCGCCGCCCACCAGCGTCTGCAGCAATGGATGCTCCGGGTGATGGGTCTGCAACAGCACGGTGCCCGGACGGTCGGCGCGACCGGCGCGACCGGCTACCTGGATCAGCAGCTGCGCGAGCTTCTCGCCGCTGCGGAAATCGGCGGAGAACAGGCCCTCGTCGATCCCCACCACCACCACCAGCACCAGATTGCCCAGGTCGTGGCCCTTGGCCAGCATCTGCGTGCCGATCAGGATGCCCGGCCGGTTGCCCAGCGCATCGAGATGTTTCTGCAGGCCGTCGCGCTGGCCGGTGCTGCCGCGATCGATGCGGATCACCGGCACCGCGTCGAAACGCGCCTGCAGTTCGGCCTCGATCCGTTCGGTGCCGTTGCCCTGCGGCTGCAGCGCCAGGCTGGCGCAATCCGGACAGGCCGGCGGCGACGGCCGGCGGTGGCCGCAGTGGTGGCACTGCAGGCGCTTGCCGTGGGCGTGCACAGTCATCGCGGTGGGCCGTTCCGGCGTGCTGCAGCGCGGGCAGTGCGCGCTCCAGCCGCAGTCGTGGCAGAGCAGCACCGGCGCATAGCCCCGGCGGTTGCGGAACACCAGCACCTGCCCGCCCGCATCCAGCGCAGCGCGGATCGCCGCCAATGATTCCTCGGACAGGCCGGCGTGCAGCGGGCGCTTGCGCACGTCCAGCACCCGAACCTGCGGCGGCCGCGCGTCGCCCGCCCGCCGGCGCAGCCGAAGCAGCGCGTAGCGGCCGGACTGCGCGTTGTGCAGCGTCTCCAGCGACGGCGTGGCGCTACCCAGCACCACCGGCACGGCCAGCGCGCGGGCGCGCACGATGGCGAAATCGCGGGCGTGGTAGCGGATGCCGTCGAACTGCTTGTAGCTGCCGTCGTGTTCCTCGTCGACGACGATCAGGCCGGCCTCCGGCAGCGGTACGAACACGGCCGAGCGCGTGCCCACGATCACCTGCGCCTGCCCGCTGGCGGCGGCCAGCCAGGTCGCGGCCCGTTCGCTGTCGGTGAGACCGGAATGCAGCGCATGCACCGGCACGCCCAGACGCGCACGGAAGCGCGCCAGCGCCTGCGGGGTCAGGCCGATCTCCGGCACCAGGACCAGCGCCTGCCTGCCGCGCGCCAGGCAGTCGGCGATCGCCTGCAGGTAGACCTCGGTCTTGCCACTGCCGGTGACGCCGTCCAGCAGGAAGGGCGCGAAGCCTTCGGCACTGCGGATCGCGTCGATGGCGACCTGCTGCTCGGTATTGGGAGAGAAAGCGGAAGGAACGGGGTCAGGTCCACTTCCACGAGGTAGTGAACCTGACCCCGTTTCGGCTACCCGCTCGACCAGCCCGCGCTCGCGCAGCGCGCGCAGGGGTGTGCGCCAGCCTGGCGATGTGGCATCCAGCCAATCCTCGTCGCGCACGTCCACCAGCAGACCGGCCAACGCCTTCGGTTTGCCCGCGCGCATTGCCGCCAGCGCGGTGCGCCCCGCTTCGTTCAATACCCAGCCATGGCGGGTGATGTCCGGCAGCGGCTCGCCGCGCCGCAGCGCGGCCGGCAGCGCGGCGGCAAGCACTTCTCCCAGCGGCGCATGCAGGTAGGCCGCCAGCCATCGCAGCGAGGCCAGCAGTTCGCCCTGCAGCAACGGCGCCCCGTCCGGCGCCGCCAGCGCGGCGCGCAGCTCGACGCCCGGCTCCGCCAGCCCATGCCCGACGACCAGTCCACAGACCTCGCGCTGGCCGAACGGCACCCGCAGGCGCGCGCCCACCGCTACCGCCGAGGCCTCGAGGCCCGGCGGCGGCAGGTAGTCGAACAGGCGCGGCAGCGGCACCGGCAGGGCCACGCGCAGGATCGCGGGAGCAGTCATCGATGCAAGTCTAGCCCCGCCGCGCACCGTTCAGCTTGCGCCGCATACCTGATTCCGCCCTTACCTCTTCCATGCAAGTTGCTGTTATTGCAGGGAAAGAATGCTTATCCACATCGGCTGTGGATAAGTCTGTGCATGGGGCCCATCCACAACTGCGCAAGCGCCGTTCCAGCATGCTTTCGTTCAGCTGGACAAAAAATCGCCATATTCGAAATTCACTTACACATCAATGTTTTACCCGTGAAACACATGGGGGTGTGTCGGGCCGGTTAACGTGGAACCCACATTTGTGACCGCTTCTTCACGGCTGTGCACAACTGCCCTGCCCGCAAGCCGCGCCGCTGCTCACGGAGCCGGCGCGATGGAGGGTGTCAAGCCGTGCTGACGGGGGGCCGGATCCGGAACTTGCGTGAGCCAGCGCACGGAATCCCGCGCAAGCGCCTGTTTCGGGAAGGAAAACACCCGTTATCCACACTGCCTGTGGATAAGCCTGTGTGCGACGCCGGGATGGCAGCCCCGAACGCAACAGCAGCGCACCGCTCAAGGCCCTGGCCAAAATTTGATCGCCACATCAATGATCTTTTAAATCAATGGCTTGCAGAAATCCAGCACAATTGGAGCGCGACCCAGCGGGCCTGCAGTCGGCACTAGCACACAATTCATGCCGCTGTGCACAACTGCAGCGACCGTGTGGCCCCTCCCTTCGCTGAAGCCTGACCACCCAAGGCCGGCGCGAAGCGGGCGGGACGCCGGATGGGCGCTATAAGATTGGCCGGTGCCGACTCCCCCGACATGACCAGATCCAGCCCCCATTCCCCCCCACCCGCGGCGGTCGCCGCCTTCCTGCGTGGCCTGGACCGGCGCGCGCGCCTGCTAGCGCTGGTGCAGTGCGGCGACACCGCAGCGGCCACGCGCGCGCTGGATGCCACCGCCCGGGTCTTCGCCACCGAAGCAGGCCAACGGCCGATCGCGCAGTGGCCGCAGCAGTACTGGCGACTGCTGCTGACCGCCCCGACCATGCGGCAGGCCGACACCCCGGCTGCCGGCCCCCTGCCCGGGATCACGCGGCTGCCGCCGCCGGTGCGGGCCGCCGTCCTGCTGCACCTGGTGGCCGCGCTGGAAGATGCCGATGCCGCGGCCGCGCTGGGCATCGACACCGACGCCTACCAGCTGCGGATCCGCGACGCGCTGCCGCGCGATGTCCTCGGCCAGCCCGACCTCGACGTCTGGCGCGCCTGGCGCGCCGCCGCGCAGCGGGCGCTGGAGGCCCTGCCGGAAGCCGCCCCCGCCGACGCGCCCCGGACGCCCGGGCCGCAGGCCGATGCGACCGCGGACGCCGCCCGCCACCGCCGACGCATGCGCTGGTTGTGGCTGGGCGTCGCGCTGTGCGCGGTGGCGCTGGTGGCGAGCTTTTTCCTGCACCCGCGCGGACGCGAACTGCTGGACCAGTGGCGCAACCACGTGCAGGTGGCGCCGCTTCCGCCCGCCGCTGCACCCAAGGCGCGTTTCGACCCTGTTGACCCGGCCCTGCACCCCGACCGCGAGCTGCTGGCCGAGCCGGGCACCGTGCAGCTGGCACGCCAGCTGCCGCTGTTGGCCTGGCTGGCGGCAGAGGCCCCCGACACGCTGCCGGCGCCACCGCTGGCGCCGGCCTTCGCGGACACCGCCTCGGCGGTACCGGCCGCGCCCTCCCCGGCCGCCAGCCTGTCGGAACGCATGCGTGCCTGGGACCGGCTGTCGCCGCAGCAGCGCGCGCAGCAGCGCGGGGCGCTGGCGGAATGGCAGGCCCTGCCGGCCGACGAGCAGGCGCTCCTGCGGCGGCTGGCGGCGCGATTCGCCGCACTGCCCCCGGCCGAGCAGCAGGCCCTGCGCGAGCGCTACGCGTCACTGTCCTTCGATGCCCACCGCGGCTGGCACCTGGGGCCCCGGCTGGGGCGCGACTGGCCGCGCATCGGCGCGCTGTTCGCGTACGTCGAGCCCGGCGAGCGCGAACCGCTGCTACGGCTGCTGCGGGCCGCCTCCGCCGAAGAGCTGGACACGCTGGCACGGCTGGCGCAGATCACCCCGCCGGAAGCCCGTGCCGCGCTGCGCCGGGAGTTGCTGGCGCAGCTGCCTGCACAGCGCTCGGCCTGGCTGCGGGCGCGCCTGCAGCAGTAACCGTGCCTGCGCCGCTTCAGGCGTCGCGCAGCACCCGTCGACTGGCGGAAAAGCGGCCACCGAAACGGGCCGCGCCGTCCCCGCGCATGGCGGCCGCGTGGTGGTCGAAGTACGCCTGCAGGGCGGCCTCGTCGTGCAGCCGGTAATGCACGCAGAACGCGACCCGTCCCGGTGCGGGCGCGGGCTCCAGCACCTCGGCCGTCCGCGCCTCGATGAACCCCGGCAGCGCCAGCACCTGCGCCACGTGCGCCTGCAGCCAGCTGCGGTACTCGGCCGCGATGCCGGCGTCGACGTCCAGGTTGACCTCGTAGGTCACCCCGCTCACATCGCCACCAGCCCGATCGCCATGCTGGCCACCACCGCGAAGCTCAGCAGCACCGAGTAGCAGGTGCCCAGCACGAAGTACTTCAGTGCGGTCATCGGCCAGCCCTGCGCGTACACGCGCTTCTGCATCAGCAGCAGGTAGATCGGCATCCACGCCAGCAGCAGCCCTTCCACCCAGCCGAACAGCGTGGGCAGCGTGCCTTCGCCCGGCGCCAGCCATAGCGCCAGCGCGCGCACCAGCAGCACCAGCAGCAGATTCAGGGACAGGAAGGCGTGGCTGTGCAGCGCCACCACCAGGTGCTCCATGTACAGCCGGCGCTTGAAGAAGTAGGCCAGCTTCAGCATCAGCGCGAAGATCGGCACCAGCACGAACAGCGTGGTCGGCACCGCCCCCAGCGCCGCGTCCTTGAACGCCGACGGGTCCTGCCGGAGACGGGCGATGTTGTTGCTGGCGCGCGCCACCTGCGCATTGAGCCAGCGATCGGCGAAGCCGGGCAGCCAGGTGTCGAGCGGGTTCTTCTTCTCGTCCCAGGCCTTGTCGTTGAAGCGCACATTCAGGGTGTTTTCCCCACCGCTGTCCGCTGCCGGCGGCGGCACTCCGGCGGCCTGTGCCTTCTGCAGCGCGGCGATGCGCTCGGCGGCAACTTCACGAACCGCCTGCTCGCCCGCCTCTACGCCGGGGATGCCGGTGGCCGCCGCCGTGCCGGCCATTCCCTGCTTCACCTTCGCCAGTTCCGCCAGCTTGGCGTCGCGCGCCTTCTCCACTTCGGCCACGGTGGTGGCGCGGGCAATGGCGTCACCATCGCCGAAGTTGATGGAAGGGCCGTCCAGAGCCAGCTGCGCCACGAAGAACGTCAGCACGGTCAGGAAGAAGAACAGCCGAAACGGGGTGACATAGCGGATCTGCCGGCCGGCGAAGTATTCGCGGGTCAGGAACCCCGGTTTGGCGAACAACGGCGGCAGTGTGCGGAACACGCGGGTATCGAGGTCGAACACGCTGTCCAGCACGTCGCCGAACAGGTTGCCGAGCGGCCGCACCAGCCCCTTCACCGGCTGCCCGCAGGCGTGGCAATGGGGACCGTGCAGGGCCACGCCGCAGTTGCGGCAGTGGGCCTCCGGCGCGGGCTGGGGGTCGGGTTCGCGAACGGGCGGCTGGCTCATCCCGGTAGAATGACAGGCCGCGCGGCGCCGGCGCCAGCGCGCGCCCCTGCCTCCCGGTACCACCCATGCCCACCTTCCTTTCCCGCCTGCGCACCGACGCGGGTCGCACCGCCCGTCTGGCCGCGCCGCTGGCGGCCGGGCACCTGTCGCACGGGCTGGTCGGCTTCGTCGATGCGATGGTTGCCGGCCACCACGGCACCGCCACTCTGGCCGCGGTGTCGGTGGGCTCGGCGCTGCTGTGGCTGCCGATGCTGGCGCCGATGGGCACGCTGATGGCGCTGCCGCCGGCGGTCTCGCAACTGGACGGTGGCGGCCGCCGCGCGGCGATCGGTCCGCTGTTCCGGCAGGCGCTGTGGCTGGCGCTGTGCCTGGGCATCGTGCTGCTGGGGCTGTTGTCGGCGCTGCCGCTGCTGCTGCGGCCGATGGGCATCGCGCCCGACATCGTGCCCGGCGTGGTCGACTTCCTGCACGCGGTGCGCTGGGGCATCCCGGCGTTCACCCTGTATCTGTCGATGCGCTACCTCAGCGACGGCCTGCACTGGTCGCTGCCGACCATGCTGCTGGGCTTCGGCGGGCTGTGCCTGCTGGCGCCAACCGCCTACGTGCTGACCAACGGCCTGCTGGGCCTGCCGGAGCTGGGCGCGGCCGGCATCGGCATCGCCACCACGCTGATGTTCTGGGTGCAGGCGCTGGGGTTCGCGCTGTACCTGTGGCGCAGCCCTCGCTTCGCCGACCTGCAGCTGTTCGCGCACTTCGAATGGCCACGCTGGCCTGCGCAGCGCGAACTGCTGCTCAACGGCCTGCCGATCGGCGTCACCGTGACCATGGAGGGCGGGCTGTTCGCCGCCACCGCGCTGCTGATCGGGCGCCTGGGCGAGGTGCCGGCGGCCGCCCACCAGGTAGCGCTGAACGTGGCCACGCTGTGCTTCATGCTGCCATTCGGCATCGCCGAGGCCACCACCGTGCGGGTGGGCCACGCGCTGGGCCGCGGCGACCGCGACGGCGTGCGCAGCGCCGCCTTCGCCGGGCTGGCGCTGGCGCTGTGCACCCAGGTTTGCTCGGCGCTGCTGATGCTGGCCGGCCACGACGCCATCGCGGCGCTTTACAGCGCGGACCCGGCGGTGATCGCGCTGGGCGGCAGCCTGCTGCTGTACGCGGCGCTGTTCCAGCTGCCGGACGGCGTGCAGGTGGTGTCGGCCGGCGCGCTGCGCGGCCTCAACGACACCCGCGTGCCGATGTGGATGGCGGCGCTGGCCTACTGGGGCATCGGCATGCCGGTCGGCGCCGGGCTGGGCCTGTGGCTGGGCTGGGGGCCGCGCGGGATGTGGCTGGGCCTGACCGCGGGCCTGCTGGTGGCGGCGGTGCTGCTGTGCCGGCGTTTCCTGCGCAGCAGCGCGCGCCTGCCCATGCCGGCGCCATCGGTCACCATGACGGATTGCGCATGAGCCCGTCACGCCGCTCGGCTAGCATTCCCACACTGGCCGCCGCTGCGCGGCCCGCATTTCCCGGAGCACTGCAATGAACGAACCGCGCCGCCGCGGCCCCATCGTCCGCCTGGCCGTCGGCCTGTGGGACGCCGTCAATTTCAGCCGCCGGCTGGTCTTCAACCTGCTGTTCCTGCTGGTGCTGGCGATCGTGCTGGTGGCGATGTTCGGGGGCGGCAAGCTGGCGCCGCTGGAACCGCGCGCCACCCTGGTGTTCGCGCCCGAAGGCCGGCTGGTGGAGCAGTACAGCTGCGATCCGTTCAGCCGCAACCTGGCCCGCGCCACCCGCAGCGGCGACTGCCGTGAAGTGCGCCTGCGCGACGTCCTGCGCGCGCTGGATGCCGCCCGCACCGACAAGCGCATCGAGCGCGTGGCCCTGTACCTGGACGACCTGCAGCCCAGCGGCTTCGCCTCGCTGCGCGAAGTGGCGGCCAAGCTGGCCGCGGTCCGCGCCGCCGGCAAGCAGGTGATCGCCTATGGCGACGCCTACGGCCAGGGCCAGTACCTGCTGGCGGCACAGGCCAGCGAGATCTACCTCGACCCGATGTCGCCCGGCGGGGTGATGCTGGACGGGCTGGCCTCGTACCGGCAGTACTACCGCGAGGCGCTGCAGGACAAGCTCGGCGTGGACATGCACCTGTTCAAGGTCGGCGAATACAAGTCCGCCGCCGAGCCCTACATCCTCGATGCCGCCTCGCCCGCATCGAAGGAAGCCGACCTGTTCTGGATGGGCGACCTGTGGAAGCGCCTGCTGGCCGACATCGGCAAGGCGCGCGGGCTCGATCCCACCGTCCTGGAGGGTTATGCCAACACCCTGCCCGAGCAGGTGGCGGCGGCCAATGGCGACCTGGCCCAGCTGGCGCAGCGGCAGAAACTGGTGACCGCGCTGAAGACCCGCGAAGAGGTCGCCGACCTGCTCGCCCAGCGCGGCGTGGCCGACGACAATGCGGACGGCGGCTTCCGCCAAGTGGCGCTGGCCACGTACCTGCAGCACCTGGACGGCACCCTGCCGCAGGCCGACACCCGTCCGCAGGTGGCGGTGGTGGTGGCCGAGGGCGAGATCGCCGGCGGCGAGCTGCCGCCGGGCAAGGTCGGCGGCGAATCCACCTCGGCACTGCTGCGCGAGGCGCGCGACGACGACGACGTGAAGGCGGTGGTGCTGCGGGTGAATTCGCCCGGCGGCGAGGTGTTCGCGTCCGAGCAGATCCGCCGCGAGGTCGAGGCGCTCAAGGCCGCCGGCAAGCCGGTGGTGGTGTCGATGGGCGACGTCGCCGCGTCCGGCGGCTACTGGATCAGCATGAATGCCGACCGCATCTATGCCGATGCCTCGACCATCACCGGCTCGATCGGCATCTTCGGCCTGTTCCCCACCGTCGACCGCACCCTCGGCAAGCTGGGCGTGCACACCGACGGCGTCGCCACCGCGAAGTATGCAGGCGCGTTCGACATCACCCGTCCGCTGGACCCGGGCGTGGCCACCACCGTGCAGGCGGTGATCGAGAAGGGCTACCGCGACTTCACCGGCAAGGTGGCCAAGGCCCGCGGCAAGCCCGTGGAGCAGATCGACGCGGTGGCGCAAGGCCGCGTGTGGAGCGGCGCACAGGCGCAGCAGCGCGGGCTGGTGGACGCGCTGGGCGGGCTGGGCGAAGCGGTGGCCGATGCCGCCGCGCGCGCCAAGCTGGGCAAGCCGGACCGCTGGCAGACCGTGTACGTGGAGGAACGCACGGTGCCGCTGTCGCAGATGCTGTCCGAACTGATGCAGAGCCGCGTCGGGCTGGGCCTGCTGCGCGGCACCGGGCTGGGCGAGCTGCTGCTGGCCACCCGCGCCCATGAACAGGCGCCGCTGCGCTTCGTGCAGGACGCGCTGGACAAGCGCGGGCAGGCGCGGGTGAAGGCGCTGGCCTACTGCTTCTGCGAGCCGATGTGAGGCATGCGGCGACTGGGGCAGCCCGGTCGCCCCGCAACACGGCTACCGCGCCGCTTCACCCGCCGCGCGCGCCTGCTGCGCGGCCTGCGCCTGCGTCCTTGCCGCCGCATCGCGCGCGGCATCCTTGTAGGCATCGGCATTGGCGGTGATCGCCGGCTTCACCTGCGGCTCCGGCCGCTGTTCTGGATCCGGCGGCGAAGGCGTGCAGGCCGCCAGCAGGCAGGCAACGCATAACGACATCGGCAGGACGCGGCGCATGGCGGTCTCCGGCGGCGGGCTTGCGCTTATCCTACGCCGGACATCCTTTCGGAGACGCGCATGCATTCGCCCCGCTGGAGCCTGTCGGGACAACGCGCGCTGGTGACCGGTGCCAGCGCCGGCATTGGCTTGGCGATCTGCCGCGAACTGCTCGGTTTCGGCGCGCAGGTGCTGATGGTGGCCCGCGACGCCGGCCTGCTGGAGCAGGCGCGCGTGGAGCTGGAGGAAGAATTCCCCGGCCCCGAGGACGCGGTGCTGGCGCTGCCGGCCGACGTCACCGACGACGAACAGCGCGCCGAGATCATCGACTGGGCCAACGACCAGGGCGGCCTGCACCTGCTCGTCAACAACGCCGGCGGCAACCTGACCCGGCCGACGCTGGACTACGGCGAGGACCAGTGGCGCGGGATCTTCGAAACCAACCTGTTCTCCGCCTTCGAGCTGTGCCGGCTGGCGCACCCGCTGCTGTCGAAACACGCGGCATCGAGCATCGTGAACATCGGCAGCGTGTCCGGCCTCACCCACGTGCGCAGCGGCGCGCCCTACGGCATGAGCAAGGCGGCACTGCATCAGATGACGAAGAATCTGGCGGTGGAATGGGCCGAGGACGGCATCCGGGTGAACGCGGTGGCGCCGTGGTACATCCGCACCCGCCGCACCAGCGGCAAGCTGGCCGATCCGGACTACCTGGACGAAGTGCTGCTGCGCACGCCGATGGGCCGCGTGGGCGAGCCGGAGGAAGTGGCGGCGGCGGTCGCCTTCCTGTGCCTCCCCGCCTCCGGCTACGTCACCGGCGAGTGCATCGCTGTCGACGGCGGCTTTTTGCGTTACGGTTTCTGAGCAACCGCCGCGTCGCGCGCGGCCGCCCGGGAAAGGACGGATGATGCAGCAGCACGACACGCTGGGCAGGAAGATCGCGGATATCCACGCACAGATCCAGACCCATGTCGGCAACGTTGGCCGCATCGGCATCGCCCTGTACAACGCCGACAGCGGCCAGCTCAGCACCTTCATCCACAGCTCCGACGAGCAGGTGCCGCTGGAGCGCTACCAGGCGCCGCTGGCGGAAGTGCCGTCGCTGCGGCAGCTGCACGAGAGCGGGCACAGCCGGATCATCGACGACATGGCGACGCTGGCCGACTCTCCCAGCGAGCACACGCGGCGGATCCTTGCCGCCGGCTACCGCTCCAGCTACACCTGCCCGCTGTATGCGCGGGGCGAACTGCTGGGCTTCCTGTTCTTCGACTCGCGCGAGCCCGGGCACTTCCGCGAGGACGTGACCCTGGAGCTGGATGCCTACGCCCAGCTGATCGGCACGCTGGTGTCGCATGCCTTCTCCGCCACCCGCGCCCTGCGCAGCGCGATGGCGCTGGCGCGCGAGCTGGGCCGCCACCGCGACGCGGAAACCGCGGGCCACCTGAACCGCGTCGCCCACTACACCCGCTCGATCGCAAGGGCACTGCCGCAGGACATGGGCCACAGCGACGAGGACATCGAATTCCTGTTCCAGTTCGCCGGCCTGCACGACATCGGCAAGATCGCAGTGCCCGACCGCATCCTGCTGAAACCGGGAAAACTCGACCCGGAGGAGTACGAGATCGCCAAATCGCACGTGCAGAAGGGCAGCGAGATGATCGAGGCGATGATGCGCGAGTTCGGGCTGGCCAACGAGCACTACGCACAGCTGCTGCTCGACGTCATCGCCTGCCACCACGAGCGCTGGGACGGCTTGGGCTATCCGAACGGCCTGGCCGGCGACGCGATCCCGCTGGCCGGCCGGATCGTGGCGGTGGCGGACGTGTTCGATGCCCTGACCAATCCACGCCCGTACAAGCGCGCGTGGACGCTGGACGAAGGGCTGGCCTACCTGCGCGAACACAGCGGCAGCCAGTTCGACCCGCAGTGCGTGGCGATGGCCGAGCGCTGCTTCGACGACTGGCGCGCCATCCACGCCCGCTTCCACCAGCCCGGGACGGCCTGAGGCGCGCGCGGGGATGCTGCCGGGCTGGGCGCTGCTGCTGGTATCGGTGGGCTATGCCGCGCTGCTGTTCGGCGTGGCCTGGCTGGGCGACCGCCATCCGCTGTATCCGCGCAGCAACTGGCTGCGCCCGCTGGTCTACAGCCTGGCGCTGGCGGTGTACTGCTCGTCGTGGACGTTCTACGGCGCGGTCGGCACCGCCGCGCGGCAGGGCCTGGGCTACCTGCCGATCTACCTCGGCCCGCTGCTGTTCCTGCTGTTCGGCTGGCGCATCCTCGAACGGATGGCGCTGATCGCGCAGTCGCAGAGCACGGTGTCGATCGCCGACTTCCTTGGCGCCCGCTACGGCCGCTCGCAGCAGGTGGCGGCGCTGGTGGCGGTGATCGCACTGATCGCGGCGGTGCCGTACCTGGCGCTGCAGTTCAAGGCGGTGGCGATCAGCCTGGACGTGCTGGGCGGGCGCAGCGCGCAGACCTCGGTGTGGGGGGATCCGGCGCTGTACGTGGCGGCGCTGATGGCACTGTTCGCGATCCTATTCGGTACCCGCCAGGTGGACGCCACCGAGCACCGCCCCGGGCTGATGCTGGCGGTGGCGCTGGAGTCGCTGGTCAAGCTGGTGGCATTGGTGGCGATCGGCGTGTTCGCACTGTTCTGGCTGGACGCGCGTGCGATTCCGCTGGCCGAGGCCACCCGCGCGCTGGTCGACAGCGCGCCGCCGGTCGGCTTCGTCGCGCAGACCCTGCTGGCGTTCGCCGCCATCGTCTGCCTGCCGCGCCAGTTCCACGTGGCGGTGGTGGAATGCGCCGACGTCGCCGACATCCGCCGCGCGCGCTGGATGTTCGGCGCCTATCTGGTCGCGATCAGCCTGATGGTGCTGCCGATCGCGGTGGCCGGCGTGGCCCGCTTCGGCAGCGATGGCGCGGTGCCCGTGGACAGCTTCGTGCTCGCGCTGCCGCAGGCCGACGGCCACAGCACGCTGGCCCTGCTGGCCTACGTCGGCGGTTTCTCCGCCGCCACCGGCATGGTGATCGTGGCCAGCGTGGCGCTGGCGACGATGGTCAGCAACGACCTGGCGATGCCGCTGCTGCTGCGCTCCGGCCTGGTTGGCGACAACGTGGCATCGACCGTGCTGTGGATCCGCCGCGCCGCCATCGTGCTGCTGGCGGTGGTGGCGTGGGGCTATTACCGCGCCAGCGCCAGCGACACCGACCTCGCCGCCTACGGACTGATGGCGTTCGCGGCGATGGCGCAGTTCGCGCCGCCGCTGATCGGCGGGCTGTACTGGCGCGGCGCCAGCCGACGCGGCGCCGAGACCGCGCTGCTGGCGGGCTTCGTGGTGTGGGCCTACACCCTCCTGCTGCCCACCCTGGCGCGCTCTGGCTGGCTGGATGCCGGCTGGGTCGAGGCCGGTCCGTTCGGCATCGGCTGGCTGCGCCCGCAGCAGCTGTTCGGACTGTCCGGTTGGGATCCCCTCACCCATGGCACGGTGTGCTCGCTGCTCGCGAACGTGACCGGCCTGCTGCTGGCCTCGATGCGCTGGCGGCCCAGCCTGGACGAGCGCCTGCGCGCGGCGCCCTTCCTAGACCCCTACGCCGAGCAGCGCAGCCTGGCCGGCGACGACTGGCGCGGCAGCGTGCGGGTAGGCGAACTGCGTTCGCTGGCCGAACGCATCGTCGGCGAGCGCACCGCGCAGCGCGCCTTCGCGGAGCAGGCCAGGAGCCTCGGCCGCGAGCTGGCACCCACGGCGCAGGCCGACCGCCAGTGGATCCAATTCACCGAGCGCCTGCTGGCCGCGGCGCTGGGCGCGGCCTCGGCGCGGCGGGTGCTGACCAGCGCGCTGCGTGGTTCCGGCATGGAAGTGGCGGAAGTGGTGGCGGTGCTGGACGAAGCCGGACAGGCGCTGCGATTCAACCGCGAGATCCTCTCCACCACCCTGGAGAACATCGACCAGGGCGTCAGCGTGGTCGACCGCGAGATGCGGCTGGTAGCCTGGAACCGCAGCTACCAGCGGCTGTTCGACTACCCCGACGGCATGCTCTACGTGGGCCGGCCGATCGCCGACATGATCCGCTACAACATCGAGCGCGGCGAGCTGGGCGTGCTCGACGACGGCGACGTGCAGGCGCAGGTGGACAAGCGCCTCGGCTACATGCGCGCCGGCTCGCCGCACGTCACCGTGCGCCTGCGCCCCGACGGCACGGTGGTGGAGCTGCGCGGGCAGGCGCTGCCGGGCGGCGGCTACGCCACCAGCTATTCCGACGTGACCGAACACGTGCACGCCCAGCGCGAACTGCGCGACATCAACGAGACGCTGGAACAACGCGTGGCCGAGCGCACCCGCGAGGCCGAGGCGGCGCAGGAGTCGCGCGCACGCTTCCTGGCCGCGATCAGCCACGACGTACTGCAGCCGCTGAACGCAGCGCGGCTGTTCGCGTCCGCGCTGCGCGAGACCGACGAGGCCAGCCAGCAGCACCACCTGGCCGAACGCGTCGATGCCTCGCTGCGCGCCGCCGAGGAACTGCTGGACGGGCTGCTGGACGTGTCGCGGCTGGACGCCGGCGCGCTGACGCCGGCCATCCGCGACCTCGATGCCGGCGCGCTGCTGCGCGAGCTGGCGGCGCAGGCCGCGCCGATGGCGGCAGCGCGCGGCATCGAGATCCGCGTGCACGCACCGCCACTGGCGGTGCGCAGCGACCCGCGCCTGCTGCGCCGGGTGCTGCAGAACTTCCTCGCCAACGCGCTGCGCTACACCCCGCAGGGGCGGGTGGTGCTGGCGGCGCGCTCGCGCGGCGACCAGGTGGCGCTGCAGGTCTGGGACACCGGTCCCGGCATCCCCGCCCACCACATGCGCCAGATCTACGAAGAGTTCCACCGCTACGAGCAGCCGTTCGACTGGGACGGCCGCGGCATGGGGCTGGGCCTGTCGATCTGCCAGCGCATCGCGCGCCTGCTGGGGCATGCGCTGGATGCGCGCTCCACGGTCGGGCGCGGCTCGATGTTCTCCATCACCGTGCCGCGCGGCGACACCGTGGTCGCCACCGCGCCGGTGGCCGCGCCGATCCCCGACCCCGGCCTCGACGGCCTGCGCGTGCTGTGCGTGGACAACGACCCCGACATCCTTGCCGGCATGCGCGCCCTGCTGGAGCGCTGGAACGTGCGCGTGCACTGCGCCGACACCGTGGACGCCGCGCTGGCGCAGGTCGCCAACGCGCCGGAGGTGCTGCTGGTGGACTACCACCTGCACGACCGGCTGGACGGGCTGGACACGCTGGACGCGCTGCGCGCCGCCTGCGGCAACGTGCCGGGCGCGCTGCTGACCGCCGACGGCAGCGCCGCGCTCAAGCAGGCTGCGCGTGCACGCGGCTACCGGGTGCTGACCAAGCCGGTGAAGCCGGCGTCGCTGCGCGCGTTCCTGGCGGCGGTGCGGGAGCACGCGCAGGCATAGCGATCCGACACCTGTTCCTGTCACCTCGCGCAACGCGCGAACACGGCGCAGGCCGCACCCCGGCCCCGATGCCTCGTCGACAACAACGCACGCATGGTGCGAGGCCTCGCATGGAAGCAGGAAGAGTCCCGCTTCCTGACTTCCCTGCGCACTGGCCGCCAGTGCCCGTGCTCAGGACGCCTCGGGTTCTTCCGGCAGCACCACGCTTTCCGGATCCACCAGCAGCTTGCCCGCCAGCAGGATCGCCTGGGTGCGGTTGGTCGCGCCCAGCTTGCGCAGGATCGCGCTCATATGCGCCTTGATGGTGGCTTCCGACACGCCCAGCTCGTAGCCGATCTGCTTGTTGAGCAGGCCGGAGCCGAGCATCTGCAGGACCCGGAATTGCTGCGGCGTGAGCTCGCGGATGCGCGCGGCGATCGCGCGCTCCTCCTCCGCCATGGGCTTGGCCGCCAGCGCCGCCGGCGGGATCCAGCGCTCGCCGTCCAGCACCTGCCGCAGCGCGGTGCCAAGGGTGGCGGCATCGGAGGACTTCGGGATGAAGCCCATCGCGCCATGGTCCAGCGCGCGCCGCATCACTTCGGGTTCTTCGCGCGCGGAGACGATCGCCACCGGCAGCTGCGGATGCGCGGCGCGCAGGTGCACCAGCGCGGAGAAACCGTGCACGCCGGGCATGTTGAGGTCGAGCAGCAGCAGGTCGGCGTCGGGTTCGGCTTCCACCAGCGCGTACAGCGCGGCGGCGTTGTCCGCCTCGCGGATGTCGGCCTCCGGCAAGAGCCGCAGCGCGACCCCCCGCAGCGCCTCGCGGAACAGCGGGTGGTCGTCGGCAATCAGCAGGGTGGTCATGGAGCCGGCATCACTCCTGGCGCCGGTTCTGCACCAGCGACTCGACCACCGAGGGATCCGCCAGCGTAGTGGTATCGCCCAGCTGGTCGGGCGCGTTCTCGGCGATCTTGCGCAGGATGCGGCGCATGATCTTGCCGCTGCGGGTCTTGGGCAGGCCCGGCGCCCACTGCAGGAAGTCCGGCGTGGCGATCGGGCCGATCTCCTTGCGCACCCAGGCCACCAGCTCCTTGCGCAGCGCCTCGGTTTCCTGCTCGCCGGCCACCAGCGTCACGTAGGCGTAGATGCCCTGGCCCTTGAGGTCGTGCGGGAAGCCGACCACCGCGGCTTCCGCCACCTTCGGGTGCAGCACCAGCGCGCTTTCCACCTCGGCGGTGCCGATGCGGTGGCCGGAGACGTTGATGACGTCATCGACGCGGCCGGTGATCCAGTAATAGCCGTCCTCGTCGCGACGGCAGCCGTCGCCGGTGAAGTACATGCCCGGGTAGGTCTTGAAGTAGGTGTCGATGAAGCGCTGGTGGTCGCCATACACCGAGCGCATCTGCCCCGGCCACGAATCCAGCATCACCAGGTTGCCCTCGGCGGCGCCTTCCAGCAGGTTGCCCTCGGCATCCACCAGCGCCGGCTGCACGCCGGGCAGCGGTTTGCTGGCCGATCCCGGCTTGAGGTCGGTGGCGCCGGGGATCGGGGTGATCAGCATGCCGCCGGTCTCGGTCTGCCACCAGGTGTCGACCACCGGGCAGCGGGAATCGCCGATGTTTTCAAAGTACCAGCGCCAGGCTTCCGGGTTGATCGGCTCGCCGACGCTGCCGAGCACGCGCAGCGACTTGCGCGAGGTCTTCTTCACCGGCTCCAGGCCTTCGCGCATCAGCGCGCGGATGGCGGTGGGCGCGGTGTAGAAGATGCTGACCTGGTGCCTGTCGATGACTTCCCAGAAGCGCGAGAAATCGGGATAGCTCGGCACGCCCTCGAACATCACCTCGGTGCAGGCGTTGGCCAGCGGGCCGTAGACGATGTAGCTGTGGCCGGTGACCCAGCCGACGTCCGCGGTGCACCAGAACACGTCGTCCGGCTTCAGGTCGAAGGTGATGTCGTGGGTGTAGGCGGCCCACAGCAGGTAACCGCCGGTGGTGTGCAGCACGCCCTTCGGCTTGCCGGTGCTACCGGAGGTGTAGAGGATGAACAGCGGGTCTTCCGCGTTCATGCGCTCGGGCTCGCAGCTCGCCGGCTGGCTGTCCACCACCGCGTCATACCAGCGGTCGCGCGGCATCTGCATGTCCACCGCGCCGCCGGTGTGGCGCACCACCAGCACGGTTTCCACCGAATTGGTGCCGGGCAGCTTCAGCGCCGCGTCGACGTTGGCCTTCAGCGGCAC
The DNA here is from genome assembly GCF_014678725.1 of Thermomonas sp. XSG. Classification (NCBI taxonomy): domain Bacteria; kingdom Pseudomonadati; phylum Pseudomonadota; class Gammaproteobacteria; order Lysobacterales; family Lysobacteraceae; genus Thermomonas; species Thermomonas sp. XSG. The sequence goes on along the minus strand of NZ_CP061497.1, from coordinate 1,703,620 downwards.
CTTCTTGCCGCCGCGCAGACCTTCGTCGGCGGTGATGATCAGCTTGCTGGTGCAGTCGGCCACGCGGTCGGCGATCGAATTGGGCGCGAAGCCGCCGAACACCACCATGTGGATCGCGCCGATGCGCGCGCAGGCCAGCATGGCGATGGCCGCTTCGGGGATCATCGGCAGGTAGATGGTGACGCGGTCGCCCTTGCCCACGCCTAGGTTGCGCAGCGCGTTGGCCAGCTTGCACACGCGGGCGTGCAGCTCGCGGTAGGTGAGCTTCTGCCCCGGCGCATCCGGGCTGTCCGGCTCGAAGATCAGCGCGACCTTGTCGCCGTGCTTGTCCAGGTGGCGATCCAGGCAGTTCACGCTGGCGTTGAGCTCGCCGTCGGCGAACCAGCGGATGCGGAAATCACGCAGGTCGTAGCTGACGTCCTTGATGACGGTCGGCGCCCGGTACCAGTCCAGGCGCTGCGCAAGCCCGGCCCAGAACGCGTCAGGATCCTGCAGCGCCTGCGCGTATGCGCTTTCGTAGGCGGCGCGATCCATGTTGGCCTGTGCGGCGAAAGCCGGTTCCACCGGATAGATGTCGCTCATCGTGCTTCTCCCATTCGCCACGCGGGCGTTGCCACTTTTCCCAAGTGTGCCGCATCAATGCTGCTGCGTCGCAGCAAGTGGAATTAGACCTTGGTCGAAATCGGCACGATCTACGACCAATGGCGAATAGGCGCACGCCCTGCCTGCACGCACCCTCGACCGCGTGCACTGATTCCGGGAGGGGAACGATGAACGCACGCTCCATCCGCAAGCCGTTGGCGCTTGCAATCGTGGCGGCACTGCTGCTGCCCGGCATGGCCTTCGCGCAGACCGCGAAGGAGAAAGAACTCGAAGCCCGCATCGCCCAGCTGGAGGCACAGGTGCAGGCGCTGCTGGGCGCGCAGCAGCAACAGCAGGCCGCGCTCACCCAGCAGCAGGGCACGCTGGCACAGGCGCAGGCCAAGCTCGACGCCGTGCAGGTGGCGCAGGCCGACGGCAAGCCGAAGATCCAGTCGGCGCCGATCCTGGCCAGCGGCAATCCCGACACGCGCTTCAGCTTCGGCGGCTTCATCAAGCTTGATGCGATGGCGACCAGCACCAATGCCGGCGAGATCGCCGACGGCACCGCCGGCCGCATGTTCTACCTGCCCAGCGCGATCCCGGTGGGCGGCGTGGACGAGTCGCGCACCGACCTCGACAGCCACGCGCAGTTCTCGCGCTTCTGGTTCGCCAGCGACGGCGAAGTGCAGGGCCACAAGGCGCGTGCCTACCTGGAGTTCGACCTGTTCGGCGGCGGCATGGCCAACCTCGGCAACCAGGCTTCCACCAACACCCACGGCGTGACCGTGCGGCAGGCCTACGTGAGCTGGGACAAGTGGCTGGCCGGCCAGACCTGGTCCAACTTCCAGGATGTGGCGGCACTGCCGGACGCGGTGGACTTCGTGGGCCCCACCGAAGGCACGGTGTTCGTGCGCCAGGCCCAGCTGCGCTACACCAGCGGTGCGTGGTCGGTGGCGCTGGAGAACCCGCAGACGGTGGTTGGCGCCTACCGCGGCACCGCGCGCACCACCAGCGACGACGGCAACCTGCCCGACATCACCGTGCGCTGGACCGGCAAGGGTGACTACGGCCACGTCAGCGTGGCCGGCATCGCCCGCCAGCTGCGCCACGACACCGCCAGCACCCATGCCAGCGGCAACGGCTACGGCCTGAGCCTGTCCGGCAAGTACAACCTCGGCAAGCAGGACGACCTGCGCTACATGCTGATCGGCGGCAACGGCATCGGCCGCTACGTCGGTTTCGCGCTGGGCGCGGACGGCACCCTCGACGCCGCCGCCGGCGACATCGAGCCCACCGGCGTACTGGCCGGCTTCGTCGCGTGGCGGCACGTGTTCAACCCCAAGCTGCGCGGCAACCTGATGTTCTCGCGCGCGCAGCTGGACAACGAGACCGACTGGACCGGTTTCGGGGTGACCAGATCCGCGCAGTCGTTCCACGCCAACCTGATCTACTCGCCGCTGCCCAAGCTCGACGTCGGCGCCGAACTGATCTGGGGCAACCGCGAACTGGAAAGCGGCGCCGACGGCGACCTCCGCCGCGTCCACGCCACCGTCAAGTACAGCTTCTGAGGAGCACGCCATGTCCGACATGCAAGATCCGATGGTGGCCCGCATCGAGGCCAACTCCGCCTACCAGGCGCTCAAGCGCAAGCGCAACGGCCTGGGCTGGACGCTGACCATCCTGATGCTGGTCGTCTACTACGGCTTCATCGGCCTGATCGCGTTCGACAAGGAATTCCTTGCCCAGCCGATCAGCGATGGCGTCACCACCCTCGGCATCCCGATCGCGTTCGGGGTGATCGTGTTCACCATCGCCATCACCGGGCTGTACGTGCGTCGCGCCAACAGCGAGTACGACCGCCTGACCGCCCAGATCCTGGAGGACGCTGCCCGATGAACGCATCGAAGATGAAGGCATCGCTGGCGCTGGCCGCGATGACGGCCAGCAACATCGCGCTGGCCGCCGGCGGCGATCTCGGCCAGGTCGACAAACAGCCCACCAACTGGGTGGCGATCAGCATGTTCGCCGTATTCGTCATCGCCACCCTGTGGATCACCAAGTGGGCGGCGGCGCGCACGCGTTCGGCGGCGGACTTCTACACCGCCGGCGGCGGCATCACCGGCTTCCAGAACGGGCTGGCGATCGCCGGCGACTACATGAGCGCGGCGTCGTTCCTGGGCATCTCCGCGATGGTGATGAGCAGCGGCTTCGACGGCATCATCTATTCCGTCGGATTCCTGGTCGGCTGGCCGATCATCACCTTCCTGATGGCCGAACGCCTGCGCAACCTCGGCAAGTTCACCTTCGCCGACGTGGCCGGCTACCGCTTCAACCAGACCCCGATCCGCGCCTTCGCCGCCTCCGGCACGCTGGTGGTGGTGGCGTTCTACCTGATCGCGCAGATGGTCGGCGCGGGCGCGCTGATCAAGCTGCTGTTCGGGCTGGAGTACTGGATCGCGGTGGTCATCGTCGGCGGCCTGATGATGGTCTACGTGCTGTTCGGCGGCATGACCGCCACCACCTGGGTGCAGATCATCAAGGCCTGCCTGCTGCTGGCGGGCGTGACCTTCATGGCCTTCATGGTGCTGGCGAACTACGGCTTCAGCCCGGAGGCGCTGTTCGCCAAGGGCGTGCAGGTGAAGGCGCAGCTGGCGGCCGCAGCGGCAACAACGCCGGAGGAAAGCGCGGGAGCGGCTGCAAAGGGATTGTCGATCATGGGCCCGGGCGGTTTCATCAAGGATCCGATCAGCGCAATCAGCTTCGGCATGGCGCTGATGTTCGGCACCGCCGGCCTGCCGCACATCCTGATGCGCTTCTTCACCGTGCCCAACGCCAAGGAAGCCCGCAAGTCGGTGTTCTGGGCCACCACCTGGATCGGCTACTTCTACATCCTGATCTTCATCATCGGCTTCGGCGCCATCACCCTGGTGCTGACCAACCCCGAGATGGCCGATGCCGGCACCATCAAGGGCGGCGCCGGCGCGGCCAACATGGCGGCGGTGCTGGTGGCCAAGATGGTGGGCGGCAACGTGTTCTTCGGCTTCATCTCGGCGGTGGCCTTCGCCACCATCCTGGCGGTGGTGGCCGGCCTGACCCTGTCCGGCGCGTCGGCGGTGTCGCATGACCTCTACGCCACCGTGCTGAAGAAGGGCAAGGCCGACAGCGCTTCCGAGCTGAAGGTCTCGCGCATCACCACGGTGGCGTTGGGCGTGATCGCGGTGCTGCTGGGGATCGCCTTCGAGAAGCAGAACGTGGCCTTCATGGTGTCGCTGGCCTTCGCCATCGCCGCTTCCGCCAACTTCCCGGTGCTGATCCTGTCGCTGCTGTGGAAGGACTGCACCACCCGCGGCGCGGTGATCGGCGGCTTCCTCGGCCTGGTGTCCTCGGTGGCGCTGACGGTGGTCTCTCCCTCGGTGTGGGAAGCCACGCTGGGCAACCCCGCCGGCTCGGCCTGGTTCCCCTACACCTCGCCGGCGCTGTTCTCGATGGCGATCGCCTTCGCCGGCATCTGGTTCTTCTCCATCACCGACCGCAGCGCCCAGGCCGCCAAGGAACGCGGCGCGTTCAAGGCCCAGCAGGTGCGCGCGGAGACGGGCCTGGGAGCCTCCAAGTCCTCCGGCCACTGACGCGCCTCCCCCGCGTCGCGTACGCAGAACGCCGGCCGCAAGGCCGGCGTTTTTTTATTGCGAATAAGGCAGCTTTCGGCCAGAAGCGGACGTCGGCCAACACCTGAGTTAAGCCGCGCCGCGAAGCGGCGTCGGCTTGAAGGACTTGTTAGGCCCATGATGCCTCATTGCGTGACGTCCATTACCGTGCCGTCTTGAAGCGCAAGCCGAGTCCCTACTGGGCGCCAAGTGCCTTGCCGAGTGAGTTCGACGAAAGCAGTGCCGGTAGCGAGAGAGCCCTTTAGTTTAAGGTTGAAGCTAGCTTCACCGCCGGCGCCGACAACATGCATGTTGTAACCGAAGAGGGACAGGTCAATGTCCTGGATTTCTCCAAGGCGAGAGCGAACGTCAATGCTGTTCTTGATGTGGGAAGACGCTACGGAAAAGGCGTCCGTGCGTTGAATTGCCAGCCAGGCAGCGGGGATGGCCAATGCGGTAATGACGAAGGCAATACACAGGTAGCGAGTGAGCTTGGGCATGGGCCTAACACCTGAGTTAAGCCGGCACGCGCAGTGGCGGCGAATGCGTGCAAGCGTAGCGCAGGCACGCAGGCGCTGCCACGAAGCGGGCTCGGCTTGAACGACTTGTTAGGCCTCACCGTCAGTCGGTAGCTGCTCGTCATACCAACTCTCCGAGTGAACTTGACCGACGGCAGCGTCAAGCGCATCTCGCAGGACTGCAAGAGGTATTTGGACTTCGGTGCCGCCTGAACTGACTTGAGCCCAGAGCGATTCATCTAGATCGTCGGCAACAACAGTCACTAGCTGATGCAATAGCCCATTGATTGTGGCGGAGATCTCCAACTGAAATCCTTCTCCAACCGGGGAGATCCAAGTCACTTGCGGCTCCGGTCGGGCGATCTTCTTCATGTGGGGCCTAACGCCTGAGTTAAGCCGGACCGCTGCGCGGCACGGCGGAGTGGTAAAACCTACCACTTAAGCCGAGCCGCGAAGCGGTCTCGGCTTGAACGAATTGTTAGGGGCCAAGTCCTTTATAAATCTGATGGAGTTCTCGGAATAGGCTGGCACGTGCATTGAGGAAGTGTTTGCGGTAGTCCTCAATGATGATCTCTGACATGGGCTCGGACGTTTTGCTAGCTTCCTTGCGAAAGCTGACGACGTACTCTCCGTAAGTGCGGAGACGCTCTTGTGCGGCTTCTTGGCCCAATAGAAGCAAAACCGCCTCAGCGCTTGTTACATCACCGAAATGATTGAAAAGTTCCTGTTGTGATGATTTGAGAAGGTCAGGCTTGGGAGTGCCTCTATCCTTGCGCAACGCGCGGTGCCAATCAGACGCGAATGACCAATACTTGAGAGTGGTATGTGTGAATCTCTCAGTCTTCTCTGCAACCTCTCGCAGAAGTGCAAACTCTCGGTCAATAGCCTCTTTTCTGAGAGAGTTCCTGTGTTGGACGCGTGTGATAACAAAAGTGGAGAGGGCGGCTATCAATGCGCCGAGTCCAATTTTGATGGCGGAATCTAGGACTTCCAGAGATGTCACGATTGGCCCCTAACGCCTGAGTTAAGCCGCGCCGCAAATCGGCGTCGGCTTGGACGAATAGTTAGGGGTCACCTGTGCTGGCATTGCCTCGATATCCATCGTGCTGCGTCCTCTACAGGCTTCTCCGTCGAGACTTCCGGTTCGATGTGTGCGTCAAACACCTTCCCGTGCCTATCCAGCGTAACGGCAGTAGTGATGTTGGCGGCACCGCCATTGGGTAAAGGGAACGTCGAGTTGGCAGTGGATTGACCGGAGGTCCGCTGGCCAAACAGACGCACGTTGCTTTGACCGTGGAACATGATTGGGACAATCTCGCCGGAACTCGAGCTTCGCGGCCCTACGGCTACTGCAATCAGCGGGGCCGGGTGCTTCGGCTGCAGTGCTGTTGCGCTGTTAAGCGCGTGGACCGAGTCGCCGAAGAAGATTCCGCCCGGCTTCTTCTCGATGGATTTGTCAGTGCCTCGTGCATCCCTGAAGTAGCCCAGCACACCCTCCGTTAAGAGCGGGCTTAAGCCAACCAGCATTGGCCACATGTTGCCGCCGGTGTTGCCTGAGAAGTCCAGGATGACGCCGCAACGTGGCTCCGAAAGCGCACTCACCAAGTCGGCCCTCAGCGCTGCAGTTGCAGCCATCGCCTCCTGGGGGGTGCCCGACCAGCCATTGATCCGAATGACCGGAACGCCATCTTGAGGCGCCTGTAGCTGAGACAGGACCCGGACCGACGCTTGAGGGGCGGTGGTGGCGGCAAGGAGCGGCGTGACGCCCTGTCGAGGCGGCCGGTAGAAGGAGTGCCCATCGCCCAGCGACTTCAGCACGAAGCGGATTGCCGCGTCCTCGCCTTTACTCACGACCAGCAATCTGGCGTCTGCTTCGACGGCCTTCCAGTCGACGTGTGCAGTGCGGTAGGCGCGGTCACGCGCGAGCTTCAGCGTCAGGCTCAAGCTCGACTGCTCCTGCGCGACAGCCAGTACGGGCAATGCGAGAAGCACTAAACAAAAAGGTGCAAGCCGCATCCTTGCCTCCATGTGAGCCCTAACACCTGAGTTAAGCCGCGCCGCGAAGCGGCGTCGGCTTGAATGAATTGTTAGCGCTCAAGCTAGCAAAGCTGGACCAACGAACACCGACAGCAACCCCAGTACGGCAGATGCAACAGCAAGCCGGACCGCGGACTTGGGACTACGCATTGCTAGTGCCAGTGGGAGAAGCCCGAAGAAGAACATGGCGAGCCCAAATGCATGGGCAGGGGATCCTTCCAGCGGGCCCGCATAGCCATAGCGGGTCCAGCGCCCGGCCGCGTGACCAGTGACCAGGGCCATTAAGCCGAGGCCAGATATGACGCAGGTCATCACGACAGCCAGCAACCTTACGACGAGCGGGGCTGGTAGCTGGACTGCAGGAGGGGTTGCCATGAGCGCTAACACCGGAATTAAGCCGCGCCGCGAAGCGGCGTCGGCTTGAATGAATTGTTAGGCGCGGTCTATAACCAAGCCTTTGCAAATAGCGGCACGAAAACTGCAATAAGAATTAATGTGGCTGTTAGGTAGGATGCGATATAAGGAAGAGCGCGTCGTTTTGAGTCTTGCTGTAGCTCCGGCCATCTCCAAAGCAACACTAGGGCAAACATATCCCCGAGCGAAAGTAAAAATCGCTCTTCCAGCATTTTGTGAAGAATTTCATCGTTGGTGGTTCTTTCGATCAAGAAGAGATAGATACGGAATATTAGCGATGCTGCGAGAAGTAGCGACGCAATTACTATTGCGATCTTCTCTATATTGGAAATTTCAAAATCCATGCTCCACCATTCGGGTCACAAGCGCCTAACACCTGAGTTAAGCCGCGCCGCGAAGCGGCGTCGGCTTGGACGAATTGTTAGATGCCCGCGCGACGCGCGACCAGCGCATGTAGGCCGCAGATCCAAGCGCGAGACCAAGGACAGATGCGATTAGCCTGCTGCCAATTCCCGGCAGATTGAGCGCGAGGTAATCAACGAACGACATGGGCATGCCCGCGACCTGCACCCTGTAGCCGATGGTGAGTACAACCACGGTGCCTAGGAGCCAGAGTACGAGCGCCGCGGACAGAAAGCGCCCACGAGAAACAAATGTGCCGACCGCAACTCCGGCGAGAGTGGACAGCGCCGAGGCAGGCGCAAAGGCGTATCCGGCCCAGTGAGGAAGTTTGAGCAAGGAGGCATTCCACACCAGGCCAAACAACTCATCTGCGATCAGGCCGACCGCAAGGCACGCCGCGACAGCTCCAAGCATTCTCTTCACGTGCGATCTCCTTTCCACGGGCATCTAACACCTGAGTTAAGCCGCGCCGCGAAGTGGCGTCGGCTTGGACGAATTGTTAGGCCCCGCACCGAGTGCCGGGTTCTGAAGATAGCGGATCTTGCGCGGGCGCCAGAATGGGAAGAGCAGCAGTGCAGTTGTGGAGTACGTACTCCATTGACCCTGCTCCAATGCTTCGAGGGTCCAACTGTAGTCTCGCTGGCCCCTGGACTTGACCTTAAGGCGCGCCTCGCCGGACAGGCCGAACGCAAAACACTCTAGGGCCGACTGCTCTTCAGCTGGCTCAAAGGACTGGTGCCATGGGCCGAACCAGACCATGTAACCCGACTCTTCGACGCTAAACGCCACATCAAAGCCATCAGAATCCGAGGCCAACACTGTGATTGTGCGGCCATCATCCTCAACCCTTAGGTCGGGATACTTGGAGAGCTTCTCTCGCAACTTGTCGAGGGGCTGCATTGCGGGGCCTAACACCTGAGTTAAGCCGCGCCGCGAAGCGGCGTCGGCTTGGACGAATTGTTAGGCCGCGATCTACGCCGCCTCTCTGAAATGAGAGCGAGAGTGTATCCGGCAGCCATGAGCGCCACGAAGCTGACCATATAGCACCACTCCACCGGGCCGTGATGGCCATAAGACTGGATGGAGGTTGCAGCTTCAAACCACTCCCAGAGTGGCGCACAAAGCACCGTGACGAGGATCGCCAGCGGCACGCAGATCAGCGGAACTCCGAGCACCACCGCCGCAATCCTGACCAGTCTGACCATAGCGGCCTAACACCTGAGTTAAGCCGGAGCGCTTTGCGGCCGCGGCGTTGTGACAATGTACCGAACAACTCCGCGGCCGCGAAGCGATCTCGGCTTGAACGAATTGTTAGGCCGCTGCCCGTCTACCCAGGCTACGCAGCGACCAACCAAACAGTAAAAGCCATGCCAGCAAGGCAAGATAGGTCGGTATCGCGAATGCGCTCGAGCCGTCTAGCGTGAATGCGCGCGCTCCCACATAGAGCAGCAACCACAGGAGGACGTTACCCGCAGTGACCCATGCGCGATGCCGTTGCTTGGTCACGAACGCCAGTACGGTAGGCAGAAGACCGACAGGTGCGGTTGCAAGGAAGAACAGGAGGATGACTGTAGGGGTAAGTCCGTTCACTTGATGGGTTCTTTGCTCGGTCGAGAATTCTGGTGCGGCCTAACACCTGAGTTAAGCCGCGCCGCGAAGCGGCGTCGGCTTGAATGAATTGTTAGGCAGCACTTTCTTGACGTTCCTTGCGGTCACTTGTTGTAGTCCCGCCAGGCCAAGTAACCAAGGCCGATGGCTCCAACAGCATAGATCATGATCATGAACCAAAATTGCGCTGGTTCAGTATTGGCGTCATGCCGTATGCCCAATGCGGCTGTCGCTCTTCCGCCGAAAGTTGGAGAAGATCCGGATATCAGGGAGCTGAGCAATAAATAGGAAAAAACTAGTGATGCTGCTGTGGCAATCAGAGCACTGATAAGATTGGAAGGTCGCAAGCGAAGCTCCTGCTGTGCTGCCTAACACCTGAGTTAAGCCGCGCCGCGAAGCGGCGTCGGCTTGGACGAATTGTTAGGCCGCTATGCGCGGTCACCAACTGCCAACTGGTAGTCACAAATTGACTGTGCTACTGCACGTGCGCCTGCCAGACCGAGCCAGGGAAGGGCTGCACTAATCTTTGAGGCTGCGATAAGCGTCTGTCCTTCACTCACGAGGGAAGCGACTTGAGCATAGAGATCTTTTGGTATTGAAATATTCGAGTTGCCAATTGGTATCGCGACCGTATCGCCCGACTGGTCAAAAGATGAAGGATTGCTCTGGCGAAGGTAGATCTTGGCTTTCTCTTGTCGTATGACCTCATCAAGCTTCTCAAATGACGCTTTAAGCTCAATAAGGTTTTCTGGGCTAAGGGAAACGAAGTGTGTTGCACGACGCTTATCAGTTGGATCAGCGACAGATAAGTAAGCCCGATCTTGCTCCGGTGTGTAGCCGATCGAAATTGCACCAGTCTCAGCGAAGATGGTGTCGACATGCACGGTGGTCGTTGTACTCATTCGGCTCCCCAACTTTTCGATTGCGGCCTAACACCTGAATTAAGCCGAGCCGCGAAGCGGCTTCGGCTTGAATGAATTGTTAGGCCGCGCCCTTTGACAGGTGACTGGCATGGGAAATGGCGTCATGAAAGTGGTCGAAGTGCATGTCACCTACAACGAAGTACCGGCCATTGTGCTCAATACCGTGTTGGTGCATCAGCGCTCTGTCGGCGTCCGAAAGCGCTGGCTCTGTACGTGGGCGAAGTGCAGCCCGAGCCTCCGATATACCAATAACGCCTTGAATAAGCAGGAACAAAATGCCAATAACCACAACAATGGTTATGGGGTTGCCAGACAGCAACATTGGTATGCCTAGGACGATCCCAAAATAGCCAGTCATGACGTACATGGCCGGAAGGCTCTTGCGCGCCACAAAAATTGAGGCGACGAACATAGCGACAAGCTCGATGGCTGAAAGAACCAAGGCCTGATGGTACTTAACCGCGAGAACTAGGGCTACGAACGTGGCCAGACCCGATCCGATGATGCCCATCACGTGCTGCTTTTCGATTTTCGTCACTTGCGATGTCCTTAGATAAGCGGCCTAACACCTGAGTTAAGCCGCGCCGCGAAGCGGCGTCGGCTTGGACGAATTGTTAGGGCCCGCCTAGTGACCCTGTTGCAACAAGTATCTCGTGATAGCGACGGTTGTCTATGCCCGCCACTTGCTCCAGCGCAAGAGGGTGACCGATGTTCGTTGGTACGAGAACTGCCGGACGACTCGTACTACTTTGGAATTGCACCACTACGGGCATGCCGAGTGTGTCTGGATAGCCAGGCATTGAGTTGGCGATGGTGCCTGACACAGGGGGTTCGCCGCTCCCGTCTTTGTCGTACAGCTCGACGTACCGGTAGAAGTCCTGCTCTTGTACCTCAATCCAGACGCCCCAGCCGTAGTAGTCGGGCTGCTCGTTGAACTGCAGCTTGAGCAAGCACCTTATGAAAAAACGATTGCCGAACTGGCAAAGATCACTGTTGAACTTTGCCAGCTTGGCTCGCTCGCTTTCAGGTATGTCCCAGACCACATCCGGTAATTTCCACCCGTGATCGGTGGGTAGGCCTTCGTGGGTGTCACCACAACTTGGACAAACGAAAGACTGCATGCGGGCCCTAACACCTGAGTTAAGCCGCACCGATTTGCGGCGGCGGCACAGGCACGATCTTAGCGGCCTTTGCCGACGCCGCGAAGCGGTGTCGGCTTGGACGAATTGTTAGGTGGCGGGCTCGTTAACGTGAACCTGACGCCGTCTGAGGCTAGCTCTGTTGGAGTGAGCCAGAGGATAGAGTTGGGCGGAACTTGGCGGGCTTTTAAGATCAACTGATCAGAGAACCCCGCCTTGCGCAGCATGTCATCTGCCAATCTCTGCCGTACGGGGGATGTAACAGCTTCAAGTGCGCCAGGGGCCTTCTTGATGGGAATGCCGGCGTGTAACCCAAGGCGGGCGCTTGCTGTGAGCTCTCGCCGATCAGTTGCAGCCCACAGAGCGACGCATGCACTGGCGCATCTTCCGGCGACGCGAATAGTGATTCCGTGCGTATTTAACAATTGAGCTGTGCGCTTGGCCTCTAGGGTCTTGCCGCCGGTGCTTTCGATGTAAACACGTTTTAGGTTCGGACTTCCGGCGATTGCTTTGCGCATTTCAGCCTCGAACCCATCAGTGATGCGACCGAAAGCCATGAATTGTTGTAATGGCTCTGCGGTAATGATCTTGAACTGAGGCTCGGAGGAAATTGCTGGTGATCCGAGAATTGCCAGCAAGATAGCTAGAGTGTTCACAAGCCACCTAACACCTGAGTTAAGCCGCGCCGCGAAGCGGCGTCGGCTTGGACGAATTGTTAGGTGCCATCTCTATTTCCCAACTCCTTGGCGCCTGCGAACCAATCTGTTGAGTTGCAGAGTAGCATCTTCTAACGATAGCCCCTGGATGACGGCGGGAGATGCATCCCCGGATGAATAGAGAATTCGTGGGTCATACCTGGTAGTCACGCTCCAACCTGAGCATGCGTCCATTCTGTCGATGCTGCGCACGGTAACGACTGTGTCACCCGCCGATAAATTTCCCTTCCATGATCTAACAACACGCCAGATCACCGTCTGTTGAAAGAACGCATCTGGTCTGAGTTGCTGTATTTCATCGGGGTCCGGTGAGATCTTGAGCGGATAAGCCAGAAATACAGAATCGCTTTTCTGGAAGATAGTGTCCGGCCGGTCGTCCCAGAAAATTGTGCACGCGGCGGCCCGCTGCGTTGTCATCAATAGTGCTGCTGTAACGAGCATGGCGATGGTGGTTCGCATGGCACCTAACACCTGAGTTAAGCTGGAGCGCTTTGCGGCCGCGGCGTTGTGACAATTTACCGAACAACTCCGCGGCCGCGAAGCGATCTCGGCTTGAACGAATTGTTAGGTGTCTGCGTTGAAGTCTTTGAGGAATGGATCTGGATTGTCCTTAAAAGGAATGGGGACAATGATCCAGTCATTCTCTGTGACGATCCCTTCAGCGAGGACCATGCAAGTTCCGTCAAACAGCGCCCAACAGGTCTCGGCGGCTCGGTCGGTTTGTTTGAAGAGCCAGGCAGTTGCAGCTTGAATGGCTTCATCTCGCACGGGCTTTAGCTCTGTTTGACCCAGACTATTGATTGAGACGTCGAGCACGCCAAGTCTCGCCAGCTCTGGATCTGTGCTCCGGTAGCGACGGCTGTGAACATGCTCGCCTCGGGTAGTAATGAATGGAGCGAGCTGCTTTTCCGCAAACTCGCGAAGGTCTTTGCAGATTCCGACAATTGGCTCTGCGAAATCTTTGTCCTTCTTGTACTTTCGCTCGGCGTACGTGACGAAATCACCGAGTCTAAGCTTGAGAATGTAGACCTCGTTGAGGTAAGACTCGCTCCAGTAGGTGATTACGGTGGTTAGATGCTCGTCCGGGGTTTGAGAGAGCGTTTGCCGAGTCAGGACGCTAATCACATCCATTGTTTGGCATGAGTGCATGCACTCATGAAAGAGATTAAAGAAGTCTCGTAGGAAGGTGATCTCTCGTGTTTCGTCTACTACGCCGCCTTCATAGTCCCAAGGCGCGGAAATCAACGAGGCATTTCTCTCAAGGGTATGCTCCCACCTCCCCTTGGGGTTCTCGTTCCTGAGCTTCTCGGCTGGCTTGCTAAATGCATCCAGCATCCGCTTTACATGGGGAGGGAGAGTCTCTGTCACGGACACCTAACACCTGAGTTAAGCCGCGCCGCGAAGCGGCGTCGGCTTGGACGAATTGTTAGGGCTCTGACTGGGACAGTGCCACTGACGCCATGGCCTGAATCTCAGGATCGCGAGCGATTTTAGAAGTGGTCAGAGTGAAAACGATCTCTAGGCGCTCACCTGGACGAGACCAAGCGTAAGCGGTCGTGGTCAGGTCTTCTGAGTTAGGGCCAGCGTGCGGCGAATCAATCTTGCGTGACACCATTGGTTCTGGTGCCGAAGAGACGAATCTGATGAATCCCTCTTGGACCTCGCTGATCTCGGCATGGCGAGCGAAGACAGCACAGACTCCAGATTGGGTCAACGCAACGGCATATTGTCCCTTGCCAAAAAATACTTCCCAAGCTGTACCGGAATTTCCACGCAATAAAGGAGTTGCGCGTTCAGGAGGAAGCTCGGGCGTGAGTTCGCTGTTTAGCGTGTTGCGAAGCTTGTCGGGCGAGAAGGTGTTCGCCATGCAGGTGGCAGCGAACAACTGCACGAACTCATTGTGTTCAGGCTTTGGTCCGCCAGTAGGCATACTCAATAGCGAAGTAATCAGCGTTGCGACAGCGAGCGACATGAGGTCTCCAGAGCCCTAACACCTGAGTTAAGCCGCGCCGCGAAGCGGCGTCGGCTTGGACGAATTGTTAGGCCGCAAAGCCGGTTACCACCGGCTGGGGATGGTGGCAATGACCAAGCAGAACGACCCGGCGGCTAACGCCGCTACCAAGTAGTTGAACGGAGTGGCAGCCATACCTTGCCATACCTGCAGCGTTGCGACGAACGCCGACACCACTATTGCCCCCCAAACGAAGCAAAACAGCAAGGCTCGAGCCGACGCCCAAGATGCGAGCCTGATGCGCCGACGGCTGCGCAGCCCAGACGCAGCCAACGGCGCCGCAAAGAAGAAGGCGCCAAACAGCAGAGGCACCGCAAAGGGCGCCCCGGACGCGCCCATGAACCGAACCGCCATGAACTTGACCAGCGCAATGGCGCCCCAGACAGGAAGCAGCCGCGCCAATATGCGTGACGTATCCAGCAGCAGGTCTGCAGTTGGAATGCTGCGATCTCGCATCTTGCGGCCTAACACCTGAGTTAAGCCGCGCCGCGAAGCGGCGTCGGCTTGAATGAATTGTTAGGGCGCAACTATGGGCGCCCACGGTACGGCTCGCAACCCACCCCGTCATTGTCCCGATCTAGGTGCGCGCCATAGCCAGGATCGCCACGCCGCACAGGTGCGGCACCGGCAGCGCGTGCTTCCGCACAATTGCGAAAAGCCCTAGTTGCGCGTTGTTGTGGGGCAAGTTGCGAAGGCGCGAACCCCTGGCGGGACGCCGGCGGAGGCGGAGTCCGTGAACCACGATGGCAATGGTAGTCGCCCGTCTTGCGGTTGGTATGGCAGCCCTCCTTATTGAGTCCACCGCTGTGGCCGAAACTCCAACCCGGTAGAGCCAATAAGATAGCTAGAGAGACTTCTCTCCAGACGCGCATAAGCCCCCTTTGCGCCCTAACACCTGAATTAAGCCGCGCCGCGAAGCGGCGTCGGCTTGAATGAATTGTTAGGCAACCAAGGCATTAAAGTGCGTCGATCAAGTGCTGGCACCACTTGTCAGACCTTTTTGCCAGATAGCCTTGCCTGATTCTAGTGGAGTCGTCGTCAGTGAAGCGATAAGTCATGCCGTCAACATTTTTCTGAAGATAAACGGAGCAGAACTTATCTCCAACGGGCATGGTGCGGGAGTCTGATGTTTTAACAACGGTGCTACATACCGTAGATCCGGAGATCTCATAAGTGAGCTTTAGGGCAAACTCAGGCCCGCCGTTTGGAATGCGGCCACAGGCATCTTCCGTGCCGTTTTCATATCTCTCCCCGTAGCCAAAGCAGGTCTTGCCGCCATCCTTTGAGCTACACGAAACCCCAATGAAGTCTTTGGGAGAGAAATCTCCGGCGGTCGTCGAGCAGGATGCTGCGACAAGAGCTATCAACAAGATGCGGAAATGTTTCATTGGTTGCCTAACACCTGAGTTAAGCCGCGCCGCGAAGCGGCGTCGGCTTGGACGAATTGTTAGGCCCCATGCCCGGACCCGGACCCGGAGTGCAGCCTAGCTTAAGGCCAGATACACCAGCCAGCAGGCGCCCGCAACGGCTACAGCGATTACCGACCAGAAAGAGCCAGGGTTGTCCGACTTGCGCACAGCAGTGCCAAATATCTCGAAGGCGCCTTCGCGCACTCGCCTGTGGGCCGAGTACAGGATGAAGCCAGCGGCGGCCAAACCCAGCGCTCTACCAGCGTAACTCAGTACGACTAGCGACAACTCTCGCGACATGGGGCCTAACACCTGAGTTAAGCCGGACCGTTTTGCGGCCGCGGCGACGTGACAATGTACCTTGCGGCGCCGTGGCCGCGAAACGGTCTCGGCTTGAACGAATTGTTAGGCCATTTCTAGGGGACTACCTGCAGTATTGGTCCACTGCGCAGTAACAGATATGTTGGCCATATGATTGCAAGATACGGCCGATCCTGGTGCGCTCGCTCATCTAGAAGGTATGCAACATCTCGCAGGGTTTGAGGCCCAACGCCATCACATAGAAAGTGATGGCAAATGAGATTCCTGATTTGCCGTTCTCTGTGATTCTTGGGCTGGCGGTTCATGTCAATCCTGGTACCAGCCGGAAGGTCAGGAAGTGGATACGAGTTGGATTCGTAGTAGTAGTCAATGATGTGCTTAATTGACTTTAGCTTCGCTCGAGCTTTCCTCTCGGCCTTTGTCCATTCAGGCGTGCCAGGCTCAATGTTTTCGAACCAATCAGAGAAGCAAGGCATTTTTGTCTCCGCGTATCGCAGACCTTCGCTATGGCCTAACACCTGAGTTAAGCCGCGCCGCGAAGCGGCGTCGGCTTGAATGAATTGTTAGGTCTCCCCAGCGACCATGCTGATGGCGACCTTCTTGCCAGAACGCAACACTGTCATTTTGACGGTGTCTCCGGCTCGAATGGCGCCCATCTCTGCGTCTAGCTTGCGTGCAGACGCGCCGGCTACTACCGAACCGTTCAAAAGCTCGATTACGTCGCCTGGAAATAGCCCCGCTCGCATTGCGGGGGAGTTCTGGTTCACTTTGGTCACCACGACGCGATCGAGTTTTGCGCTGAAAGCGCTGCTCTTGAGGGTGTAGTGAACCGTGAAGCCGAGATGCACTCTTTCAGCTGCGACGGACATCGAGGTGATGAGAAGAGCTAAGACGAGCAGGCTCTTGAGAAGACCTTTCATTGGGGACCTAACACCTGAGTTAAGCCGCGCCGCGAAGCGGCGTCGGCTTGGACGAATTGTTAGACCGCATGGTAGTACACACCCCAAACTCTGGCCCCAACCAAGCACAGAAAGCCAAGAAGGACTAGACGATTGCGCCATGCGTAAGTGATCTCTGCGCGTCGGCTAGTGCGTTCCATTTGTTCCTTGATGCCCGGTAGCGCGTTATTGATTGCAGCAACCTCCTCTTGCGCATCATGAGGCGCGTAGATTTGGCCTGTAGCTGAATTCAAGAAAGGGCGCCCGTTAGCGAGTTGTTGAGTAAAAAGGCCGCGTTGTTTATTAGCTCTTAGATAGCGATGGTTGAGACTTGTGAGAAGAACGGATGCTTCAACGCGTAGAAAGCCAAGAATTGCGGAAGCAAACAACGTAGCTAAAGCAGACAACTCAACGGTCTTTGGATTTAGCCCAAGGACGCCAGGCTCAAAGTTGTTGGCGATGTAGGCGTAAAGCGCGCCGAGAATTCCGAGGACGAAGTAGTCGAACTTCTCTGCAGAGGCTCGCCAGGTGTCGTATAGACGATCGCTGCGATCTGTGGACATGCGGTCTAACACCTGAGTTAAGCCGCGCCGCGAAGCGGCGTCGGCTTGGACGAATTGTTAGACCGCACTGGGCCAGCCCCTGCTGTGAATGTACTCATTCCTCGCCTCAAGGGTCTGAAATGAGTACTCCGCAACCGGCTCGATGCCGTCACGATCCTCTGCGTCAAGCAAGTCCAGCGCTGCAGTTTGATTGACGAGTAAGAGGTACTCGCCGTTGCGGGTGGCTGTCTGTACAAAGCCACCCTCCATCTTAACTAGCACCTTCTTAGATGCGTCGAACAGGGCGTTTGCGAGATTTCCCGCTCTGCTGAGATCAAGCTCATAGCAATTGGTTGGCCCATAAGTACGGGCGCACTCCGTGGCGGCGGTGAGTGGCCCAAAGTAAACAGTCCGCAGGGCGCCGTTTTTGTACTGGATCAACATCAAGTCGTCTACTAGGGATTCGGTCGACTTTGAGATCGCTACAAAGCCAGAAGATTGCGCCGTTGTCTTGACGCTGATACGCCGTCCATTTGGGCAAACAACGTCAAAGCCAGCCTGATTGGCTCTAGTAGCTAAGCTGCCGCCTACTTTGAGAGCACAGTGGAACTCTCCCAGGCGGCCGATCAGGTGGCGCACTTCGGTGGCTTTCACGCCGAACTCCTCTACCTCAAGACGAACGAGGTCGAGGTAGCGATCGTGGAGTTGCTGAATCCTGTCAGTCGCAATCATCTAGTGCGGTCTAACTACCTATTAGCCGGATCTTTTGATCCGTTTATACGACATGCACCAGCCATAACGCATGGCTGGCTATCCGCATGAATTCAATAGACTTTAGGCTCTCAGGGCTCAGCTGGCAAGATGACGTATAACCGGATCCAACATCAGCCTTGTCTGACGTATGCTCCAGTCGTTTGACCACCAAAGGAGCGACCCTCATGGGGTGACACCGCCCACCCCACTACTCCCCCACTGAGACTGATGGACCAGGTGTCGATTGTTTGTCGACGACGCCACCTGAGCCGAAGGACCGAAGAGGCTTACCGGTTCTGGATCCGTCGTTACGTCCACTTCCACACTCCGCAACATCCACGCACGGTGGGACCTGAGGGCATCATCGGCTTTGTTAACCATCTGGCAACGGTAAAACATGTCGCCGCATCGACCCAGTCACAAGCTCTCAATGCACTGCTCTTCCTGTATCGGGATGTGTTCGAGGTTGAGATCTGCCATTTGAGTGGATTGAAACGTATCCAGAGACGCGAACGCTTGCCAATAGTCCTGACCCCGCATGAAGTGTCGGCGATCTTGCGAAGGATGGAGGGAGTCACGGCTCTCATGGCCCATATCCTCTACGGCTCGGGCTTGCGCGTTACGGAATGCATGACATTGCGAATCAAAGACGTCGATATGAAAGCCGGGGTGATCCATGTACGTGCAGGAAAAGGTGGCAAGGACAGGACCACAATTTTGCCCACACGGCTCCAGCGGCCACTCCAGCGTCATTTGCTTCGCGTGGCGAGTAGACACCGCCAAGACGTTGCAAGAGGTGCAGGCTTCGCCCCGCTGCCCAATGCATTAGAACGAAAGTACCCCAGCGCTAGCCGGAGTCTGGCGTGGCAGTTCGTATTCCCATCTCGCGTCCAGCGGTACTGCCCGGGCAGTGGGCGGTGGCTCCGCTGGCATGCTTCCGAATCCGGCGTCCAGATTGCCTTCAAGACAGCCCTTCAGGAGGCGCGAGTCATTAAGCAGGCGTCAGTCCACACACTTCGCCACTCGTTCGCGACTCACCTTCTGGCTGAAGGGACTGATATCCGAACGATTCAGCTGTTATTGGGTCACCGCAACCTGAAGACAACGATGATCTACACGCATGTCGAGCAGGCTGCGCGCAAGACCACGAGTCCTTTGGACTACCTGGACTTCGAATGAAGGCGCCAAAGCGGACATCCGTTGGATGTCCGCTTTGGGTCGGAAGCGGCCACTCAGTTGGAGGAGCACGCTGTTACTCCCTCTAATTGGGAGTTCCCCATGGCTACCAAACGCAGATACCACCAAGTTCCGTGGAACAAGGGCAAGATCGTAGGCCAAAAGGCCCCTCTCAAACTTCGGGAGATCTGGGCGATCCGCGTCCGACTCCAGCTTCGCAGCAATCTCAGGGATCTCGCCTTATTCAACCTGGCAATCGATTCAAAGCTCCGTGCTTCCGACCTCTTGGGCCTCCGCGTCTTCGACATCGCCCACGAGAATCACGTCAACTCGCGCGCGGTGGTGATGCAGCGAAAGACGCGCCGACCAGTCCAGTTCGAAATCACCGAGATGAGCAGGGACGCGCTGCAGGCATGGACTCGGACGGCTGGTCTCCGAGGCTCTGACTTTGTCTTCCCGAGTCGATCGGGCCACTCCCCGCATCTATCCACTCGGCAGTACGCCCGAATCGTCCACCGCTGGGTGCGGGAAATCGGCTTGGATAGTTCCTGCTATGGGACTCACACCATGCGACGCACCAAGGCCGCTCTGATCTGCCGCCGAACGAAGAACCTTAGAGCGGTGCAACTACTCCTGGGTCACAGCAAGCTTGAGAGCACCGTGCGGTACTTGGGGATCGAAGTCGACGACGCCCTGGAGATATCGGAACAAACCGAATCCTGATTGGTCGCGCTCGCCAATCGGAATCCGAAATCGACGAAGCAGGCACGCGGGACCTAGTGGCTCACTTCTTATTTCACCAAACCCTTCCTGAGAACAGCCAACCATTCTTTCACACGCCAACGCAATTCTTGTCCTAAGATCCGCCCATGCCGCGCCTAGCTATCCGCCTGCTCTTGGTCCTATGCCTGATCCTTAACGGAATGGGCAACGCCATGGCTGCGGTCGCAATGCCGTTCATGGCGGCCATGCCTCACGAAGCACTTCTGGTAACGACCGATGCCGAGGCTCTGCCCGGCACGGCTTCATGCGGGCACGACGAAAGCGCGGCAACTGCGGGAGAGCAGGCCCCGACGTCCACTCCGCCAGCAGGTCACCCAGCCGACTGTGACAAGGACTGTTGTGCAAAGGGTACGTGTGCTTGTGCATGCGTGAACTTGGCACAAGCCGCCATCCTTGACGTGGTGATGCCCGCCGCGTCACCGAGCCGCACCCGCATGGGGGCATTCGTCGCCTTGGGCCATTCGTCCCAAGTCCCGCTCAATCTTATTCGACCTCCCATCGGCTAAGTGACCTCAGGCGCTTCGGCGCCGCTTCCCGTGCATGCGAGATATGCCATGCCGGATCTGCCTTGCACGCAAGGCCGTCACCGAACCATGTGGAGCTGTCATGTCATTCAAATCAACCGGCGTGCCGCAAGGCATCGCCATGCCGTCGCGGCGACGTTTCGTTCAGGGCCTGGCCGCGGGCGGCGCTGTTGCCGGCTTGGGCCTGTGGCCGCGCGCAAGCTGGGCACAAACGGCGCACGCGATGCCGACCCTGCGCGGGACGGAGTTCGACCTCAGCATCGGTGAAACCCTGGTCAACTACACCGGCAGCACCCGCCCCGCGGTCACCATCAATGGAACCGTGCCCGGCCCACTGCTGCGCTGGAAACAGGGCACGACGGTTACCCTGCGCGTGCGCAATGAGCTGCCACGCGGCTCCATCCACGGCCCTGACACCTCGATCCACTGGCACGGCATATTGCTGCCGGCGAACATGGACGGCGTGCCCGGCATGAGCTTTGACGGCATCCGCCCGGGGGAGAGCTACCTCTATCGGTTCGACGTCAAACAAGCTGGCACTTACTGGTACCACAGCCATTCCGGGTTCCAGGAACAGGGCGGCATGTACGGGCCGCTGGTGATCGACCCCGATGGACCTGACCCCATCGCCAGCGACCGCGATTACGTGGTGATGCTGTCCGACTGGACCGATATGAACCCCGCCAAGCTGTTCGCGCGGCTCAAGAAAATGGCCAGCCACGACAACGTCTACCAGCGCACCGTCGGCGATTTCATGCGCGATGCGGAGCGCAACGGCCTGCCCGCCACCATCGCCGACCGCAAGATGTGGGGGCAGATGCGCATGACCCCGACCGACTTGTCCGACGTCAACGGGCAGACCTACACCTACCTGCTCAACGGCACCACCGCGCTGGGCAACTGGACCGGCGTGTTCGCCCCCGGCGACAAGGTGCGGCTGCGCCTGATCAACGGCTCGGCGATGACCTACTTCGACGTGCGCATCCCCGGGCTGAAGCTGACCGTGGTGGCCGCCGATGGCCAGCCGGTGCATCCGGTGACGGTGGACGAGTTGCGCATCGCGGCGGCGGAAACCTTTGATGTCATCGTGCAGCCAAGTGGGCAGGACGCTTACACCCTCTTCGCCCAGGACAGCGCGCGCACAGGCTACGTCAGCGGCACCCTGGCGGTGCGCGAAGGCCTGCGCGCGCCGATTCCGCCGCTGGACCCGCGCCCGATCATCAGCATGGCGGACATGGGGCATGGCGATATGCACGCGGGCCACGACATGAGTGCGATGGAGAACCCACAGCCCGCTACCGCCTCGGACCCGCATGCGGGTCACGCCATGCCCGGCACCAACCCGTCCGCACCGATCGGCGCCGATCCGCATGCAGGCCACGACATGTCGGCAAATGCGGGCGCGATGGCTGGCATGGACCATGGCAACGCTGCGATGTCGGACATGGGAGGCGGAGGGATGCAGGCCCACCCCGCCAGCGAAACCAACAACCCGCTGGTGGACATGCAGACCATGGCACCCACGCCGAAGCTGGATGATCCCGGCATCGGCCTGCGCAACAACGGCCGCCGCGTCCTGACCTACGCGGATCTCAGAAGCACGTTCGCCGATCCCGACGGACGGGACCCGGGACGCACGGTTGAGCTGCACCTGACCGGGCACATGGAGAAGTTCGCGTGGTCCTTCGACGGGCTGAAGTTCGCCCAGGCGCAGCCGCTGCGGATGACCTACGGCGAGCGCCTGCGCATCGTGCTGGTCAACGACACCATGATGAGCCACCCAATCCACCTGCACGGGATGTGGAGCGACGTGGAGGACGCCGACGGCAACTTCCAGGTGCGCAAGCACACCGTGGACATGCCGCCCGGCAGCAAGCGCAGCTACCGCGTGCGCGCCGACGCGCTGGGTCGCTGGGCCTATCACTGCCACCTGTTCTTCCACATGGAATCCGGCATGTTCCGGGAAGTGCGGGTGGAGGAATGAACGCCGTGCGCCTGATTTTTCCGATTGCCATCGCGCTCGGGCTGTCTGTCCCATTGCCGGCGCGCGCACAGCACCAAGGACACGTGATGCCGCCGCCTACCCCTGCGGCGCCCGTCGCCAAGAAGAAGCCGCCTGCGAAAGCAGTGGCAAAGCCTGCCGCGAAACCCGCGGTCAAGGCACCGGCGAAGACAGCCACCAAAGCGCCCGCGCCCAAGCGGCCCACGACTAAGGCCACCACGCCGCCCAAGCCGCCGACGCGCGAAACCGCCTCACCCGCGGCAACACCTGCCGAGGAGGATCACTCCACGATGGATCATTCGCAGATGCAGGGGATGGACCATTCCACGATGGACCACTCGCAGATGCAGGGCATGGACCACTCGAAAATGGACCAACCGCAAAAGCAGGAGATGGACCATTCCACCATGGACCACTCCCAGATGCAGGGCATGGACCACTCGACGATGGATCACGCGGGACCGCCGCAGGTCACCCCAGTCCCGGCCTTGACCCAAGCTGATCGCGATGCCGCGTTCCCCGACGTGCATGCCCATCACCTGCACGGCACAAGCGTTCAGAGCTATTGGCTGCTTGATCGACTGGAAGTCTCCGATGCGGATAACGGAACTGCGCTGGGATGGGAGGCGATGGCGTGGGTGGGAGGTGACATCCAGCGGATCTGGCTGCGTAGCGAGGGCGAAGCGGTAGACGGCCTCATCGAGCACGGGGACATGGAAGTTCTATACGGCCGCAGCGTGCGGCCGTGGTGGGACGTTCTGGCGGGCGTGCGCCAAGATGTGGGCGAAGGTCCATCGCGAACATGGGGAGCCTTCGGCGTGCAGGGCCTCTCGCCGTACAAGTTCGAGGTAGCGGCCACTGCCTATATCAGCCAAGGCGGACGCACGGCACTGCGAGCCGAGGCCGAATACGACACGTTGTTGACCAATCGCCTGATCCTGCAGTGGCGGACGGAGGCGAACGCCTATGGCAAGGCAGACCCGCAGGCGGGTATCGGCTCCGGACTGTCGACCGTCGAGTTCGGCGCCCGCCTGCGCTACGAGATCACCCGCCAGTTCGCGCCCTACTTCGGCATCGAACACGACCGCGCCTTCGGCAACACCGCCGACCTGCGCCGCAACGCGGGACATGACGCGGGCGAGACCCGCGTGGTGGCCGGCGTGCGCGTGTGGTTTTGAGGAGGAACTGACATGCCATTCGTGACACGCAAGACCCTCGTCGTCCTCGGCGGGCTATCCGCCGCCGCGGTGCTCGCCGCGGGCGGGTTCGTCTGGTCGGGGGTTTACAACATCGCGGCCGACGACCTGCACACGCGCCCGGTGTATGCACTGATGGATACGATGCGTGAGCGATCGATCACGGTCCGCGCGAACAAGCTGCATCCGCCACCCAACCTCGACGACCCGGCGCTGATCCGCCAGGGTGCGGGCAACTACAACGCCATGTGCATGAGCTGCCACCTGGCTCCGGGCATGGCCGAAACCGAGCTCAGCAAGGGCCTGTATCCCGCCCCGCCCAACTTGAGCAAGCAAACCGTGGACGCGGCCTCGGCGTTCTGGGTCATCAAGCACGGCATCAAGGCCTCCGGCATGCCGGCTTGGGGCCGGAGCATGCAGGACGACTACATCTGGAACATGGTCGCGTTCCTGCAACAGTTGCCCGGGATGGATGCAGCCCGTTACCAGGCGCTGGTGGCCAGCAGCGGCGGTCATGACCACGGTGGCGGCGAGACCAACCCTCACGCTCACGCTGAGGGTGCTGATCAGGATCACAGCGATCCGGAAAAGATCGTCGACGCACATGCCGGCATGGACATGCAGGCTGGCAAGGCCGAGCCATCCGAGGCGGTGGCAAACGCAGCACCGGCGATGCTCGAACACCGGCATGCGGACGGCACGATCGAATCTCATCCAGCACCGCCAGCGCAGGCGGAACCCGCCAAGGCAGGCGATGGCCACGATCACCAACACTGAACCTGACGGAGTAAAACCCATGAAATCGATCGTGACTTTCCTGCTTGCCGCCTTCGCCCTTGGCGGCGTGATGGACACCAGTGCCCAGACCAAGCCAGCCGCCTCGGCGCACGCCGCGCATGCACAGCCCACGGCAACCGACCCCGCGCTGGACATTTCCGCCACTGCCGGCCCGGCCGTGGCGGTAGCGGAGCGTTTCGGCACAGCACTGGCTGCCGGCGATCTCAAAACGGTGGAAGCCTTGCTGGCCCCTGAGGTGTTGATCCTTGAGACCGGTGGGGCCGAGCGCACCCGCGCCGAATACATGAGCCACCACGCGATCAGCGATGCGAAGTTCCTCAAGGGCAGCCATCACCAGCTCAAGCGACGTATCGCGCGCAGCGCGGGCGACCTGGCTTGGATTGGCAGCGAGAGCGAGCTCCACGCCAGCAAGGACGGCAAGCCGGTGACCCTGCTCAGCACCGAGACGATGGTGCTCAGGAAGACCGGCGCCGACTGGCGCATCGTCCACATCCACTGGTCGTCGCGACCCAAGAAAGCCAAGTGAGGCATAACTGATGAACGTCAAAATCCTGCTGTTTGCTGCGACCGCGATGTGCTCCCTCACGACCATGACGGCGTGCGCCCGCGCGCCCGAAGCTGCCGGCAGCAATACAGACAACGTCGCCCGCCCCACCGCCCAAGAACCGCCTGCAATCGCGCGCTCCCCGGCAGCCGCGCCTGCGTTACAACAAGCCGACACGGACGCGCCACGCATGGTCGTCCACAAGAGCGCGAGTTGCGGGTGTTGCGGCCTGTGGGTGGATCACATGCGCGCCGCCGGGTTCGCGGTGGAAGTGCGCAATACGGACGACCTCAATCCGCTCAAGGAACGGGTTGGAGTGCCCTACGGCAAAGGCTCCTGCCACACCGCCGAGGTGAATGGCTATTTCGTCGAGGGCCATGTGCCGGCCGCGGACGTCAAGCGATTGATCGCGGAAAAGCCCGATGCCAAGGGCCTGGTATTGCCGGGCATGCCGATGGGCTCGCCCGGAATGGAAAGTCCGGATGGGCGTATCCAGCCATATACCGTAGAACTGGTCGCGCGCGACGGCACTGTCTCCACTTTTGCCGAGCATGCGGGCGTTCAATAAGCAAGTGGCCGGGCTACACAACGGGCGAGACTCCTCGACAACCGGAGGGAGCCACCCGGCCCCTTCGGGCCGAGTGTCCGTCGCGGCTACGCAGCAGTCATTTTGTGTACTGCTCCATTTGCTTGATTTCTTCTTGCTGCGCCGCCTTCATCTTGACTGCCATTGCCTTGAGCTCGGCGTTGCTGCCGGACTCAAGCAAGACATCGGCCATGTCGATTGCCATCTGGTGATGGATGGACATCATGGCCGCGAAGTCCTTGTCGACGTCGCCGGACATCGGCATGGGCTTCTTCTGGCCGTCGGTCATGATGCGATGCAGTTCCATCGAGCCCGCGCTGTGTCCAGGCATCGCATGGTCCGCTGGCATCGACGCCGGTTGCGTCATTGTGCTGTCTGCCGTTTGCGCGGTCTTGGCCTCTTCTGCGCAAGCACTAACAGAGAGGGCCAAACCTGCGCCAAGAAACATCGGCAACGCAAAAGCAACGGGGTTCTTCATCTTCACCGGGGGGCTCCTCATGGATCCGCCTGCGGGGCGCTGAGCGGTAACGCGTCATCGCACGCCGCGCATGCGCGATGTGTGAATCCTTTGCACCTGACGCCGTTGACTGGGCCGCAAACAAATCGCTTGACTCTTGACCATGGTGCAGGGTGCAGAGTCCCGCTCACCGAACCATTCCACAGGTGAATCCATGAAGATCGGCGAATTGGCAAAGCGGGCCGAGGTGCCCATCGATACGGTGCGCTACTACGAACGCGAAGGCTTGATTCCGCCGCCCGTGCGGCGGGCTTCTGGATACCGCGATTACCTGGATGCGGACGTGGACCGCTTGCGATTCATGCGACGTGCCAAGGGGCTTGGATTCACCCTGCAGGAGATCCGCGACCTGCTGAGCCTGACCGCACTGGCCGAAGACGACATGTCTGCGCTCAATGCACGCGCTCAGGCCAAGCTGCAAGACGTGGAAGGCAGGATCCAGTCCCTCATCCGCGTGCGCGATGCGCTGCAGGGCCTTGTAACAGCATGTCCGGGGCACGGCGCACTGAATCGCTGCCCGATCCTGGCTGCGCTGTCGGAGGACCACGCATGAGCACCCATGACCACGCTGGTAGCGGCTGCTGCAGCGCAGGCGGCAAGCCGTCACTCGCTGAGACCACGGCGCGCGATCCGGTCTGCGGCATGACCGTCGACCCGTCCACTGCCAAGGGTGGCTCGGCAACCCATGCCGGCCTTGCATATCACTTCTGCAGCAACGGTTGCCGCGAAAAGTTCGTTGCCAACCCCCAGCACTACCTTGATCAGGTCTCAGCGCAACAAACCGCCCCAGCGGCGCTATCCATGCACGCGACTGCTGCCCCAGCCGGCGCAATCTACACCTGCCCAATGCACCCTGAGATCCGCCAGCAGGGCCCCGGCACCTGCCCACTCTGCGGGATGGCGCTAGAGCCGGAGATGCCCAGCCTGGACGAGGAGGAGAACCCGGAACTACGCGATTTCAGCCGTCGCTTCTGGTGGACCTTGCCGCTAAGCGTGGTCGTCCTGCTGCTTGCGATGTTCGGGCACTCCCTGCCCGCGCTGCCGACCACCACCCGCACCTGGATCGAACTGGTGCTGACCACGCCTGTGGTGCTGTGGGCCGGCTGGCCGTTCTTCGTGCGCTGCGTGCAGTCCATCCGCAACCGCAGCCCGAACATGTGGACGCTGATCGGCATCGGCGTGGCGGCGGCGTTCGGCTACAGCGTGGTCGCGACGGTCGCCCCGGGCCTGTTTCCCGATTCATTCCGCGACCACGGCCGGGTCGGGGTCTATTTCGAGGCCGCCGCGGTGATCGTCTCGCTCACCCTGCTCGGCCAGTTGCTGGAGCTCCGCGCCCGATCCAAGACCAGCGCCGCGATCAAGGCGCTGCTGGGGTTGGCACCGAAGACCGCGCGCCGGGTCAGGGACGATGGCAGCGAGGAGGACATCCCGCTGGACCACGTCCATGTCGGCCACCTCCTGCGCGTCCGCCCGGGCGAAAAGGTGCCGGTCGACGGCATCGTGGTCGAGGGCCGTTCCAGCGTCGATGAGTCGATGCTCACCGGCGAAGCGATGCCCGTCGGCAAGGGCGAGGGAGACGCGGTCATCGGTGCCACCCAGAACGGCACCGGCGCCCTGCTGATCAGGGCCGAGCAGGTGGGCTCGGCAACAGTGCTTGCGCGCATCGTGCAACTGGTGGCGCAGGCGCAGCGCTCGCGGGCGCCGATGCAGCGCATGGCCGACAAGGTTGCGTATTGGTTCGTGCTGGCGGTGCTGGCGGCGTCGGTGGCGACCTTCTTCGCGTGGGGCCTATGGGGGCCGCAACCTTCTTGGACGTGGGCCGTGCTCAACGCCGTGTCGGTGCTGATCATCGCCTGCCCCTGCGCATTGGGCCTGGCCACACCGATGTCGATCATGGTCGCCACCGGCCGCGCCGCGCAGGCCGGTGTGTTGTTCCGCGATGCGGAGGCGATCGAACGCTTCCGCACCCTCGATACCCTGGTAGTGGACAAGACCGGCACACTCACCGAGGGCAAACCGAGCTTCCGCACAGTCATCGGTGCAGGCGGAACCACCGCTGCCGACGTGCTGCGCCTGGCGGCGAGCCTGGACAAAGGCAGCGAACATCCGCTGGCCGAATCCATCGTTGCCGAAGCCCGCGGACGCGCCATGGACCTGTCGTCCGTGCAGGACTTCGATTCGGTGACCGGATCGGGCGTGCGCGGCACGGTCGAGGGACGCGCGCTGGTGCTTGGCAACCGGGCCTTGATGGACGCCAATAACATCGACGTGGCTTCCCTCGCCACAGAGGCCGAGGGCCTGCGCGCCGATGGTGCCAGCGTCATGTTCCTTGCGGGCGACGGCCGCTTGTTGGGGCTGCTGGCGGTAGCTGATCCAATCAAGTCCTCCGCCAAACCCACGATCGCCGCATTGCAGGCCAGCGGCCTTCGAGTGGTGATGGCGACGGGTGATGGCGCGACGACCGCGCAGGCCGTGGCGCGCACGCTCGGCATTGATGAGGTCCACGGCGAGGTGCGTCCGGAAGACAAGGCCGCGTTGGTCAAGCGGCTGCAGGCCAAGGGACGCAAGGTCGCGATGGCTGGCGACGGCATCAACGATGCTCCTGCGCTGGCCAGCGCCGATGTGGGCATCGCCATGGGCACCGGCACCGACGTCGCCATGTCCAGCGCCCAGGTCACCCTGGTCAAGGGCGATCTGCGCGGCATCCTCCGCGCCCGCGCGCTGTCCGATGCCACGGTCCGCAACATGCGCCAGAACCTGGCCTTCGCCTTTCTCTACAACGCCATTGGCGTGCCCATCGCAGCCGGAGTGCTATACCCGGTGTTCGGCCTGTTGCTCAGCCCAATGATCGCCGCCCTGGCGATGAGCCTGAGCTCGGTATCGGTCGTCGGCAACGCGCTGCGGCTTGCCAAGACCCGACTTCCAGAAGACGCCTCCCCCCGAGAGCCCGGGACCAGCGCCGTACCCCCACAGGCTCGTTCCACAGGAGTTCCAACATGAGTACCAAAACCACATTCGCCCTTGCGGTCACCCTGTTGCTGGCATCCAACGTGCACGCTGGTCCTCAGGACGCGACCAAGCCGATGGATCACAGCAAGATGAAGATGGACCACGCCGACATGAAGATGCCCACGACGCCCGAAGCACGGGCGAAGATGGCGAACACCATGTTCGACAAGATCGATGCGAACAAGAACGGCAGCCTCAGCCGCGCTGAATTTGTCGAGCACCACCGGACCATGTCGATGGAGCATGGTGGGATGCACATGAACCACCATGACAAGGATGGAAAGAAGCATCAGGGCGCGAACCATCACGCCTTGGATCACGCAGCGCACGCACCATCGTCGGGCGTCACCTTCGCCAAGCTGGATGGCAACAAGGACGGCAAGCTCTCCAAGGCGGAAATGGCCAAGCATCCAATGGCTGCCCATTTCCCCATGATGGATACCGACAAGAACGGCTTCCTGAGCCCCACGGAAGCAGCCGCCCACGGTCTGTAACGTCTGCACACATAGCGGGCGGTGCCCGGCACCGCCCGCCTCACATCAGGAGGCTCCATGGAAAAGCAAACGTCTAAGAATGCAGGGCACGTCGACCATGGCGCCGCTGCCACGCCGATGGCGCATGGCTCTGGCGATGGTCACTACAGCCGCTTCGCATGGATGCTGGCGCTGTCGTTCGTCGCGATGTACGTGCTGATGTACGCCATGGTCGACCGACTCGGCAACGCGGTTCCCAACATCAACCAGTTCTACATGGCTGGGCTGATGACAGCACCAATGGCCATACTCGAGATTGCGCTGATGGGGCGTATGTACCCAGATAAGCGCAAGAACATCACGATAGTTTTGTTGGGTGCAGTCGTTCTGGCAGCTTGCTGGTTTGGCATTCGTGCCCAAGCTGGGGTCGGAGACCGTCAGTTCCTCAAATCGATGATCCCTCACCACGCCGGCGCCATTCTCATGTGCGAACAAGCGTCGCTCACCAAGCCTGACGTGAGGGCCCTGTGCGAGGGCATAGTCAAGGCACAGGAAGAAGAGATCGCTCGCATGAGGGCATTGCTTGCCCGATAGATCTGGCCCGCTGAAGCGGGCTGGCCTGCAGTCGCTCGGCATTGGATTGAAACCCGATGGGACTTGGAGAGTCGCTTGCCACCGTGCGTCCGCTATCGGCCACAACCGGACGTTCTATGTGAGTCGCGTCACGCCTTGCTACCGGGCTCGAGAGAACTCTGACCACTCCCTTCAACAGGAGTTGGTCATGGCGAGCCTCAACACATCTCAATCCCACGAGCCCTGGAACAAAGGAAGGCTGATCGGCCAGAAGGCCCCGCTCAAGCTGAAAGACATCTGGGCTATTCGCATTCGCCTTCAGATCGGCCACAAGGTCCGTGACCTCGCCCTCTTCAACCTGGCGATCGATTCCAAGCTACGCGCCTGCGACTTGGTGAAGCTCCGGGTATCCGATGTCTTACACGGCGGTCAGATGGCGTCCCGCGCCATGGTGATTCAGCAGAAGACCGGACGACCGGTCCAGTTCGAGATCACCCAGTCGACTCGCGAGGCCGTGCAGGCTTGGATCACCCATGCCGATCTGAAGACCTCGGACTTCCTTTTCACCAGCCGAGTGTCGGACTCACCTCACCTTTCGACGAGGCAGTACGCCCGCATCGTCCATCGTTGGGTGGAAGAAGCTGGCCTAGAGTCGGGCTCCTATGGCACTCACACGATGCGCAGGACCAAAGCTTCGTTGATCTACCGCCGGACGCGAAACCTCAGGGCGGTCCAGCTATTGCTTGGGCATACGAAGCTAGAGAGCGACGTCCCCCCGCCTTCAGTAGCAAGGCGGTTTAGAGTCCGGGATCAATCGTAGCGGATGCCAGCTGGCTGGCGTAGTCGCTCGGGGTCAGTCCGCCGAGCACCTTCTTGGGTCGCTCCTCGTTGTACTCGCGGCGCCAGGTTTCGATGACGGTTCGGGCATGCAGCAGGCTGGTGAACCAGTGTTCGTTGAGGCACTCGTCGCGCAGGCGGCCGTTGAGGCTCTCGACATAGGCGTTCTGGTTGGGCTTGCCCGGCTCGATCAGGCGCATGGCAACACCGCGGGCATGCGCCCATTCGAGCATCGCCTTGCCGCAGAACTCCTTGCCGTTGTCGGTGCGGATGACCCGCGGCAGGCCACGTTGCACCGCCAAGCGGTCCAGGATGCGAGCGACGCCATGTCCGGAAATGGCCCGCTCGACCTCGATCGCCACTAGCTCGTGCGTCGCGTCATCCACGATCACGAGCGCCTTGAGTACCCGGCCATCCGCGGTCCGGTCGAACACGAAGTCCATCGACCAGACCTCGTTGGCACGGCTCGGACGCAGCAGCGGCTGCCGGTCGGCGACCGGCACCTTCTTCCGCTTCCGGCGCCGCACCTGCAGCTTCGCTTCCTGGTACAGCCGCTCCACGCGCTTGTAGTTCACGAGAACTCCCGCCTGCCTGAGCTTGAGGTAGATCATCCCGACGCCGTAGCGCTTGTATCGCTGGGCCAGTGCGAGGATCTGCTCGCGGAGATCGACGTTGCGATCGGGCGCCGGCTGGTAGCGATACGCGCTGGCACTCATGCGCAGCACCGCCAAGGCTCGCCGCTCGCTCAGCCCCCTGGTCATCATGTAGCGCACCTGCCCGCGTCGAGCCGGCGCGCTCACCACTTTTTTCGCAGGACGTCCTTGATGACCTCGTTCTCGAGCACCTGCTCTGCCAGGAGCTTCTTCAGCCGCCCGTTCTCGGTCTCCAGCTCCTTCAAGCGCTTTGCATCGGGCACGCTCATGCCCCCGAACTTGCTCCGCCACAGGTAGTACGACGCCTCGCTGAAGCCGTGCTTGCGGCACAGCTCCTTGACCGGCAGCCCGGCCTCGGCCTCACGCAGGAAGCCGATGATCTGCTCTTCGGAAAAGCGCTTCTTCACGTCCAATCTCCTTACTCTGGGGAATTGGACTCCAGATCGCCGCGCTACTCAAAACCGGGGGGACGTCGAGAGCACCGTTCGCTACCTGGGCATCGAGGTTGATGACGCTCTAGAGATCGCAGAGCAGACGGATGTTTGAATCCAATGCACTAGGTTTTCGACTCGAGGGATAGAGGGGCGGCAAGCCGCGACCGACCAGGGGCCTAGCTAGAGAGAAACCTGACGTATCCTGACTCCCATGGCACCCACTCCTCTCGAAACGCATGCCGTTCCGCGAGAAGCTTTGGGTCGCCTGTTCCTGCGCTTCCTGCGTTTTGGCGCCCTGGCATGGGGCGGCCCGGTCGCGCAGATCGGAATGATCCGACACGAGCTGGTCGAGCAGGAACGCTGGATCAGCAAGGAGCAGTTCAACCGCGTGCTGGCGGTGTACCAGGTGCTGCCGGGCCCGGAAGCACACGAACTGTGCGTGTATTTCGGCTATCGGTCGCGGGGACGGCTGGGCGGCCTGCTCGCCGGGCTGGGCTTCATGCTGCCGGGTTTCATCCTGATGTTGACGTTGTCCTGTCTGTATATCCGGCACGGTCTGCGACTGGAAGGATGGACTTCGGTGTTCACTGCCGCGCAGGCGGCGGTAGCGGCCCTGATCGTCCGCGCCATTGTCCGTATCGGCGGTCACGTGCTGGAAGACCGTTGGCTGTGGATGGTCGCCACAGCGGCGATGCTGGCGCAGCTCGCCAACGTGCATTTCGCCATCGTCCTGGTCGCGGGTGGGCTGATCTATCTGTGCGCACGCGAGCACCGCAAGGCACTTGCCGGATGGCTTCTGAGCGCCGCAGTGGCGCTTGTTCTGGTGAAGGTATGGAAGGAAGAAGCCCTGACGGGCCTGCATGCTTTGGCGAGCCGCGTGGATGAAAGTTCGGCATTCGCTGCGGACACCGTGGGTGTTCTTGCGCTGTTCTGGTCCGGGCTGAAAGCCGGGTTGCTGACCTTCGGTGGGGCCTACACGGTGATCCCGTTCCTGCAGCGTGATGCGGTCAGTCAGGGTGCCTGGATGAGCAATGGCCAGTTCCTGGACGGCTTGGCGCTGTCGGGTCTGTTGCCCGCACCGCTGGTGATCTTCGCCACCTTCGTCGGCTACGTCGGTGGTGGGCCATGGGGCGCGGTCGCGATGACGGCGGGGGTATTCCTGCCTGCATTTGCCTTCACGTTGCTCGGGCATGACACCATGGAACGCTGGGTGCACCGTCCGCGCGTCACCGAGTTCCTCGCAGGGGTGACGGCCGCGGTGGTGGGCTTGATCGCCGGTACCACGCTTGCGCTGTTGCTTGGCAGCATCCGGGGCATGCATGAGGTGCTGATCTTCGCAGTCGTTCTGGGGCTGCTGTTCTGGTCCAAGGCGCGTTGGATCGTTCCGGTAGTGATTCTCGGCGCGGCGTTGTACGGCTGGGCGATACGCGCCCTGGGCGGCTAGCGATTGGCGCAGCCGCCGCCTTGCCTGTAGGCTATTAAGCACCATGCACCTAATTCGCCGCCACCGCAGCCTTCTGCGCATCGCCTTGTTGGCGCTGGTGGCGTTGGGCGTGCTGATGCAGCCGGTGCTACGTTCCGTGGGCGATCTACATGACATGGAGCACACCATGGCCCTGCAGTCCGATCACGGTCATTCGCACCATGACGGGCACGAAGAGCCCCCGGTAGACGACGAGGCCCCCGGCGATCCGCTCGGCCTGCATGGGTTGCTGCACCAGTTCGGCGCAGCCGGCTCCATGGCATTGCTGGAACCGGCATCGCTGCTGGCCTCGGCCCCAGTGACGGGTGAGCCACCTGATCGCGCTCGCGTGCCCGGACCACCTGCTTCCCGCCTGACATCTCCCTTCCGACCTCCGATCGCCTGACGACGCCCGCAGCCGCATGGCTGCGACATGCCTTGCGTTGTCTTTCGATCCTTTCGGAGGTTACCCGTGAATTTGCGTTGTCTGCTGGTTCTGGCCATGGCCGGAGCCTTCGGCGCTGTCCCGTTGTCGGGACGCGCCGCCGAACCCTTGCGCCTGCAAGACGCCATCGCCCGTGCGTTGGCAGGAAGTCCCACCGTCATCGCCGAACAGGCACACCTGCAGGCCATCCAGGCCAAGGCGCAGCGTGAAGCCTTGCCCACGCCCTATACCGTGGGCGGCGATCTGGAAAATGTCGTCGGCACCGGTGCCCTGAGTGGCTTCTCGTCTGCTGAAACCACGCTGCGCATCGGGCGCGTCCTGGAACTGGGCGGTAAACGCCAGGCACGGGAAGCCCTCGGTGCCGCCGAGGTCGGCCAGCAGCAGAACCAGGCCGAAGTCGCGCGCATCGAGATCGCCAGTCGTACCGCCACCCGCTTCATTGAAGTCGTTGCCGATCAGCGCCGACTCGCTTTTGCCCAGGACCGGGTAAAGCAGGCCGAACGCACGCGTCGCGAGGTTGCCACATGGGTTGCCGCTGCGCGCAATCCGGAGTCCGACCTGCGTGCCGCCGAGATCGCAGTCGCCGAAGCCGAGCTGAAGCGCGAACACGCCGAGCATGAACTGCTAAGTGCGCGCATGACGCTTGCGTCAAGTTGGGGGTCGATCGAGCCCGATTTTTCGACTGCGGTTGGCGAGTTCGACGCTTTGCCGCCGGTCGAACCGTTCGAGTACCTCGTGGCGAGGCTCCCGGCAACGCCGGAGCAACGGGCAAACCTGCTGGAAGCCGAGACCATCGCTGCTCGCCGTCGTGTCGCACAAGCGGCGGCCAAGCCCGACATCACTGTCAGCCTTGGTGTCCGCCGATTGCAGGCGCTAGGGGATCAGGGACTGGTGTTGTCGGCGTCGATGCCATTGGGCAATCGCAAGCGCTCCGCGTTTTCGGTCGCCGAGGCGGATGCCCAGTTGGCTGCGCTCAGTGCACGACGCGATGCGACACGCTACGAGCGACATCAGGAACTGTTCGAGCGCTACCAGGAACTCGGTCACGCGCGCCTGGAAACCGACACCCTGCGCAAATCCATGATCCCGAAGGCCGAGCAAGCATTGGCCTTCACCCGCCGCGGATTCGAGGCCGGCAACTTCTCCTTCCTCGCTCTGGCGCAGGCCCAACGCACCTTGTTCGAGCTGCGTGAGCGCAGCACCGAAGCCGCCGCCCGTTACCACACCCTGCTGGTCGAGGTTGAGCGCCTCACCGCCGCTGCCCAGGACACCACGCCATGATTCGTCTTGCAATTGCCACGTTGTTGCTCACGCTCCTGGCCGCGTGCGGTCGCGGTGAGAGCGCCAAGGAGACCTCTGTCGCAGGCGAAGCCGCGGCACCTGCCTCGGGCGAATACGAACGCGGTCCGCACCGCGGTCGCATGCTGCGCGATGGCGATTTCGCGCTTGAAGTCACCATCTTCGAGACGAACGTGCCGCCGCAATACCGCCTCTACGCATATCAGAACGACAAGCCGCTTCCACCCGCAAGCGTGCAGGCGACGATCCAGCTCAAGCGCCTGGATGGTGAGGTCAACGACTTCACTTTCAAGGCGGAGAACGACTACCTGACCGGCAGCGGCGAGGTCACCGAGCCGCATTCGTTCGATGTCGAGGTCAAGGCACAGCATGCAGGCAAGACGCATCGCTGGGCGTTCGATTCCTATGAAGGGCGAACCACGATCCCTGCAGAGGCAGCGACAGCCGCTGGCGTCAAGATCGAAGCTGCCGGTTCGGCGGTGGTGCGCAATACGGTGCGCCTGATGGGCACGGTGGCACTCGACGAGAACCGCCACGCGGAGATCAAGGCACGCTTCCCCGGCATCGTCCGCTCGGTGCATGTGCAACAGGGCCAGCGCGTACGCCGTGGCCAGACCCTGGCTGTGGTGGAAGGCAATGACAGCATGCGCAGCTATCCGGTGACCGCCCCGTTCGATGGCGTCGTCTTGGCGCGCAACACCAACGTAGGCGATGTGGCTGGCAGCAACACGCTGGTGGAACTGGCCAATCTGTCCGAGGTGTGGGTGGAACTGCGTGCGATTGGCGCGGATGCCGAGAAGCTCGCCATCGGTCAGGAAGTCGACATCAACTCCGCCACCGGCGAGAGCAATACCAGCGGCAAGATCCAGACCCTGTTGCCGTTGGCCTCGGGCCAAAGCGTGGTCGCCCGCGCCACCATCGACAACACCGAAGGCCGTTGGCGTCCGGGCATGACGGTCTCCGCGGAAGTTGTCGTGGGTGCGCGTGAGGTGCCGCTGGCGGTGAAGGAATCAGGTTTGCAGCGCTTTCGCGATTTCACCGTGGTCTTCGCACAAGTGGGCGAGACCTATGAGGTGCGGATGCTGGAACTGGGTGAGCGCGACGGCGTGTACGCCGAAGTGCTGGGCGGGCTCAAGCCAGGGACGCGCTACGTCGCCGAACAGAGCTTCCTGATCAAGGCCGACGTCGACAAGTCCGGCGCCAGCCACGACCACTAAGGAGACCGCCATGCTTGAACGCATCATTCGCGCGGCGATCGCACATCGCTGGCTGGTCCTGCTGCTGGTCCTGGGCGTGTCCGCGCTCGGGATCTGGAGCTATGGCCGCCTGCCGATCGACGCCGTGCCTGACATCACCAACGTCCAGGTCCAGGTCAACACTGAAGCACCTGGTTACTCGCCACTGGAAGCCGAACAGCGGGTGACCTTCCCGGTCGAAACCGCATTGGCTGGCATGGCGCGACTGCAGTACACACGATCGATCTCGCGCTACGGGCTATCGCAGGTAACCGTCGTCTTCGAGGACGGCACCGACATCTACTTCGCCCGGCAGCAAGTGGCCGAACGCCTTCAGGCAGCCGCATCGCAGCTTCCCGAAGGCGTCGAGCCGACACTCGGCCCCGTCGCGACGGGTTTGGGCGAGATCTTCATGTACACCGTCGAGGCCGAGGAAGGCGCCAAGAAAGAAGATGGCCAGCCGTGGACACCGACCGACCTGCGCACGTTGCAGGACTGGGTCATCCGTCCGCAGCTGCGCAACCTCAAGGGTGTGACCGAGGTCAACACCATTGGCGGCAATGTCCAACAGTTCCACGTCACGCCGGATCCGGCCAAGCTCATTGCCTACAACCTGACGCTCGAAGACCTGTTGCGTGCGATCGAGCGCAACAACGCCAATACGGGTGCCGGCTACATCGAGCGTGGTGGCGAGCAGAACCTGATCCGCATCCCAGGCCAGGTCGGTGATGAGGAGGGCCTGCGCGGGATCACGGTGGCGATGCGCGACGGCTTGCCGTTGCGGATCAGCGACGTCGCCGAAGTCCACATCGGCTCGGAACTGCGCACGGGTGCCGCGACCAAGGATGGGCACGAAGTCGTGCTCGGCACGGTGTTCATGCTGATCGGCGAGAACAGCCGCGAGGTGGCGGTCCGCGCCGCTGACCGGCTGAAG
Source organism: Thermomonas sp. XSG (assembly GCF_014678725.1). NCBI lineage: Bacteria > Pseudomonadati > Pseudomonadota > Gammaproteobacteria > Lysobacterales > Lysobacteraceae > Thermomonas > Thermomonas sp. XSG. Next base: position 1,666,183 of record NZ_CP061497.1, on the reverse strand, counting down.
GAGATCGACGCGACCTTGCCCGAAGGCGTGAGCGCTCGCTCGATCTACGACCGCACGCGGCTGGTCGATCGCAGCATCGCCACAGTCCAGAAGAACCTGCTGGAAGGTGCACTGCTGGTCATCGCCGTGCTGTTCCTGCTGTTGGGCAACATCCGCGCCGCCCTGATCACGGCCGCGGTCATCCCGGTGGCGATGCTGATGACGATTACCGGTATGGTGCAGAACCGGGTCTCGGCCAACCTGATGAGTCTGGGCGCGCTCGACTTCGGCCTGATCGTCGATGGTGCGGTGATCATCGTGGAGAACTGCCTGCGTCGCTTCGGTGAACGCCAGCACACACTCGGGCGCCTGCTGACCCGTGAAGAACGGTTCGATCTGGCCGCTTCGGCGAGTGCGGAAGTCATCAAACCCAGTCTGTTCGGGCTCTTCATCATCGCGGCCGTGTATCTGCCGATCTTTGCCCTGACCGGCGTGGAGGGCAAGACATTCCACCCCATGGCGATCACGGTGGTCATGGCGCTGACAGCCGCCATGATGCTCTCGCTGACCTTCGTACCAGCGGCTGTGGCGCAGTTCGTCACCGGCAAGGTGGAGGAAAAGGAAACGCGTGTAATGCGGGCAATGAACAGGATCTATGCGCCGCTTCTGCAAAAGGCGCTGGCGATGCGGACATTGGTCGTGGCGGCCGCGGCGGTGCTGGTGGTGCTGTGCGGACTGTTGGCCACGCGGCTGGGTACCGAGTTCATCCCGAACCTGGATGAAGGCGACATCGCCCTGCATGCCTTGCGCATTCCGGGCACCAGCCTGACCCAGGCCGTGGGAATGCAGGAGCAACTTGAATCACGGATCAAGCAGTTCCCGGAGGTCGACAAGGTGGTCGGCAAACTCGGCACGGCAGAGGTGGCCACCGACCCGATGCCACCGTCGGTGGCCGATACCTTCATTCTGCTCAAGGACCGCAAGGACTGGCCGGATCCGCGCAAGCCGAAAACGGAACTTGTCGCCGAGCTCGAGAAGGCAGTACGCGCCATCCCCGGCAACAACTACGAGTTCACCCAACCGGTGCAGATGCGCATGAACGAGCTCATCGCCGGTGTGCGTGCGGAAGTGGCGATCAAGGTGTTCGGGGACGATCTGGAAGAACTGGCAGGCGTTGGCAAACAGATCGAGGCGCTCGCCAGCACCATTCCGGGCAACGCCGACGTCAAGCTGGAACAGGTGACGGGCCTGCCGCTGATGGTGATCACGCCGGATCGAGCCGCGCTGGCACGCTACGGCCTGGCCGTTGCCGACATCCAGGACACCGTGGCCTCCGCCATGGGCGGCGCGAACGCCGGGCAGCTGTTCGAAGGCGATCGACGCTTCGACATCGTGGTACGGCTGCCGGAAGCCGAACGTCAGGATCCCAAGGCCTTGGCCGCCTTGCCGATCAAGTTGCCGGCAGGAACTGGCAGTGTCGACGAGGCCTCGTCCGTCCATGTCCCCGGTGTCGTGCCGTTGAGCGCGGTGGCGAAGATCGAGGTCGAACTGGGGCCGAACCAGGTGAGCCGCGAGAACGGCAAGCGCCGCGTGGTGATCACCTCGAACGTGCGTGGCCGCGACTTGGGTTCGTTCGTGGAGGAACTGCGTGCGAAGGTGGACGACGAGATCGAGCTGCCGCCCGGCACCTGGGTCGAGTACGGCGGCACGTTCGAGCAGTTGATCTCCGCAAGCCAACGCCTGAGCGTCGTGGTACCCGTGGTCCTGGTCATGATCTTCGGGCTGCTGTTCATGGCCTTCGGTTCGGGCAAGGATGCGGCAATCGTGTTCAGTGGCGTCCCACTGGCCCTGACCGGCGGTGTTCTGGCGCTGTGGCTGCGCGGCATCCCGTTCTCGATCTCGGCCGGCGTCGGCTTCATCGCGTTGTCGGGTGTGGCTGTGCTCAACGGCCTGGTGATGATCACCTTCATCCGCCGCCTGCGCGAGCAGGGCGATCCGCTGCACGAGGCGGTGATCGATGGGGCCTTGACGCGTCTGCGGCCGGTGCTGATGACGGCGCTGGTGGCCAGCCTGGGTTTCGTGCCGATGGCGGTCAATGTCGGCACCGGCGCCGAGGTACAGCGCCCCCTGGCGACCGTGGTGATCGGCGGCATCATCTCGTCCACCTTGCTGACCCTGCTGGTGCTACCCGCGCTCTACCGGCTCATCCATCGCAAAGATGCCGATGCGCCGGATAGCGCACGCACGTCACCTGACCGAGCCGTTCCGATACAGGTGCCGGGCCAATGACTTCCATTACGACAAGGCTGACACACATGCAACATCGTCTCCGACTATCGGCGCCCGGATTCCGGGCGCCATTGATCCAGAACCGTCTCTCCACTTTCCTGGCCACTGCCATCCTGTTCCTGGCGATGTCAGGCGATGCGTTCGCTCATGCCGTGGCCGAGGGCGACAAGGGCTACATCCAGGAGATCTCAGGAGTGCACCTGATCTCCTTCATGTACCTGGGTGCCAAGCACATGGCCACCGGTTACGACCACATCCTGTTCCTGCTTGGCGTAATCTTCTTTCTCTACCGGATGAAGGACATCGCGCTTTACGTCACGCTGTTCGCGATCGGGCACTCGACCACGATGTTGCTGGGCGTCTACTTCAACATCGGCATCAACAGCTACCTGATCGACGCCATCATCGGGCTCTCCGTGGTCTACAAGGCGCTCGACAACATCGGAGCGTTCCAGCGCTGGTTCGGCTTCCAGCCCAATACCAAGGCCGCCACGCTGATCTTCGGCCTGTTCCACGGTTTCGGCCTGTCGAGCAAGATCCTCGACTACGACATCTCCCCGGATGGGCTGGTACCCAACCTGCTGGCCTTCAACGTGGGCGTGGAAATCGGGCAACTGCTGGCGCTCGGCGCGGTACTGATCGCCATGAGCTATTGGCGCCGCACCAAGGGCTTCTGGCGCCACGCCTACACCGCCAACGTCGCAATGATGTGCGCCGGATTCGTGCTGATCGGCATGCAGCTCACTGGCTATTTCGTTTCCTGACATTTGGAGCATTCACCCATGTACAACACACCACTCCCCAACGCCGCCGATCTGCCGTCGAAGCGGAAACTGCTGCGTTCGACGCTGATCGCCTTGGCGGTCGCAATTGCCCTGCTCATCACCGTCGTCTTGCCGGCCGAATACGCGATTGACCCGACCGGCATTGGCCGAATGCTGGGATTGACCGAGATGGGCGAGATCAAGGGACAATTGGCCGAAGAAGCGACAGCGGATGCGGCGCGCGATGCAGCGCTTGCCGCCCAGGACGCGGCAGACAAGCGCGCGGCTACCCCCGTCGAGCCAAGCGCAGAAGCAGCCGCTGCTGTTGCGCCAACGGCAGGGTCGTCCTGGAGAGATCAAATGCAGGTCGTGCTTCAGCCTGGTGAGGGTGCCGAAATCAAGCTCGCAATGAAGGCGGGGCAGCGTGCCCAGTTCAGTTGGAGCGCCCAAGGCGGTGCGGTGAACTTCGATACCCATGGTGACGGCGGCGGACAGTCCATCAGCTACGAGAAAGGCCGCAGCGTTCCCGCAGACGATGGCGAGATCGAAGCTGCCTTCGATGGCAACCACGGCTGGTATTGGCGCAATCGCGGCGACGCTCCGGTCACCGTTGTTGTCCGCGTGCGCGGCCAGTACACCGACATCAAACGCGTTGCTTGACCCATGCAGCGGTCAGGCGCCCGTCCACGCAATTTCCATTGGCCCTGATCGCCGCGATTCACCCAGAGGACTTACACCATGAATATCCGTTGCTTCGCATTGGTCTCGTGCCTCGCTGTGCTGCCCCTGTCGGCGTTTGCCCACAAAGAAGGTCATGGCAACGAAGACAAGCCGCTGGCCACCACCTGCGCCCAACTCGAAAATCCGCTGCGCTATGCCGTCGACCCGGCCTATCCGGAGATCAAGGCCCTCAAGGCTAAGTGCGATGCCGAAAAGAAGGCCTCACCCAAGCCCGAGGCGCAACCCGTCAAGAAGTCGTAATCGAACGAAGGCGCTGCGGCATCACGCCGCAGCGCTGCTCACCTGCATATCGGACACCGCCATGATCGAGATCCTGCGGCACCCCAGCTTCCGCTCGCTCTTCCTTGCTCAGGTCATCGCCCTGGTAGGGACGGGCCTCGCCACCGTGGCCTTGGCGTTACTGGCCTACGATCTGGCCGGTGACCAGGCAGGTGCCGTGCTCGGCACGGCGCTGGCGATCAAGATGACGGTGTACGTCTTGCTGTCGCCAGTGGCAGCAGCGCTCATTCCACGTATGCACCGCAAGGCCGTGCTGATCGCGCTGGATCTGGTGCGCGCCGGCGTGGCGCTATGCCTGCCGTTCGTCACGGAGATATGGCAGGTGTATCTGCTCATCGCCCTCCTGCAGTCGGCATCCGCGTGCTTCACGCCACTGTTCCAGTCGCTGATCCCCGAAATCCTGACCGAAGAGCGCGACTACACCCGCGCCCTGTCGCTCTCGCGCTTGGCGTACGATCTGGAGAGCCTGCTCAGCCCGATGCTCGCGGCCGCGCTGTTGGCGGTAATCAACTTCCACGGGTTGTTCGCCGGCACGTCGCTGGGCTTCGTGCTCTCTGCCTTGCTGGTGCTGGCCACGCAGTTCCCAGCCGTGGCCGATGCGCGTAACGGAGGCAGCCCGTATGCGCGGGCGATCCGCGGGATGCGGATTTACCTGCGCACGCCACGCCTGCGCGGCTTGCTCGCGTTGAACCTGGTCGCGGCAGCGGGTGGCGCCATGGTGTTCGTCAATACAGTCGTGGTCGTGCGCACGATCCTGGGCGGCGGCGATCGCGAAGTGGCTTGGGCACTGGCTGCATTCGGCGGCGGCTCGATGTCCGTCGCGCTGCTGCTGCCAAAAGTGCTGGATCGCATCCCGGATCGCAGGGTAATGCTTATGGCAGCAGCGGCGATGGCGCTTACCCTGATCGCGACGGCCGTCCTTTGGCAAAGAATGGAAGGCCACATTGGCTGGCAAGTGTTGATCCCCGCATGGATCCTGCTCGGCATGGCCTACGCGGGTCTGGTTACCCCCGGTGGACGGCTCTTGCGAAGATCCGCAGATCCCGATGACCTGCCGTTCCTCTTCGCCGCACAGTTCTCACTGTCCCACGCGTGCTGGCTGCTGTGCTACCCGCTCGCCGGATGGGTCGGCGCGCGCTTCGGTCTCGGCAGCGCGCTCGCCGCCTTGAGTGGCGTGGCCGCGGTCGGGTTGCTGTTCGCCTGGCGGACCTGGCCGCGCCGCGATCCGGACGTGGTGGAACACAGCCATCCTGAGTTGGCTGATGACCACCCACATCTCGCGGACCACCAGGTCGGCAACGGAAAGCATGCGCACGCGTACAGGATCGACGAATTGCATGGGCGCTGGCCGCAGTGAGGCAGTCATCCCGCGCCATGCGTTACGCAGTCGCGGGTTGATCGATGCCTGACATCGGCGTCTATGCCGCGTTGTTCGCAGTCGCCTTCGGCGCCGCGACGATCCTGCCCCTGCAGTCCGAAGCGATGCTCACCGGCTTGCTGCTGGCGGACTATTCGCCGGTGTGGCTTATCACGATTGTCAGTGTGGGCAATGTGCTCGGCTCGACGGTGAACTGGACCATCGGTCGGCAGCTGGAGCGGTTCAAGGATCGGCGCTGGTTTCCGGTCAACGACGCGCAGATCGATCGTGCGCAGCGCTGGTACCAGCGTCATGGGAAATGGTCGCTGCTGCTCAGTTGGGTTCCAGTGGTGGGAGATCCGCTGACGGTCGTTGCCGGTGTAATGCGCGAACCGCTGCCTATCTTTCTTGTGCTGGTGACGGTCGCCAAGGCGGGACGCTACCTGGTCTTGGCAGCGGTGTTTCTGGGTGCCTGAGCTGAGGCGTTTGCGCCCAGATCGCGTGCCACATACCTCCACCCGCGGCCGGCCGAGTGACCGTCCGCTTAGGGTCGGGAGCCGACCAGTTCGTGGAAGTCACCAATCCGGGCACAAGCACCCGGAATCCCGCCGTTCAGGTCGCGAGTGGTCGTCTTCGCGCGCCATTGACATCGCAGTCATATCCTCAGCTCGCCGATAGGCATCAACCCGGAGAGTGTTATGACGATCAAACTCGCAATTGTGGCCGTGGCGCTGGGTCTCAGCCTGACCGCGTGCAACCGCGACCAGGCCGCCGATTCGGCCAACGAAGCCCAGGCCTCCGCTACGGAAGCCCAGGAAGCTGCGAACAACGCGGCCGCCACCGGCGATACCGCAGCCGCGGCGACCGCGCAGGCGGCGGCGGATGCAGCGGCGGCTTCGGCTGACGCAGCGGCCACCGCCGCGGGCAATGTCGCGGGCAGCGACATGACCCGTCGCGAAGACATGGCCGACGCTGCCGAGAAGGCGGCAGACGCCGCCGAGCAGGCACAGGATGCCGCGGAAGAAGCCAACGCTTCGGCGGACGGCAAGAACAACACCGACGGCAAGTAATCCCCGTAAGGGGTACCAGGCAGCGCCGCTGGGTACTCGTCGTGCCAGCGCGCGCTGCCTGGATTTTTCGCATCACCGGATTGATGGCTGCACGTGTCGCGGCCGCACGCCGCGATGGGCCAGCAGCTGTCCTGCAACCCGTTGCTAATCGCCCGGCCACCCGCGTTCCTGCAACGCCAGCCAGCACAACCCCACTGTGGTTGCATCCCCCAGCGCACTGTGGCGCTCCACCATCGGCACGCCCAGGGTGTTGGCGATGTGGGCGAAGTCCAGGTTCAGCGGGGCGTTGGGGCGCTGGCGGCGCTGGTGCCGAGCGACTTCATCGCCGAGATCCACCACCGGATTGGGCAGCTCGAAGCCGGTAAGCGCGCGCACGTGCGGGCGCAGCATGTCGAGGTCGAAGCCCAGGTAGTAGCCCAGCAGGCGGCGGCTGCCCAGCCAGTGCAGGAACTCGCGCACCACCTCCGTCACCTGTTCGCCTTCGCTGGCTTCATCCGGGGTGATGCGGTGGTGGCGGATGGATTCGATGCCGAAGGCGCGCGCGGTGTGAACGCGGCGTTCGAAACGCTCCGACAGGCACACCCGGCCATCGCGTACGGGCACCGCGGCCAGGCTGAGGATGTGGTCGCGGGCGGGGTCCAGGCCGGTGGTTTCCAGGTCCAGGCTGACCCATTCGCCGGCCGGCGGCGGTTGCCACAGCGCGGCCCATTCGCCGCCGGCATGGCGCCTGCGCAACCACCAGCGGGGCAGCGGCACCATCTCAGTCGCCCAGGTGGAAGGCGATGCGCAGGTGCTGCTGGAACGCCTTGACCACGCGCAGCGCGTCGCGCAGCAGCTCGCGGTCCAGCCGGCGCAGCGTTTCGGGGTGCAGGTGGTTGCCCGGCGTTTCGCCGGCGTCCAGCGCGGCCAACTGCGCGTCCAGCCGCATCCGCTGCAGCACCGACAGGGTCTGGGCGAGGTCGCGCCCCAGCGGTGCGTCCAGCGCGCCGGCCTGCACCAGTGCCTCGCAGCGGGCGAAGCTGTTGCGCTGGCCGATGCCGTGCTGCAGCGCCAGGCAGCGCAGCCCGTGCACGATCGGGAAGATCCCGCCGCGCTTGATATCCAGCCCGCGCTCGTCCTGCCGCAGCTGGCCGAAGAACGACAGCGGGTTGTCGAACTGCAGCGTCGCGCGCGCCATCGCGTGCAGCAGGCGCTCGTCGCCGCCCAGTGCCTGCAGCTGCGCGTCCAGCGGCGCGAACAGCGCGGCGTCCCCGGCCACCGGTCGCGCATCCAGGGTGATCGACAGCGCCATCGCCGCCTGCGCGTCGTAGTTCGACCGCCAGCCCTGCAGGCGCGCACGCCATTGCGCCGCACGCATGCGCCAGTGCGGGTTGGACACCATCACCCCGCCGGGACAGGGGGGGTAGCCGATCTCGCCCAGCGCCCGGCTGAAGCCGGCCATCGCCGCCTCCAGCGCCGTGTCGTCGCAGCCGTCGGCCACTACCAGCGCATTGTCCTGGTCGGTGCGCAGCAATTGCTCGCGGCGGCCCTCGCTGCCCAGCACCAGCAGGCAGGTCTGGCGCTGCAGCGCCGGCGGCAGCAGCAGTTCGTACAGGCGCGCCATGATCCGGCTGTTGAGCGCACTGACCAGCTCCATCAGCGCCGGCATGCGTACGCCCTGCGCGTGCAGGGTGCGCACCAGCCGGTGGATGCCGCGCGCGGCTTCGGCGACTTCCCCGACGCTGCGCGCGCGCGCCAGCCGCAGGGTGATGAGGTGGGATTGGCTGGCGTAGTGCGCCAGCACTTCGGCCATGCCCAGCGTGCCGACGATGGCCTCGCCTTCGCGCACCGCGACCCGTTCGATGCGGCTTTCGGCCATCGTGGTCAGCGCCTGGAACAGCACGTCGGTGGTCTGCTGCGCCACCAGCGGCCGGCTGGCCAGCGGCCCCACCGGCGCATCCAGCGGCGCGCGCGCGCGGGTCAGCGCATCCAGCAGGTCGGTGCGGGTGACCACGCCGGGCTCGGGATGCTCGGGGTCGTCCACCAGCAGGCAGTCCACCCGCTCCTCGCGCAGCCGCGCGCTGGCATCCGCGATACTCATTGTTGCCGGCACCCGCACCGCCGGCGCCAGTTCCGCGGCACCGACCGGGGTGACCATCAGTTCGGCCAGCTCGGAGTCGCGGCCGCGCCGCGCCAGCTGGCCCTTCACCGCCAGCCCCTCCTGGAACCACGCGGCGAACGCGGGATAGTCGGCCAGCAGCTGGCGGAACACCGGCGCCGGGATCAGGTAGCTGACCACGTCGGTGTCGGCGCGGTAGCTGTGGCGCGCGCGCCCGGCCATCACCGCCCAGGCCCCGAACAGATCGCCGCTGCCGTAACCGGCGAAGCGCTGCTCGTGGCCGGCGGCGTCCAGGTCGAAGGCCTGCACCCGCCCCTTGAGGATCACCACCACCCGTTCGGACGGCGTGCCGCCGCTGATGATGGTCTCGCCGCGCGGGTGGAAGCCCATGTCCACCCTGGCGGCCAGGCGCTGGCGGCCGGCCTCGTCCAGCAGGTCGAACGGCGGCTGGCTCAGGTCCAGCCCGGGCAGGCTCTCCATGCTCGCGCCTCCTCGCGCGGCGGCATCGGTCGGGATCATGGCAGCGCCGCGCGGGCGCCACAACGCGACCTTCGGCGCAGCCGGCTGACTTCCTGCACATGCCCGCCGCGCCGATCGGCGCAGGATAGGCGGGCATTTCCACCGAGGCCTGCCCATGCACACCCGTTCCTTCCGTCGCGCGCCGCTGGCGCTGGCCCTGCTGTGCGCCTTCGCCGGTGCCGCCCTGACCGCCTGCAAACCGGCCGGCGACGACGCCCCGAAGGCCGCCGCGCCCGCCGCCAGCGCGCCGGCCGCCACCGGCGTGGGCATCGACCTGGCCGGCATCGACAAGGCGGTGGCGCCGGGCGACGACTTCTACGCCTATGCCAACGGCAACTGGCAGAAGACCACCGAGATCCCCGCCGACCGGGCCAGCACCGGCGTGTTCTACAGCGTGTTCGAGAAGGCCGAGAAGCGCCTGGCCGACCTGGTGCAGTCGCTGCGCAAGCAGAACCCGGCCACCGGCACCGACGCGCGGCGGATCGCCGACTACTACGCCGCCTGGATGGACGAGGCCGGCATCGAGGCGCGCGGCCTGGCGCCGTTGCAGCCGACGCTGGACAAGGTCGACGCGATTGCCGACGGCAAGGCGCTTTCCGCCTATCTGGGCGCCGGCCTGCGTGCCGACGTCGATCCGATCAACGCCACCAACTACTACACCGAGCACCTGTTCGGCCTGTTCGTGGCCGCCGGGCTGGATGCGCCGGACAGGAACACCGGCTACCTGCTGCAGGGCGGCCTGGGCATGCCGGACCGCGAGTACTACCTGTCCGCCGACAAGGACATGGCCGCCAACCGCGCCGCCTACCAGACCTACATCGCCGCGCTGCTCAAGCAGGCCGGCACCGCCGACGCCGACAGGAAGGCGAAGGCGGTGTTCGACCTCGAGATGCAGATCGCCAACGCGCAGGCCAGCGTGGTGGACACGCAGGACATCCACAAGGCCAACAACCCGTGGCCGCTGGCCGAGTTCGGCACGCGCGCGCCGGGCATCGACTGGCCGGCGTTCTTCGACGCCGCGCAGCTGTCCGGGCAGTCCACGCTGGTGGCATGGCAGCCCGACGCGATCAGGAAGCTGTCGGCGCTGGTGGCCAGTGCGCCGCTGCAGACCTGGAAGGACTACCTGCGCTTCCACGCCCTCAACCGCAGCGCCACCCTGCTGCCCAAGGCCTATGCCGAACTGCGCTTCGACTTCTACGGCACCCAGCTGTCCGGCACCACCGCGCAGCGCGACCGCTGGAAGCGCGCGCTGGCCGCCACCGACGGCGCGCTGGGCGACGCCATCGGCCAGCTGTACGTGAAGCAGTACTTCCCGACCAGCTCCAAGGCGCGGGTGGAGGCGATGGTGTCGAACATCCTGGCCGCGTTCCGCGACGGCGTGGACCAGCTGGCGTGGATGAGCCCGGAAACCAAGCGCCTGGCCAAGCAGAAGGCCGAGACGATGAAGGTCGGCGTGGGCTATCCGGACCGCTGGCGCGACTACGCCGCGCTGGAAGTGAAGGCCGACGACGCGCTGGGCAATGCGCAGCGCGCCGAACTGGCCGAATACCGCCACCAGCTGGCCAAGCTGGGCAAGGCACCGGACCGCGGCGAGTGGTGGATGACCCCGCAGACCGTCAACGCGGTGAACCTGCCGCTGCAGAATGCGATGAACTTCCCGGCCGCGATCCTGGAGGCGCCGTTCTTCGACGCCAATGCCGACGATGCCGCCAACTACGGCGCCATCGGCGCAGTGATCGGCCACGAGATCAGCCACGGCTTCGACAACCTGGGCGCCGAGTTCGACGCGCAGGGCAGGCTGCACAACTGGTGGACGCCGGAGGACGCCGCCCATTTCAAGGCCGCGGCCGAACGGCTGGTCAAGCAGTACGACGCCTACGAGGCGCTACCGGGGCTGCACATCAACGGCCGGCAGACGCTGGGCGAGAACATCGCCGACGTGTCCGGCCTGCAGGCGGCCTACAAGGCCTACCACAAGTCGCTGGACGGCAAGCCGGCGCCGGTCATCGACGGACTGAGCGGCGACGAGCGCTTCTTCCTCGCCTTCGCCCAGGCCTGGCGCAGCAAGGCGCGTGACGCGGCGCTGCGCTCGCAGGTGGTGGGCAACGAGCACGCCCCCGGCCAGTGGCGCGCGCTGACGGTGCGCAACATCGACGCCTGGTACGACACCTTCAAGGTGGCCGAGGGCCAGAAGCTGTACCTGAAGCCGGAGGAGCGGGTGAAGATCTGGTAACTGCAGGAACCGGCGCAGCTCCACGGCGCCTTGCAACAGAAACGCCGGCAATGCCGGCGTTTTTGTTGGCCCCCCATGGGCTCGCGCGCATAAAAAACCCGGCGCAAGGCCGGGTTTTTCGAATCACGCGTGGGCGTGGCTCAGAGCGGGCGAACCTGCTCGGCCTGCATGCCCTTCTGGCCCTTCACGGCCACGTAGGAGACCTTCTGGCCTTCCTGCAGGGACTTGAAGCCCGAGGATTCAATCGAACGGAAATGGACGAACAGGTCGTCGCCGCCGCCGTCCTGGGTGATGAAGCCAAAGCCCTTGGCGTCGTTGAACCACTTCACGGTACCGGTTTCGGTCTGGGACATGTCAATGCTCCTTGTAACGGATGGAATGCCGCGGATGCGGCGGAAACGCTGGCTGCAAGGAGATTGAGAAACGGGTGTAACGATGCAGGTAACTGCAACATTCAGGCCACGATTCAAGGTGACCCTTGTCATTCAGCAAAGCCACGGTAGGCGCATTCGATCTGAAAAGCAATCCTGGAAGCGGCAACGGTTCAGGCTGACCCTGGCCGTACTGTCCGCGCTGCCGGCTCAGCGCGGCGGCGCGGACAGCTCGCGGGCATCGAGGAATCCGTCGCGATTGGCGTCCTGCCGATGGAAGCGGGCGGCCAGCAGGGCGCGGTGGGCCTCGCGCGTGATCGCCTCGCCGCGGCCGCCGGGCTGCTCGGCGGCGGACAGCACGCCGTCGCCATTCCGGTCCATCTGCGCGAACGCATAGCCCATCCAGTCCTGGTATTCCGGCAGGGCGACGCGGCCGTCGCCATCCCGGTCCATCCGCGCCAGGTAGTCATCCGCCCGCTGCACCTGCGCCGGCAGCGCCATCGGCGCCGCCAACAGCAGCATGGCGACGGCGCCAGCGGGATCTATCCGCCGGCGCGCGCCTGCCGCCGGCGCGATGTCAGGCCTGCACCAGCGCATAGCCGCGCAGGCGCACCGCGTAGTCCTGCAGCGCACGCACGCCGCTGGCCTCGGCCTCGGCGCACCAGGCCTGCAGCTGGCGCAGGCGCTCGGCGGCATCGTGGCCGCGGCTTTCCAGCACGTCGGCCAGACGCTTGCGATGTTCGATCAGCGCCTGGATGCGCGGGCGCGCATCGATCCACGCCTGCAGCTGCGCACGCGCCTCGGGATTCAGCCAGCGGCCGTCGTCCACCATGCCCTTGCGCAGCTGGCGCGGCAGCAGCGCGCGCAGCCTGGCGCCCGCGGCGGCGGCCTCTTCCTTCAGCGCCGGCTTCAGCACGTTGCGCTGGTAGTCGGTCATCGCCTGGAAGCGGTGCGCCAGCAGCGCCCGCAGCGTTTCCGCGTCGGGCATGGCGATGTTCGGGCGCAGGTTCAGCGACGGCGCGACCCGCAGCACCTTGGCCAGGCGCAGCTTTTCCAGCAGCTTGATCGCGGCCCAGCCGATGTCGAACTCGAAGCGGCGCAGCGCGAACTTGGCCGAGGACGGGAACGCATGGTGGTTGTTGTGCAGCTCCTCGCCGCCGATCCACACCGCCCACGGGGTGAGGTTGGTGGCGGTGTCGGTGGTCTCGAAGTTGCGGTAGCCCCACCAGTGGCCCAGCCCGTTGATCACGCCGGCGGCCCAGAACGGGATCCACGCCATCTGGATGGCCCACACGGCCACGCCCTTGGCGCCGAACAGCACGAAGCTCACGGCCAGCAGCAGCACCACGCCGGCATTGGAAAAGCGGGTGTAGAGATTGCGCTCGATCCAGTCGTCCGGGCAGCCCTTGCCGTACTGCTCGATGTCGGCGCGCGCCAGCCGCGCTTCGCGGTACATGTCCGCGCCCTTCCACAGCACGTTGCCGATGCCCTTGTGCATGGGGCTGTGCGGATCCTCCGCGGTCTCGCACTTGGCGTGGTGCTTGCGGTGGATCGCCGCCCATTCCCTGGTGATCATCGAGGTGGTCAGCCACGACCAGAAGCGGAAGAAGTGCGCGATCAGCGGGTGGAAATCCACGCCGCGGTGCGCCTGGCTGCGGTGCAGGTACAGGGTGACGGTGAAGATCGTGATCTGGGTCACGACCAGCAGGTACAGCAGCATCTGCCACCAGCCGAACTGGAGCAGGCCACCAGCGAGGAAATCGAGCAGGGACGCGGACATCGGTGACTCTTGGGAGAAAAGGGCGCGCGGATTCACGCCGGGCAATGATGCCACGGCATGGCTGTACGCCGCCCCGCCGCGGCATCATGGGCGCATGCCCGAACTGCCCGAAGTCGAGACCACCCGCCGCGGCCTGCTGCCGCACGTCGAGGGCCAGCGCGTCGCCCACGTCCGGCTGCGCCGCCCCGACCTGCGCTGGCCGATCCCGCGCGAGGTGGAGGAACTGCTCCCGGAGCAGCGCATCGACGCCATCCGCCGGCGCGCCAAGTACCTGCTGCTGGACACCACGGCCGGCAGCGCGCTGCTGCACCTGGGCATGTCCGGCAGCCTGCGGGTGCTGCCCGAGGACACGCCGGTGCGCGCCCACGACCACGTGGACATCGCGCTGGTCGGTGAAGATGGAAAGCCCGGGCGCGTGCTGCGCTTCAACGACCCGCGCCGGTTCGGCTGCCTGCTCTGGCAGGCGCCGGGCGAAATCCATCCGCTGCTGGCGGGGCTGGGGCCGGAACCACTGTCTGAGGCGTTCGACGGCAACTACCTGTTCGAACTCAGCCGCGGCCGCAAGGTGCCGGTGAAGACCTTCCTGATGGACCAGTCGGTGGTGGTGGGCGTGGGCAACATCTACGCCGCCGAGGCGCTGTTCACCGCCGGCATCTCGCCGCTGCGCGCCGCCGGCAAGGTCTCGCGCGAGCGCTATGCGGCGCTGGCGGAAGCGGTGAAGGCGATCCTGGCCCACGCGATCGCCCGCGGCGGCACCACCCTGCGCGACTTCATCAGCCCGGACGGCGCACCCGGCTACTTCGAGCAGGAGCTGCTGGCCTACGGCCGTGGCGGGCAGCCCTGCCCGCGCTGCGGGCGCGCGCTGAAGCAGGCCAGCATCGGCCAGCGGGCGACGGTCTGGTGCGGCCACTGCCAGAAGTGAGCCGCCATTCGCTATAGTCCCGGCGTCCCCCGACGCCCTTGCCGACCCGAATGACCGCTCCCGGCGACATCACCGTGCTGCTGGACGCCGCCCGCGATGGCGATCGTTCCGCGCTGGACCGCGTGCTCTCCACCCTGTACCAGGAGCTGCACGGCATGGCGCGCCGGCAGCTGGCCGGGCAGCAGTACGGCCATACGCTGGACGCCACCGCGCTGGTGCACGAGGCTTACCTCAAGCTGGTCGGGCGCGGCAGCGGCAACGCGCAGTTCGATGACCGCGCGCACTTCTTCGCCTATGCAGCCTCGGCGATGCGCTCGGTGATCGTCGACTACGCGCGACAGCGGCTGGCGCAGAAGCGCGGCGGCGACCTGCACCGGGTCACCGAGCTGCCGGAAAACCTGGAGGGCGGGCTCAGCCTCGACGAAGACATGCTGGGCCTGGACACCGCGCTGAACCGGCTGTCGTCGGTCGATCCACGGCTGACCCAGGTGGTGGAACTGCGCTATTTCGCCGGCCTGTCCGAGCTGGAAATCGCCGCCCTGCTGCAACGCTCCGAGCGCAGCGTGCGCCGCGACTGGCAGAAGGCGCGGATGTTCCTGCTGGCCTCGCTGCAGGAACCATCCGGCTGACCGCAGGGTCGCCGGATGCGGGGGGAGCCGCATGGACATCGAGCGCTGGCAACGCCTGTCTCCGCTGCTTGACGCACTGCTCGAGCTGCCCGCGGACCAGCGCGAGGAGCACCTGCGCACGCTGCGCGACGAGGACCCGGCGCTGGCGGCGGAGCTGGAGCGGCTGTTGACCCTGGATGCGGGCGACGCCAGCTTCCTCGATACACCCGCCATGGCCCTGCCCAGCGGCGTCATGGCGGGGGCGCGGCTGGGCCCTTACCGGCTGGAGCGGTTGCTGGGCGAAGGCGGCATGGGCCAGGTCTGGCTGGCGGAGCGCGCCGACGGCATGTACGAGCGCAAGGTCGCGCTCAAGCTGCTGCGGCCGGGCCTGGCCAACCCGCAGCTGCGCCAGCGCTTCGATCGCGAACGCGAGATCCTGGCGCGCTTCGCGCACCCGCACATCGCCCGCCTGCTGGACGCCGGCATCGACCACAACGGCCAGCCCTACCTCGCGCTGGAGTATGTCGAAGGCGAACCGATCACCAGCTACTGCCAGTCGCGCCAGCTCGACATCGCCGCGCGGTTGGACCTGTTCCGCCAGGTCTGCGAGGCGGTCAGCCACGCCCATGCCAACCTGATCGTCCACCGCGACCTGAAGCCATCGAACATCCTGGTGACCCCGGCCGGGCACGTGCGCCTGCTCGACTTCGGCATCGCCAAGCTGCTGGACGTCGAGCCGCCGCCGGTGGACCAGACCCGCACGGGAGTGCGCGCCTTCACCCTGCACTACGCCGCGCCGGAGCAGATCCGCGGCGAGCCGGTCACCACCATGACCGACGTGTATTCGCTCGGCGTGGTGCTGTACGAACTGCTGACCGGCAGCAAGCCTTACCGGCTCAAGCGGCAGACGGATGCGGAATGGGAGGAGGCCATCCTCGATGGCGTCCCGCAGAAGCCCTCGCAGGCGGCGCTGCGCGCCGAACCCGAGGCCAGCCGCCCGTACTCGCCGGCGCGGCTGGCGCGCGAGCTTGCCGGCGACCTCGACAACATCGCGCTGAAGGCGCTGGCCAAGTGCCCCACCCGCCGCTACGTCTCCGCGGAAGCACTGTCGCATGACCTGCTGTGCTACCTGCGCGGCCGGCCGGTGCTGGCGCGCGGCGAGAGCTTCGGCTACCGGACGCGCAAGTACCTGCAGCGCCACCGCTGGGCGATCGGCAGCGCGATGGCGATCCTGGCGGTGCTGAGCGCGGCGCTGGGCGTGGTCGGCTGGCAGGCCCAGCGTGCCCTGCGCGAGGCCGCGCGCGCGCAGGCGATGCAGCGCTTCGTCACCGAGCTGTTCCAGGACGCCGGCAGCTCCTCCAATACCCCGATCGACCTGCGCAGCCTGCTGGACATGGGCATCCTGCGCGGCGAGCGCAGCCTGGCCCGGCAACCGGAGGCGCGCGCAGAGCTGTATGGCGCGGTGGCGCAGCTGCGCCTAGGCCTGGGCGACTACCGCGAGGCGCGCGAACTGCTGGCGCGCCAGTCACGGCTGCTGCCGTTGCTGCCGGATGCACCGGCCAGCCTGCGGCTGGAGTCCGCCACCCTGAACGGCAATGTGTTCCAGCAGCTGGGCGAGCCGCGCACCTGCACCGCGCGGATGCAGCCGCTGGAAACCATGGCCCAGCAGGAAGAACCGCGACTGCCGCTGCAGTCCGCCGCGTTCTATGCCCAGCTCGGCCGCTGCCGGCGCGAGCTGGGCGACTTCGACGCCGCGCGCCGCCTGCACGCGCGCGCGCTGGAGCTGCGCCGGCGCGAGAAGGACGAGGCCGGGATGGCCGAAACCCGCCTCGACATGGCCAACCTGGAGTCGGCGATGGGCCAGCCGGCCGATGCCATCCGCACGCTCGTGGACGGCCTGGCGCAGCTGCGCCGGACATTGGGCGGGCACCACCCACAGGCCATCAACATGCTGCGCGCGCTGTGCTCGCTGGAGCGCGCCACCGACACCCTGGAAGCCGCCAGCCGCGACTGCCACGCCTCCCTGCAGCTGGCCCAGGAACTGCACGGCAACAACCACCGTGCCACCGTCGATGCCAACCGCCAGCTGGCCGCGCTGTACGTGGACATGGGCCGCTTCCGGGATGCCGAAGCGATCTTCACCGAAACCACCGCATGGATGGGCGCGCGCCTGGACCCGCACCATCCGGACATGGCACGCGCCTACAACAGCATGGCGGTGGTGGCCTGGGAGCGCGGCGACCTCGAGCGCGCGGTGGCCTACCAGCAGCAGGCAGTGGAGGCCTGGCGCAAGTCCGGCAATGCCGGGCTGATCGCCGCCGGCGTGTTCAACCTGGCGATGATCCTGCACGACGCCGGGCGCGACCGCGAAGCGTTGCCGCTGGCACGCGAAGCGGCGGCGTTGCGCGCCCGGCAGTACGGCGCCAGCCACGCTCTGGTGGGCGACGACGAGCGCCTGCATGGCGAAATCCTGGCCGTGCTGGACCAGCGGGTGGCCGCGCGGGCCGTTTTGGAAAAGGCGGTGCGGCTGACCCGCGCAGGCTTCGGCCCGCGCCACTCGCATACCCGCCGCGCCGAGATCTCGCTGGCGCGGCTGCAGGCGCAGCAGGGAGATGGACTGGCGCTGGCGCGGCTGATCGCGCTGGGCGATACCCGCAGCAGCGACCTCGAGCAGCGCAAGGCGGCCTGGCTGGCACGCGCCTACGCCGCGGACCTGCAGTGCCGTGCGCGGCCGCGGGTGGCGCGGATGGCGCTGGACGCGGTGCTGGCCGACATGCGCGCGTTGCTCCCGGAAGGCGGTGCGATCCCGCGCGAAGTGCAGCGGCTGCGCGCTGGCTGCGGCAGCGGCCGACCGGCCGGCGCGACCATCGCCAGGCGTTGAGCGCCGCAGCGCCTGCGGGCGTCAGCCCGGCTGCAGGCTGTAGGTCCCGTACAGCGCCGCCTCGGCCAGCACGTGTCCCTGCATGGCGCGCAGCGCATCGCCGGCCGTGAAGCCGGCGGCGAGGCCCAGGCTGGGCACGTCGAGCGCGAACACACGGAAGAAGTAGCGGTGCGTGCGCAGGTCGTGCGCGGGCGGATAGGGTCCGTCGTAGCCGAAGTAGCGCCCGCCCATGCCGGCATCGCCGGCGAACCAGCCGGTGTAGTCGTTCAGCCCGCGCACGCCGTCGGCGTCGCGACCGGCCGGCTTGCCCTTCGCGGTGAATCCGTCGCTGCAGCTGCCGGCGGCGATCTCGCGGACATCCGCGGGGATGTCCGCCACCGCCCAATGCACGAAGTCGCCGCGCGGATGCGCCACCGGGATCGGGTTGGCGGTGTCGGCCACCAGCGCGCCATCGGTGGGGGCATCGGTGTCGATGCACAGCAGCACGAACGAGCGGGTGCCGGCGGGCGCGTCGTCCCAGGCCAGGTGCGGATTGCGGTTGCCGCCGAAGCCGTCCTTGCAGTCGCGCGCGCCCAGCGCGAATTCGGCCGGGATCGGCTGGCGGTGCTGGAAACTGTCGCTGTGGATGCGCATGCGGATGCCTCGCTGGAAACGTTGCGCCGATTCTAGGACGGCGGCGGCGCCAGCGCCGCGCGGGTGCCCCGGCCTAGGTCCCCGCACCCACCGCGGCCGCCAGCTTCGCCGCCACCCAGCGCTCGGCGTAACCGTCCAGCGTCATCGCCTCGATGAAGCCGCAGTGGCCGCCATGCGGCGCCAGCTCCAGGGTCACGTTGGGATAGCCGGCGATGCGGTGGAACTCGTCGGCCGGGATTACCGGGTCGTCCTCGGCCATCAGCACGTCGACCGGCACCGGCAGCGCCTGCAGGCGGTCGCTGGCAACGGAATAACCGTCGAAATAGGCGTCCAGGTGCGGGAAGCCGGTGTTGTGCGCCACCATCCACGCGGTCAGCGCGCGCATGGGCAGGCGCAGCACGTCATCGCCGAAGGCATGCGCCTGCGGGAACAGCGCGCGCTTGCGCGCCAGCGACTGCCGCCACTTGTGCTCGAAATGGCGCATGTAGAACGCCGGCCCCGCCTCCATCGCATCCATGGTCCGCGCCGGGTCCAGCAGCGGGCAGACGGCCGCCACCCGGCGCAGCGGCAGGCCGGCCGCGGGCGCGTGCAGGCCCAGCCGCAGCGCGAAGTTGCCGCCCAGCGAATAGCCCGCGGCGACCAGCGGCAGCGTTGGCCAGCGCCCGGACACGGCGCGCGCCGCACCGATCACCTCATCCAAGCGATTGGAGTGGAACAGGCCCTCGTTGAGATGGTGGCTGTCGCCATGGTCACGGAAATCCAGCCGGAACACCGCGAAGCCGTCGCGCAGCAGGCGCGCCGCGGTCAGCTGCATGTAGCTGGAATCGGCGCTGCCTTCCCAGCCGTGCAGCAGCAGCGCTAGCGCGCGTGGCGCCCTGTCTTCGGGCAGGCTGGCGACGCCCTGCAGGCGCACGCCGCCGCCGACATCGAGGACCAGCGGGTCGTGGCGCGCCGGCACCTCGCGCAGGCGCCTGCGCGCCCGCGCGGCCCGCAGCGGGCTGGCGGCGACCACCGACTGCAGGTGCGGGTTGCGCAGCCACGCCGGCGGGTTGAAGGCGGAAGGCAGCAGCGGCATGCGCCTCCCTCAGGCCCCGGACATCGCCTGCAGCACGCGCTCGCGCGCTACCCGGGCGATGCCGCGGCGCCCTTCGTGTTCGCCCGGCAGGATCGGCTGCATGAAGCACACCCGCACCGGCCGCGGCGGTTCGCCGAGCAGGCGCACCAGGTTGCCGATGAAATGCTCGCGCGGGGCGAACGCGACGATCGGCTGCGCCTCGCAATGCACGCCGTAGCACAGCGCCACCGGCTGCACCGGTGCATTGGCGTCCACCGCGGCGGTGAAGATGCGGGCGTGGAAGGCACCGAGCTCGCGACCGTCGCGGGTGCCGCCTTCGGGGAACGCCGCCACCGCGCGGCCATCGCGCAGGCGCTGCGCCATCTCGGCCATCACCAGCCCCAGCGAGTCGCCGTTGCCGCGCTGCAGGAAGATGGTCTCGGCGTGGGTGGTGACCCACCCCACCACCGGCCAGCGGCGGATCTCCGACTTGGCGATGAAGCCCATCATGTGCTGCGAGTGCAGCGCCATGATGTCGACCCAGCTGACGTGGTTGGCGACGAACAAGGTGCCACCCGGCAGCGGCGTGCCGACGCGCTGCACCCGCATCCCGAACACCCGCAGCAGCCCGCCCGCCCACCAGCGCACGATGCCGTGCGACAGCGGCCCGCCGTTGCCGATGGCGATCAGCAGCAGGGTCAGCGGCAGGTGGATCAGGACGTGCCAGGCGAACAGCGGCAGGCGATACAGATAACGGAACGCGCGCATGGGCGACGGTGGGGGCGCCGGGAAGAGAGGCGGCAAGTGTAAGGGGGAAGCGGCAAGGCCCGCGCCCGCGTCCAGCGCAGCTGCGCCGGTGCCGTCAGGCGGAAGCGGGGGGCTGTGGCAGCACTGCCAGGGTGATCCGGCTGATGCAGACCGGCCTGCCGGCCTCGTCCTCGATCTCGATCTCCCACACCTGGGTACTGCGACCGATGTGGAGGGGCCGGGTGGTGCCGGTGACGGTGCCTTCGCGCACCGCGCGCAGGTGGTTGGCGTTGATCTCCAGTCCCACCACCGCGTTGCCGCCGGCCAGCAGCGCGCCGGCGCTGCTGCCCAGGGTTTCCGCCAGCGCCACCGAAGCGCCGCCATGCAGCAGGCCGTAGGGCTGGTGGGTGCGCGCGTCCACCGGCATGGTGGCGCGCAGGTAGCCTTCGCCGAGTTCGGTGAAGACGATGCCGAGCGCCTCCATCAGCGTCCCGGCGGAGCGCGCGTTCAGCGCCGCGAGGGTGGTGCCCTCCGGCCAGGTGAAATCGCGCGCGGCCATCCGGCTCAGCGCACCTTGAACGCGCCGGGGCGCCAGGTGCGGATGTAGGAAGCACGTCCATAGCCGCTGCTGCGGCCGTAGCCGACGCCGAAATCGCGCTCGCGGCGGGCGTGCATGCGGTCCACCAGTTCCTCGCGGCGGCTGTCCAACCAGTCGGTGCGGCCCAGCGTGGCCGGATCGACGCCGAGGCGGGCGGCTTCGCGGGCGCGGTAGTCGCAGAAGTCGTCGTAGGCGTCCAGCTCGTGCGCCAGTTCGCGCACCGACAGCTCGATCATCACCGCGTCGTCGAGGAAGCCCAGTACCTGCACAGCGTCCGGGATGATGTCGTTCGGGTCGGCGAAATAGGCCAGTGCCGACAGCACGCGCTGGCGGTCGGCCTCGGGCATCGCCCAGGCCTCGTCGCGCACCATCGCGATCATGTCGTCCAGGCGCAGCAGGCGCTCGCGGATGAAATCCGGCAGCTGGGTCTTCTGCGCATCGTCCAGCAGCGCGACCGCGGCAGCCACGATCTCCTCGGCGCTCTTGCCTTCGACCGCCTTGCGGGAATGTTCCGCTGCCGCCTGGAAATGGGCCAGATCGTGGTCGTTGAGCTCGAAGTTCAGGGTGATCGACATGTGGGCCCCGGAAGGCAATGAAAATGAGTTTGGCAGACTAGGACGCGCGCGCTGGCGCGTCAATCGCCATCCGTCACGCCCTCCGGCGCCTCCCCTCACAGGATCGGCGACAGCCCCGAACCGAACGCGGTGAACGTGCGCACGCCCAGCCATTTCAGGCCGATGTCGACCTCCGGGAAGTCGCCCACCGGCTGGTTGCAGCGGCGGAACTCCGGCGCGAACGGCGACGGCGGCGCCACCGTGGGCGGGCAGCCCGGCCCCGGCACGTAGTCGTAGCTGGTGGCGTACTTGTAAGGCCACAGGTCGAACACCGGCATCCGCTCGGACAACTTCGACAGGTTGTATTCGATCCCGGAGAAGATCGGCGCGTCGTCGCGTCGGCCGATGGTCCACGCATTGGCCGGGGCCATGTCGCGACGGATGCTGGCGGCCAGCACCGCGGCGAAGCCGGGGTCGGCGATCACCACCGCGCTCTCGGTATTCAGGCTGTCGCCGCGCGGGTCGAAGTTGTGGGTGCCCACCACGCCGACCCGGCCGTCGATCACCAGCGACTTGGCATGCATGCCCATGCGCAGGCCGGCGCGCTTGAGCCGCACCGGCAGACCGCCGGAGGAGGCGAACGGCGACGGCCGCCCGGCCTCGCTGGCCGGCTCGCTGCGCAGGCCGCGCTCGGCCAGCTGGCGTTCGCGCAGGCTGCCGGCACCGGCGCGCGCGGACGCGGCCGGCGGCTCGGCTTCCTGGAGGCCGGCGCCGGTGGCGCCCAGTTCGAACGGCGCGTCCGCCGGGAACGGCTTGAACTCGTGGATCTCGAAGCCGAAATCGCGCAGGTAGCGGCGCTTGTACTTGTAGGACAGGGCGTAGGCGATGAAGGCGTCAGTGGAGGCCAGGCTGTTGGTGGACACCAGCACGCGCGGCGGCTGCGGCCGCTGCTGCAGTTCGCGGAACAGCGCCTGCGCCGGCTTCGACAACACCAGGTAGGGCGTCTGCAGCAGGATTTCGCGGTCGGCGCCGGCGATCAGACCGCGCAGGCCGTGGCTGGTATCCGGTGAGGGGTTGCCTGCAACCGCGGTGGCATCGACAAGTTCCGCGGCTGTGTCCCGGCCATGCTTGGCGGGCAGGTCGGCAAGGAACTTTACCCCCTGCACCGGCAACGCCGGCGCGACGAAGCGTGTGCGCAGCACCGCATCGTCGGCCACCTCGGCCAGCAGCGCACGCACCCGCGCCGGGTTGTGGAACACGTGGTGCGGCGCCGGCGGCGGGCCGTGCTCCCGCAGGTAGCGGGCCACGTCGCCCAGCTGCTCCGCCGGCACGCTGCGCCCCGACACCCAGAACGCCTCGAAATTCGCCGCCATGTCGGCCACCGCCGGCCCGGCCAACAGCAGGTCGCGGTCGCGGAAATTGAACTCGCCGCCCCAGTCGTAATAGTCGTCCTGGTAGTTGCGACCGCCGACGATGCCCACCGCATCGTCCACCACCAGCAGCTTGTTGTGCATGCGCCGGTTGAGCTGGCGCCAGCAGCAGGCCGCGGCCACCGCGTACATCGGCAGCGACAGCCGCGCGCGGTCCAGCACCGGGTTGTAGACGCGTAACTCCAGGTTGGCGTGCAGGGACGACAGCGCCGCCAGCGTTTCCACCTTGCGCAGCGCCGCCAGCTGGTCGACCAGGATGCGGACCTTGACGCCGCGGAACGCCGCCGCCTGCAGCTCGTCCAGCACCAGCTGGGCGGAATCGTCCTCGTCGAAGATATAGGTCTGCAGGCCGATGCTGCGCCGGGCGGCGCGGATCAGGTGGATCCGCGCCAGCAGCGCGTCGGGGGCATCGTCCAGGATCAGCGCACGGTGGCGCGGCGCCGCCGGGGTGGACGCGGCCAGGGTGTCCCGCGCCATCGCCATCAGCGGCGAGGGCAGCGCGCAGGCATCGGCACGCATGCAGTCCACCTGCGTGCTGCGTGCGCTGACCGCCACTTCGGCGGCGGCGCTGCGCTGCTGCGGCGACAGCGTGGCGCAGCCGCCCAGCAGCAGGGCCAGCAGCCCCGCCAGCACGCGGCCGGGGCGAGGGTGTCTCATCGGCTCATCCTTCGGCGTCGGCGCGCCTCACGGCCACCAGAAGCGCGACAGCCGTGCCACGCCGGGCTCGATCGCCGCCTCCACCGGGAATTCCAGCACCGCAACCCCTGCCGGCGGCATGCCGCGGTAGTCGCCGGACTGGCCGCTGTGCAGCAGCGCAGCCAACTGTTCCAGACCGGGGTTGTGGCCGATCAGCAGCAGCCGACGCGCGTCGCGGTGGGCATCGGCCAGTGCAATCAGGGTGCCCGGGCTGGCTTCGTAGATCGCTGCCTCCTCGCGCACGTCGGTGCAGCCCAGCTCCCCCAGCGCAGCCAGGGTCTGGCGAGTGCGCGCGGCGTTGGAGCACAGCACCCGATCCGGCAGCAGGGCGTGCTCGCGCAGCCAGTCGCCGGCGGCCCGGGCCTCGGCCAGACCGGTGGCCGACAACGGCCGCAGCAGGTCGTCCTGGCCGGAAGCGGGCGCATCGGCGTGGGCATGGCGGAGCAGGATCAGTTCACGCATCGGATAAGTCCCTTCGCGGCCGCAGTGGCCGGTTGGAAGCAGGGTACACCGGCGCTGGCCGATCGCAGCGCCCTAATGCGGGTACTGCCGGGCCACGTACTCCTGCAGCCGCCAGTGGGCGGCGTGCAATGCGTCCTCCAGCGCCGGCAGCCGCTCACGGGCGCCGCTACGCAGCGTGCTTTCGAGCGCGGCGGCCGCCTCCCCCAGTTCGACCGCACCCACCAGCCGCGCCGCGCCTTTCAGCCGGTGCGCCTGGGTCACCAGCGCGGGCAGGTCACCGGCGGCGCGCAGGCGCTCCAGCGCCTCCATGTCGTCGCGGGTGCAGCGCAGATAGTCCTCCAGCAGCGCGCGTATGTCGCCCGGGCGGTCTCCGGCCAGCTCGCGCAGCACGTCGCCGGCGAGCACCGTTGCGCTTGCGTCCGGCGCGCCCTTCTGCACCGGCGCAGAGACGGCAGCGGCTGGTGCGGCTGCCACCGGCATGGCCACGGCCGGCGCCCCGGCCGTGTGGGGCAGCCAGCGCTGCAGGCAGACGCCGAGGCTGGCGATGCCCACCGGCTTGGTCAGGTAGTCGTCCATGCCGGCGCCCAGGCAGCGCTCGGCCTCGCCCTTCAGCGCCGAGGCGGTCAGCGCCACGATCGGGGTGCGCGGCAGGCCTCTTCCCAGCTCTTCGGCGCGGATCGTGCGGGCCAACTGGTAGCCGTCCATGCGCGGCATGTGCACGTCGCTGAGCAGCAGCGCGTAGCGCCCGCTGCGCCAGCGTTCCAGTCCCTCCATACCGTCCTCGGCGGTTTCCGAGGCGTAGCCGGCCAGCGCCAGCTGGCGCTGGATCACCAGCCGATTGGTGGCGTGGTCGTCGACCAGCAGGACCAGGCTGCGCTCGCGCTCGGCCTCCTCCACCGATGGCAGCGGACGCGGCCGGAAGCCGGGCGCATGCCGGCCCGGCAGGGTCAGCTCCGGCAGCTGGTCCGCCGGCGCCCGAGGCAGCTCCAGCTTCAGGCGCATGGTGGTGCCCCTGCCGGGCGCCGACTCCATTTCGATATGGCCACCCATCAGCTCGGCGATGCGGCGGCTGATCGCCAGCCCGAGACCGGTGCCACCGAACCGGCGGGTGGTGTCCACTTCCGCCTGCGAGAACGGCTTGAACAACCGGGCCTGCGCCTGCTCGCTGATGCCGATGCCGGTGTCGGCCACGCTCAGTTCCAGCAGGTCCCTGCCCAAAGCACCTTCGCCCGGCGTGTGCTGGAGCAGCTTCACCGCGACGGTGACCTTGCCGTGGTCGGTGAACTTGATCGCGTTCGACAGGAAGTTGCCGATCACCTGGCGCAGCCGCACCGGGTCGCCCCGGTGCGCCGGCGCGACCTGCGGATCGACCTCGCTGTCCAGCACCAGGCCCTTGCTCGATGCCGAGCCCGAGAAGCTGGCGGCGACGCTGCGCACCAGCTCCGGCAGCGAAGTCGGCACCGGCTCGATCTCCATCTTGCCGGCCTCGATCTTCGAGAAGTCGAGGATGTCGCCGATGATCCGCAGCAGGGTTTCGGCCGAGGCCTGGATGATGCCCAGCGCACGGCGCTGCTCCGGATCCAGTTCGGTATGCCCGAGGATCTCGATCATTCCGGTGACGCCGATCATCGGCGTGCGGATCTCGTGGCTCATTGCCGCCAGGAAGGCGCTCTTGGCCTGGCTGGCCTCGCGGGCACGCGCTTCGCTGTCGCGCAGGGCGCGCTCGAGCCTCTTCTGCATGGTCAGGTCGGTGGCCACCGCCAGCAGCCCGACCATCGCGCCGGTGTCGTCGCGCATCGCCGACAGCGCCAGCAACACCGGCAGGGTGCGGCCACGCTGGTGGCGCAGGGCGAATTCGCGCGGCGGTTCGCGATGGCGCGCCAACTCGCGCAGCGCGGTCCAGTCGGGCGGCACGGTATGGCCGTAGGCCTCGCTGAGCGAGCGCGCCAGCGCGCCGAGCGCCTCCGGGTCCAGCACCACATCCAGCTTCTCGCGCCCCAGCAGCTGACCGGCCGGCCAGCCCAGCAGCTTTTCCGCGAACGGATTGACCTGCGAGAACACGCCGTCCTCGTCGACCGCGAAGATCGCCGTCTGCGCCGCCTCCAGCAGCAGCCGCTGGAACTGCTCGCGCCGCTCCAGCGCCACCCGCACCCGGTCGATGCGATCCAGCTGTTCGGTCAGCTGGCCCTCGATCCGGTGCACGTGGTCGCGCATGCGCAGGAAGCTGTCCATGACTTCGCCGAGCTCGCCGCGCGGCAGGTAACGCGGCTGCGCGGTGTAGTCGTTCTGGGTCATCCGCCGCGCCAGCCAGGTCAGGCTTTCCACCCCACGGTAGCCGTCGCGCAGGATGCGCCGGCCGAACAGCAGTGCCAGCAGCACGCAGGCCAGCGACAGCCCGATCCGGATCCGGCTGACCCAGATGCCGCGCTCCAGCGCGCCCTGCGCCAGCGCCGCGGCGCGCGCCTGCCCGCGCGCATCGATCCGCTCCAGCCGCTGCACCAGCGGATCCACTGCCGGATACAGCTCGCGGTCGGCAAACCGGCCCAGCGCGAGGATGTCGCGCTGCCGCAGTATCTCGCGCAGGCTGGCGGCGGCGGCATCGGCACGCGGGCGCGCGCGCAGCGCCTGATCCAGCAACGCGCGGCTTTCCTCGTCCAGCGGCATCGCCTGCAGCGCCCGCCATTCGCGGTCCATGGTCGCCTGCGCCCGCTCGATCCGCTGGCCGGCCTGTTCCCAGCTGATCAGGTAGTTGCGGGTGCGGAAGGTGACGCCCACCATCTCGCTGCCATAGGCATCGGACAGCCGGCGGATCCGGCGCATGCCCACCAGCACGTCATCCCGCATCGACTCCATCGAACGCTGCGCGAAGTGCTGGCCGACCTCATCCACCACCACCACCAGCGCGCCGGTCAGCAGGAACAACCCGAACAGGCTCAGCAGCTGGTGGCGGATGCCGAGGCGGGACAGGTCAAAGCGCACGGCGTCAGCAGGCGTTGGGGCCGGTGCGGCGACCGACGGCCATCGTCACAGTACCGGGCGGCGCCAGCGGGCGATCGCCGCCGGCAGTTCGCTGCCCGGCACCGGCCGCCCGATCAACCAGCCCTGGGCGATGCTGCAGCCGAGCTCGGCCAGCAACTGCCAGTCCTCAACGGTTTCCACGCCTTCCGCCACCGTGGTCAGGTTGAGCTTGCGCGCCAGGTCCAGGCTGGCCTCCACCACCGCCCGCTTGCGCGGCTGCGAATGCGCCGAAAACACGAATTCCCTGTCGACCTTGAGCTCGGTGAACGGCACCTGCGCCAGCTGCGCCAGCGAGGAATAGCCGGTGCCGAAGTCGTCGATCGACAGGCCGAACCCCTTCAGCCGCAGGCGTGCCAGCACCCCCAGGCCGCGCGCGGCATCCGTCATCACCGAACTCTCGGTGATCTCCAGCACCACGTCCTCCGGGCTGATCGCATGGCTTTCGACGATGGCCTGGTAGCGGTCGGCCGCCGCCGGGTCGGCCAGCGCCAGCGGCGAGACGTTGACCGACAGCTTCAACCGCATGCCGTCGCGGCACCAGCGCTGCAGCCAGCGGCACCCCTCGTCCAGCATGCGCTCGGTCAGCGCGTCGGCCCGGCCTTCGCGCTCCAGCAGCGGCACGAACAGCACCGGCCGCACCACGCTGCCGTCGGGGCGCTCCCAGCGCGCCAGCGCCTCCACCCCCACCACCTTGCCGTTGCCGAACTCCACCTGCGGCTGGAACCACGGCAGGATCTCGCCGTTGCCCAGCGCTTCCAGCAGCGCGGGCACGGTGAAGTCCGCCTCGCTCTCGTCATGCTGTTCGCCGACATGGTCGCCGAACCGCACCAGCACTTCTTCAAGCTTGTCGCGGGTCAGCGGCTTCTCCACGCTGCCCAGCACGCGCAGCCCGTAGGCGCGGGCCATGGTCTGCACGGTATGCAGCAGCGCCGGATCGAGCGCGCTCACCACCACCACCGCGCGCGCCAGCCGCTCCTGCGCGATCTGGCCGATGCATTCGATGCCGTCCATGCCGGGCATGTCCAGGTCCACCAGCACCACGTCCGGCGGCGTCGGCTGCCGGCGCAGCACGTCCAGCGCGTCCAGCCCGTCGGCGCCTTCCAGCGCGCGTTCGACGCCCAGCTCCGTGAGCAGGCGCAGTGCGATGCGGCGCTGGAAGCCGTGATCCTCGACCACCATCACCTGCAGTTCCGACCAGTCCATGCCCTCTCCCCGGATGCATGCGGCGAATCGCAAGCCTACCGCAGCATGTGGGGTCTTGGGAGTGGGCGGTCGCGCCAGCCCGGTGCGCTTACACTCGGCGCATGGTCATCGACGAGTTCCTTGCCCACCTGACGGTCGAACGGCAGGGTTCGGCGCACACCCTGGACGCCTACCGCCGCGACTTGGGCGCGCTGGCCGGCTGGGCGCGCGGCCGCGACCTGCTGGCGCTGGACGGCAACGACCTGCGCGCCTTCGTCGCCGCCGAGCACCGCCGCGGACTGTCGCCGAAGTCGCTGCAGCGGCGGCTGTCCGCCTGCCGCAGCCTGTACCGCTGGCTGCTGAAGCAGGGTCGGCTTGCGGCCAGCCCGGCCGATGGCGTGCGCGCGCCGAAAGCCCCCCGCAAGCTGCCGCAGGTGCTGGACGTCGACGAGGCGGTGCAGCTGGTCCAGCTGCCCACCGACGCACCGCTGGGCCTGCGCGACCGCGCCCTGCTGGAGCTGTTCTATTCCTCCGGGCTGCGCCTGTCCGAGGTGTGCATGCTGCGCTGGGGCGACCTGGATTTCGAGGCCGGGCTGGTCACGGTGCTGGGCAAGGGCAGCAAGCAGCGCATCGTGCCGGTGGGTTCGCACGCGCGCCGCGCACTGCTGGACTGGCGCGAGGCCACGGCCGGCACAAGCACCGGTTTCGTGTTCCCCGGCCGCGGCGGCGCCCGGATCAGCGCGCGCGCCATCCAGCTGCGGATCAAGCAGCTGGCGCTGCGGCAGGGCATGTTCAAGCGCATCCATCCGCACCTGCTGCGCCACAGTTTCGCCAGCCACGTGCTGGAGTCCTCGGGCGACCTGCGCGGCGTGCAGGAACTGCTGGGACATGCCGACATCGCCACCACCCAGATCTACACCCATCTGGATTTCCAGCACCTGGCCAAGGTCTACGACGCCGCCCATCCGCGCGCCCGGCGCAAGCCCTGAACCTCTGTTTGATGTCGATCAATGCCGCCGCCGACGTACGGTCGCAGCATCGCGGCATGATCGAGACCATCGAAGGCTGGCGCTGCATCGGCTGCGGCAAGGTGGAAGCGCCGCGCCCCTGCATCGGCGTGTGCACGGACAAGCGTGTGGAACTGGTGCTGGCCGAGGACTACGCCGCGCTGGCGCTGCGCGTGGAGCAACTGGAAGAGGCGCTGGCGCTGATCGCGCGGACCACGCCGAAACCGGAGCGGCTGGCCGATTCGTGGGCAGCCCTGCAGGTGCGCGCCAGGCGCCTGCTCGACGACGCCACGCCGCTTTACTGAACCTGTAGCCGCTGCAGGATGTGCCAGCTGTCCACCTGCAGCGCGGTGTCGTAACGCGCATCCAGACCGCGCCGCCGCACCGCCGCGACGAAGGCGGCATAGCGCGCCTCGATGGCTTCCGCCCAGCGCGCCACTTCCGGTGCCGCGGCATGGATGCGGCGCAGGTACAGCGGTTGTGGCACATGCACCACCGCGCAGGTTTCCGACAGCCGCAGGCACAGGTCGTAGTCGATGGCGTCGGGATGGGCATCGGTATAGCCGCCGGCGCGCCGGTAGGCGGCGGTGCGCAGCAGCCGCAGCGGCCCGGTCATCCAATCCAGCAGCAGCGCCTCCGGCGAATACGGCAGCTCGCACAATGGCCCCGGGCCCAGCACGCGCCCGTCGGTGTCCACCAGCACATGCCGGCTGTAGGCCATCCCGGCATCGGGCCGGGCGGCCAGCGCGGCATGCAGGGCGGCCAGCGCCTGCGGCGCCAGCGCATCGTCGGGATCCAGCACGCACAGGAATTCCGTGTCGATGCCGTCCGCGGCCAGCGCCAGCGCGGCGGCTTCGCTCGCAGCTGTCGGCCCGGCGCAAAAGCGCGGATCCGTGGCGGCCACCCTCGCCGCCAGCACCGTGGCCGCCTCGCCCACCGGACACAGCACGCCGCGCCAGTCGCCGGACGCCTGCGCCTGCAGGCTGGCCAAGGCCTGGCCGAGGAACGGCGCTGCGCCGCGCAGCGGCAGCAGCACGCTGATCGACGCCGTCATGGTGCCGGCGCCGCGGTGGCCTTCGGCCGCAGCACGTGGCGGGCGCGGATGCCCAGCGACAGCGCCTGCTCCCGCTCAAGACCGCGCCGCTGCAGCGCGCGCTGGGCGGCGGCGAAGCTGGCCTGCACCTGGCGCAGACGGCTGGACTGCGAGATCGAACCGCGGCGGACGCGGTAGCGGTACAGCGGTTGCGGCAGGTGGCCGACCGGGTAGCGCTCGGACAGGCGCAGGCACAGGTCGTAGTCCTCGGCATAGGCGGCCGCCGGATCGAAGCCGCCCACCGCGCGGTAGGCGTCCGCGCGCACCAGCCGGAACTGGAAGGTCATGAATTCCACCAGCAGGCCCGCAGGCGAATACGGGGTGAGACTGCGGCGGCCCGGCCCCAGCACGGTGCCCGCCTCGTCGATTTCCAGATACCGCGAATAGCCCATGCCAAGCGCCGGCCGCGCCTGCAGGAACGCCAGCAGCGCGGCCAGCGCTTGCGGCTCCAGCACATCGTCGCTGTCGAGGGTGCCGAAGTAGGCGCCGCGCGCCTGTGCCAAGGTCTTCGCCAGCGCGGCCGCCTGCCCATGGTTGCGCCCATCTCCGAGCAGGCGGAAGCGCGGGTCGCACGCGGCATAGTCGGCGGCGATCCGGGCGCTGCCGTCGCTGGAACCGTCGTCCCACAGCAGCGCTTCCCAGTCGCCGCAGGTCTGCGCCAGCAGGCTGTCCAGCGCCGCCGGCAGGAAGCGTTCGGTGTCCAGGATCGGCATCGCGATGCTGACCAGCGGTGGCGCCATGCCCGTCCTTCCTGCTTGAAGCCGGGGCGTGTGCCCCCAGATAGCCGGTTCAACGGAGAAAACGATGGATCCCAGCCAGAACCCCAACGTGTTCCATGCCACCACCATTTGCTCGGTGCGCCGTAACGGCCAGGTGGTCATTGCCGGCGACGGCCAGGTGACGCTGGGCCACACGGTGATGAAAGCCAACGCGCGCAAGGTGCGCCGGCTCGGCAAGGACGGCCGCGTGCTGGCCGGTTTCGCCGGCGCTGCCGCCGATGCGTTCACCCTGTTCGAGCTGTTCGAAGCCAAGCTCGAGAAGCACGGTCAGCTGACCCGTGCGGCGGTGGAGATGGCCAAGGATTGGCGCACCGAGCGCCGCTTCGGCAAGCTCGAGGCGCTGCTGGCGGTGGCAGATGCCGACACCTCGCTGGTGATTTCCGGCACCGGCGACGTGATCGAGCCGGAAGACGGCCTGATCGCCATCGGTTCCGGCGGCATGTACGCGCTGTCCGCCGCGCGCGCGCTGCTGGCGCATACCCAACTGGATGCGAAAGCCATCGCCACCGAAGCACTGGGCATCGCCGGCGACATCTGCATTTACACCAACCGCAACATCGTGGTCGAGCAGCTCTGAGCTCCGGCCGGACCAGACCCGTAGGAGCGCACCGCAGCGGCGCGATGGCTTCCTGCGGGATCACGCGAATGCGTTCGCGCCCCTGCGGTGCGCTCCTACAACGGAACACAATGCCATGACTGATTCCTCCTCCATGACCCCGCGCGAGATCGTCGCCGAACTCGACCGCCACATCGTCGGCCAGCACGGCGCCAAGCGCGCCGTGGCCATCGCCCTGCGCAACCGCTGGCGGCGCGCGCAGCTCGCGCCGGAGCTGCGCAACGAGGTGATGCCGAAGAACATCCTGATGATCGGCCCCACCGGCGTCGGCAAGACGGAAATCGCACGGCGGCTGGCCACGCTGGCCAATGCGCCGTTCGTGAAGGTGGAGGCGACCCGCTTCACCGAGGTCGGCTACGTCGGCAAGGACGTGGAGCAGATCATCCGCGACCTGGCCGACACCGCGGTCAAGCTCTACCGCGGCCAGGCCAAGCAGCGCGTGCGCACGCAGGCCGAGGAGCGCGCCGAGGACCGCATCCTCGATGCGCTGCTGCCCAAGCGCGAAACCGCGCCCGGCTTCGGCTTCAACCCGGCGCAGACCACCACCATCGACATCGGCGCGGAGCCGTCGGCGCAGGAATCGTCGACCCGGCAGAAGCTGCGCAAGCAGCTGCGCGCCGGCGAGCTGGACGCGCGCGAGATCGAACTCGACCTCAGCATGAACATCGGCGTGGACATCATGGCCCCGCCGGGCATGGAGGAAATGGGCCAGCAGCTGCGGCAGATGTTCAGCCAGATCTCCGGCGGCAAGACCCACAAGAAGCGCATGACCATCCAGGCCGCGCGGCCGCTGCTGGTCGAGGAAGAGGCCGGCAAGCTGGTCAACGAGGACGAAGTGCGCGAGGCTGCCATCGAAGCCTGCGAGCAGCACGGCATCGTCTTCATCGACGAGATCGACAAGGTCGCCAAGCGCAGCGAGGGCATGGGCGCGGACGTGTCGCGCGAAGGCGTGCAGCGCGACCTGCTGCCGCTGGTGGAAGGCAGCACGGTCAGCACCAAGTACGGCCCGGTCAAGACCGACCACATCCTGTTCATCGCCAGCGGCGCCTTCCACCTGGCCAAGCCGTCCGACCTGATCCCGGAAATGCAGGGCCGCTTCCCGATCCGGGTGGAGCTGTCGGCGCTGGGCAAGGACGATTTCGTCCGCATCCTGACCGAACCCAGGGCGGCGCTGACCAGGCAGTACGTCGAGCTGATGGAGACCGAGGGCGTGACGCTGCGCTTCGAGGCCGAGGCTATCGACCGCCTCGCCGAGATCGCCGCGCACGTCAACGAGCGCCAGGAAAACATCGGCGCACGCCGCCTGCACACGGTGCTGGAGCGACTGCTGGAATCGCTGAGCTTCGAGGCCCCGGACAAGGGCGGCAGCGTCACAGTCGACCGCGCCTACGTCGACGCCCAGCTCGGGGAACTGGCGCAGGACCCGGACCTGAGCCGCTACATCCTGTAATCGCGGCGCGGGCGCGCTGCCGTCAGAGCGGCAGCGGCGCCTGCAGCGGTTCGATGCTGCCTTCGCCGCGCATCACCTTCTTGAACTCCTTGCGCGACACCGAGACGTAGCGCTCGTTGCCGCCGATCTCCACCTGCGGGCCGTCCTGCAGCGCGCGCCCTTGGGCGTCGATGCGCACGTTCATGGTCGCCTTGCTGCCGCTGTGGCAGATGGTCTTGATCTCGGAAAGCTCGTCCGCCCACGCCAGCAGGTACTGGCTGCCCTCGAACAGCTCGCCGCGGAAATCGGTGCGCAGGCCGTAGCACAGCACCGGGATGCGCAATGCGTCCACCACCTCGCTGAGCTGCCATACCTGCGGCTTGGTCAGGAACTGCGCCTCGTCCACCAGCACGCAGTGCAGCGGGCCGCGGGCGGCGATGTCGGCTTCCACGATCCGCTGCAGGTCCGCGTCGCGGTCGAACGCGATGCCATCGGCCTGCAGCCCGATCCGCGAGGCCACGGTGCCGCTGCCGGCGCGGAAGTCAAGCTTCGGGGTGAGGATGGCCACCCGCATGCCGCGCTCGCGGTAGTTGTACGCGGATTGCAGCAGGGTGGTGGTCTTGCCGGCGTTCATCGCCGAGTAATAGAAATAGAGCTTGGCCATCAGGCGGGGCAGTGGGATTCGGCGAATGGGTGGAATGCAAGGGCGCAGGCCGCGGACGGCGATGCCAGAATAACCGCCCCCGCTCCTGCTGCCTCCCACCTCCGCTCCATGCACGGTCTCAACCCCCCGCAACGCCAAGCCGTCCTGCACACCGAAGGCCCCCTGCTGGTGCTGGCCGGCGCGGGCAGCGGCAAGACCCGCGTCATCATCGAGAAGATCGCGCACCTGGTGCAGAGCGGGCGCTACCCGGCACGGCGCATCGCCGCCATCACCTTCACCAACAAGTCCGCGCGCGAGATGCGCGAGCGCGTGGGCAAGCGCATCAAGGGCGATGCCGCGCAGGAACTGACCGTCAGCACCTTCCACGCGCTGGGGCTGAAGATCGTCCAGATCGACCACGCCAAGCTGGGCCTGCGGCGCGGGTTCTCGATCTTCGACGCCGACGATTCCGCCTCGCAGATCAAGGACCTGCTGCCGCCGGGCAGCAAGCCGGACGAGATCGAGGCGATGAAACAGCTGATCAGCCGCGCCAAGAACGCCGGGCTGTCGCCCGAACAGGCGGCGGAAACGGCGCGCAGCAGCCGCGAGCGCGAGGCCGCGGCGCTGTACGCGCGCTACCAGCAGCGGCTCTCCGCGTTCAACGCGGTGGATTTCGACGACCTGATCCGGCTGCCGGTGCAGCTGCTGGAATCCGACGAGGAGGCGCGGATGGGCTGGCGCGAGCGCATCGGCTACCTGCTGGTGGACGAGTGCCAGGACACCAACGACGCCCAGTACCGCCTGCTCAAGGCGATCGCCGGCGACGCCGGCCAGTTCACCTGCGTGGGCGACGATGACCAGAGCATCTACGCCTGGCGCGGCGCCAACCCGGACAACCTGCTGGCGCTCGGCAGCGACTACCCGGCGTTGGAGATCATCAAGCTGGAGCAGAACTACCGCTGTTCCAACCGCGTGCTGCGCGCCGCCAATGCGCTGATCGCCAACAACCCGCACGAGCACCCCAAGACGCTGTGGAGCGAGGCCGCCGACGGCGAGCGCATCCGCGTCTGGGAGTGCCGCGATGCCGCCCACGAGGCGGACAAGGTGGCGGCGGAGATCCAGTTCATCACCAAGCAGCACGCGGCACCCGACGGCACCCTGCCGTGGAACGAGGTCTGCATCCTGTTCCGCGGCAACCACCAGAGCCGCGCGCTGGAGAAAGCGCTGCAGCTGCTGCGCATCCCCTACCACCTGAGCGGCGGCACGGCCTTCCTGGACCGCGGCGAGGTGAAGGACGCGCTGGCCTGGCTGCGCCTGCTGGCCAATCCCGACGACGACGCCGCCTTCCTGCGCGCGGTGCAGTCGCCCAACCGCGGCGTCGGCGCCGGCACGCTGGCGAAGCTGGGCGAGCTGGCCAACCAGAAGCACCTGCCGCTGGCCCGCGCCGCCGAGTCGATGGCGGTGGCGCAGCAGCTGCCGGCGCGCGCCGCCAATGCGCTGCAGGGGTTCTCCACCATCGTGCAGGGCCTGCGCGCCGAAGCGCGCACGCTGCCGCCGGCGGAACTGGTGCGCAGGCTCAACGAGCGCTCCGGCCTGCTTGCCGCGCTGCGCGCGACCTGCAAGGACGAGGCGCAGTTCCAGGCACGCCGGCGCAATCTGGATGAGCTGGCGGACTGGTTCGACGGTCCGAAGACCTCCGGCCCGGGCGAGCTGGCCGCCGCGCTGGCACTGCTCTCGCACGCCGACAAGGGCGATGCCGGCAACCAGGTGCGGCTGATGTCGATGCACGCCTCCAAGGGCCTGGAGTTCCGCTTCGTGTTCATCGTCGGCGTGGAGGACGGCAACCTGCCCCACGAGGCCAGCATCGAGGAAGGACGGATCGACGAGGAGCGCCGCCTGTTCTACGTCGGCATCACCCGCGCCAAGGAGCGGCTGTGGCTGTCGCATGCCAAGGAAGCCCAGCGCTGGGGCGACAAGCTGCGGCTGTCACCCAGCCGCTTCCTCGACGAGCTGCCGCCCGCCGAGGTGCAGCGCGACGGCGCCGACCCCGAAGCCGAGGCGGTGCAGAAGGCCGAGCGCCGCCGCGCCAGTTTCGCCGACATCCAGGCCCTGCTGGCGGACTGAGCTGTCATTTGCGCGGGCTACACTTGCCCGCCACCGCATCCACCCCGGGAATCGCCCATGCGCACCCTGCTTGCCGTCGTCCTCGCCGCCCTGCTCGGCGCCTGCGCCACCACGGCCCCGCGCAGCGACAGCGCGGCCTCCATCGTCCGCACCATCGACGACCTGGCCGCGGTGGCCCCGGCCCTGCAGGAATCGCCCAAGCGCACCCTGCTGGTGCTGGACATCGATGACACCCTGCTGACCTCGGCCGGCTTCTTCGGCAGCGACAAGTGGTACGAATGGCAGAAGACCCTGCCCGCCGGCGACCCGGGCAAGGTGGCCTGCCTGTTCGACGTGATTTCGCTGAACTACGAGGCCGGCGCCCAGCGCCCGACCCAACCCGACGGCCCCGCGCTGGTCAATGCCCTGGCGGTGGACAAACTGCTGCTCACCTCGCGCAACCCGCTGTATCGGGGCGGCACCCTGCGCACCCTGCGCGACGCCGGTTACACGCTGCCGGCGATGCTGGGCGGCCAGGCCGATGGCCGCAGCTGGGACTTCCGCAAGGCGCCCGAGGCAAAGCCGGCGCGCGTGCTCTATGACCAGGGCCTGTTCATGACCACCGGACAGGACAAGGGCATGGTGCTGCTGGATCTGCTGCGCCGCTGGTCCCTGCGCTACGACCGCGTGGTGCTGGTGGACGACGGCCAGAAGAACATCGACAACATGCGCGCCGCGCTGCGCGAGGCCGGCATCGACTATCTGGGCCTGCATTACACCCGCATCGACAAGTCCATCGGCAGCGAGGACGTCGTCGCCGGCCGCGCCGGCTGGCAGGCCTGGCGACAACTGCTGGCCGCCACCTATCCGCAACGCCTGCAGGCCCTCGACGAAGGCCGATGTGCCTATTGAAATCAATTGGTTAGGCGCCAATTCTTGACCGTTGCATAAACATTGCGGCCGGGTTAGGCTGACCCCGTCCGGCGATGCCGGAGCCCTGCCACAACTGTCGTACACCGGCATCGCCGGCTTCGGGGAGACCTTCGGGTCTCCTTTTTCTTTTCCGCCGCAGCCCGGGTCCGACCCTGCACGCTTGCGCTGGCGAACGCGCCCGCCGACACTCCGCGGATGCCTGCCGGGGATGCTTCCGCCCGCTACCGACGCCACGCGCTGGCCCTGTGCCTGGGGCTGGCGCTGCCGTGGCTGCCGGCCTGCCAGCGCGGCCCCGGCCCCAACCCCGATGCCGCCGCGACGGTCGCGGTGGCCGCCACGCGCCCGGTCGATGCGGTACTGGTGCTACGGGACCGGCTGCTGGCGCGCGACGGCGCCGGCTTCGCCCGGCTCGCCGTGCCGCCTGCCCTGCATGCCCAGCTGGAAGCCGCCTGGTCACGCGGGCAAAGCCGCTGGCCGCTGGACGAGCTGCCGCTGGACACCCACATCCCGCGCATGCTGATGGCACTGCAGGCGCCGCAGGCCGACAAGGCGCTGATGGCCACCTACCGCCGGCAGTTCGCCAACGCCGACAAGGACATCGACCAGGCGGTCCGCACCCTGGTGGTGTTCGGCGGCGAGTACGTGCAGAAGGACGCCAGCTACAGCGGGGACGAGCGTGCGCACATCAGCCAGGCCATCAATGCCCTTGGCAACTGGGCGCTGGCCGCACCGCTGGCCGACCCCAAGCGCGCGCAGCCATTCTTCTCCACCCTCGCCGCCGCCGCCACCCGCAGCGGCATCGAAGGCAAGGCCGGCGACGCGGCTTTCGCCGCGCTGGGCATGACCCAGAGCCTGAACCGGCTGTCGCCCTTCTTCGCCACCCTGCTGGCGCAACTGCGCCTGCAGTACGGCCTGGATGTCGACGCGGCCCTGCGCAGCCTGCACGTCAGCCTGCTCAGGCAGACTGGCGATACCGCCGAGCTGCGCCTGCAGTACACCCTCGCCGGCACCCGCATCGACGCCCTCGCGCCCGCAGTGCGCGTCGACGGCCACTGGTATCTGGCCAATTACCTGCGTCGCGCTGAGCAGTCGCTGCAGTCCGGGCCGTAGGGGCAGGAAGGGGCGGGCCCAAGATTCAAGCGGCGCGGCCGATACACTGGCGACAGGGCGCCCGGCTCCGCGGGACGGAAGCGGGCCGAGGCAGTGAGGCCAAGGGCGAGGGTATGAGCGACAGCCAGACATCGGATACAGGGGAGGGCGCGTGGACGCCGGGTGCGTCCGCATTCGCCGCTTCCGGCCTGTCCATCCTCGCCGCCACCGGCGTGGACGCCGCGGCTGCCGCGCTGCTGGAGGCCCTGCGCGATGGCGGCATCGCTGCCCTGGCAGTGGCCTGGACCGACCACGGCGAGCTGCTGTTCGAACCCGCGGAGGCCGGCACTGGCGACAACCGCGCCGCCGCCGAAGCCGCATTCGCCGGCCGGCCGCTGCCCGCCGGCAGCGGGCCGGACACCCAGCTGTTGCCGCCGGGGGCCGCCGAAGCCGGGGCGGTGCTGCTGGCCGCACCGGGCGCGCTGGCGACGCTGGACGCGTCCGCCAGCCGCCTGCTCGCGCTGGCCGGCAGGCGCCTGTCCGAACTGTTCTCGATCCAGCGCCTGCAGACCTCGGTCAAGGACCTGGAACAGGCCGAGCAGCTGCAGCACGCGCTGTTCGCGATCGCCGACATGGCCGCCTCCGACCGCGACATGCAGAGCCTGCTGCGCGGGCTGCACCAGATCATCGGCCGGCTGATGTACGCCGAGAATTTCTACATCGCCCTGTACGACCGCCAGCGCGAAACCATCCGCTTCATCTATTTCGCCGATGAGATGGACGGGGGCATGTACGGTCCCGAGCAGGAGTTCAAGGCCTCGGAGATGGGCGGCAGCCTCACCTTGGGCTTGATCCGCCATGGCCGCGCGGTCCGCGGTCCATCCGAGCAGATTGCCGAGACGCTGGGCCTGATCCATGAAGACGCGCTTGGCACGCCGTCGGTGGACTTCATGGGCGTGCCGATGCGCCGCAACGACGAAGTGGTCGGCGCGCTGGTGGTGCAGAGCTATCGCGAAGGCTTCAGTTACACCCAGTCTGACTGCGCGGTTTTGTCTTTCGTGGCGGAGCACGTGCTCAATGCGGTGGAGCGCAAGCGTGGCCAGGAGGCGCTGGAACAGCACGTCGCCGACCGCACCGTGGAGTTGGCACAGGCCAATATGCAGCTGCAGGCGCAGGTGGCCGAACGCGAACGCGCGGCGCACCTGCAGGCCACCCTGTACAAGATCGCCGCCCTGGCCAACAGCCAGGAGCGCGACGAGGACTTCTACCGCAGCATCCACCACTCGGTGGGTGAGTTGCTGTATGCCGAGAACTTCTACATCGCCCTGCTCTCCGCCGACGGCACCCAGCTGGAGATTCCCTACTCGGTGGACGTGGCCGGCGACGACCGTGTCGACCGCCCGTTGGGCCAGGGCCTGACCGAATACGCCCTGCGCCTGGGCCACGCCTTGCTGATCGATGACCAGGGCGTGCGCGAACTGGTGGCGCGCGGCGAGATGGACGCCACCCACCACGCCAGCCGCACGTCCGCGGTGTGCTGGCTGGGCGCGCCACTGATGGGCGCCGATGGGGTAATGGGAATGGTGGTGGTGCAG
Source organism: Thermomonas sp. XSG (assembly GCF_014678725.1). Classification (NCBI taxonomy): domain Bacteria; kingdom Pseudomonadati; phylum Pseudomonadota; class Gammaproteobacteria; order Lysobacterales; family Lysobacteraceae; genus Thermomonas; species Thermomonas sp. XSG. The sequence continues at coordinate 1,626,631 of NZ_CP061497.1, read as the reverse complement.
AGCTACCGGCCGGACCTGGTGTACAGCAGCGAGGACGCGGAACTGCTGACCTTCGTCGCCCACCAGATCGCCAACAGCGTGCAGCGCCGCCGCCACGCCGAAGCCCTGCACGCGCTCAACGCCGAACTCGAGCAGCGGGTGCAGGCACGCACCCGCGAACTGCGCCGCGAGATCTCTGTGCGCGAGCAGGTCGAGGCCCAGCTCAAGCACCAGGTCATGCATGACCCGCTGACCGGCCTGCCCAACCGGCTGTATCTGCGCGACCGGCTGGAACGCGCACTGTCCAGCCAGCAGCGCAACCCGCAGCACGCCTTCGCCCTGCTGTACCTGGACGTGGACCGCTTCAAGCTCTTCAACGACAGCCTCGGCCACCTGGCCGGCGACGCGGTGCTGCGCGAGGTCTCGCGCCGGCTGCTGGACTGCGTGCGCGGCCCCGACATCGTGGCCCGGCTGTCCGGCGACGAATTCGCGATCCTGCTGGAGGAGGGCGCCCAACCCGCCACCGCGGTCAAGATCGCCCAGCGCATCCAGTCGCGCATGCAGGCCTCGGTGCAGGTGGGCGAACGCGACCTGCAGGCATCGGTCAGCATCGGCATCGCCATCAGCCACCCGCGCTACCAGACCATCGACGAGATGCTGCACGACGCCGACGTGGCGCTGTACCGCGCCAAGGCCACCGGCCGGCAGCGCTTCGTGCTGTTCGACGAAAGCCAGCAGAAGGCGGCGATGAACGTGCTGGAGCTGGAGCTGCAGCTGCGCCATGCGCTGCATGCCGGCGAATTCGTGCCGTATTTCCAGCCCATCGTCCGCCTGGACGACGCCACCACGGTCGGCTACGAGGCGCTGATCCGCTGGCAGCACCCTGCCCGCGGCCTGCTGGGTCCCGGCGAGTTCCTGCCGGTGGCCGAGGAGAGCGGCCTGATCGAGGCGATCGACTGGCACATGTACCGGCTGGCCTGCATCGCCGGCGCGCCGCTGGTCGCCGGCGGCGGCTTCATCAGCATCAACATCTCGCCGCGCCACTTCCAGTACGAGGATTTCGACCAGCGCCTGCTGGACCTGCTGCGGGAAACCGGGTTCCCGCCGGCGCAGCTGCGCATCGAAGTCACCGAAGGCACCCTGCTGGGCGACCCGGAGGCCGCCGCGCGGATCCTGCAGCGCCTGCAGGACGCCCAGGTGGGCACCGCGCTGGACGACTTCGGCACCGGCTACTCCTCGCTCAGCTACGTCCACCGCTTCCCGCTGCGGTCGATCAAGATCGACCGCTCGTTCATCAGCGACCTCGGCCAGGCCGACGCGCGCCGCAGCCTGGCGATCATCGAGGCGGTGCAGGGCCTGGCCCGCTCGCTGAGCCTGAGCGTGGTGGCGGAAGGGGTGGAAACCGAAGCCCAGCGGCAGGCGTTACTGGCGGCGGGGTGTCCGTGCGCGCAGGGGTTCCTGTTCGGACGGCCGCACCCGGCCGGGCACTGGCAGGCCGGAACAGCATCAACCGCCTGAAAACAGTGATGCATTTCACATGAAAACGGGCGTTTGGCCCCTCCGGGCCGCGCCGCCCGGCGACGGGCGTCCATAATGGTGGCGATGCCAGATCGCCAGACTCCCGCCCAGGCCGGCCTGTTCGACCCGCCGACCGCCGATGCCGCACGCGACGCCGGCGCTGCAGACGCGGACATCCGTTCCGACGCCGCGGCTGCCGGCGAACCGTTGCCCCTGCCCGCCTTTCTGGCCCCGGCCGATGCGGCGGCCGAGGCCGCCGGTGCGTCGCCACGGGCCGCCAGGAGCGGGCTGCCGCTGTGGGCGCGCCTGCTGGGACGCCCCCTGCACCCGTGGCTGAAGCTGGACATCGAAGCGGATCCGCAGCTGGGCGCCGATGCCCGCCCGATCTGCTACGTGCTGGAAGACTACGGCCTGTCCAACGCGCTGATCCTTGCGCGGGCCTGCCGGGAGGCCGGCCTGCCGCCGCCACTGCAACCGATCGCCGGCGACCCGCTGGGGCGCAAGCGCGCCTACGTGGCGCTGTCGCGGCGGCATGCCAATGCGCTGGGGCTGCTGCCGGGCGCCGAGCACAAGACCCATTCCGGCTCGCTGGCGCGGCTGCTGGCCGCGCACGGCGACAACCCCGCGCTGGACGTGCGGCTGGTGCCGGTCTCCATCTTCGTCGGCCAGGCGCCCAAGCGCAGCAGCGGCTGGTTCTCGGTGCTGTTCTCGGAGAACTGGACGCTGGTCGGGCGCTTCCGCCGGCTGCTGGCCATCCTGCTGAACGGCCGCGACACACTGGTGCAGTTCTCGGCACCGATCTCGGTGCGCGACACGGTGGCCGAGGGCCTGGCACCCGAGCGCACCGTGCGCAAGCTCTCGCGCGTGCTGCGCACCCACTTCCGCCGGGTCCGCGAGGTGGTGATCGGGCCCGACCTGTCGACCCGGCGCATGCTGGCCGACCAGGTGCTGTCGGCGCCGCTGGTCAAGGACGCCATCGCCGACCAGGCGCGGCGCGACAACAGTAAGCCCGAGGAAGCGTGGAAGAAGGCCAACGCCTACTTCTGGGAAATCGCCGCCGACTACTCCAATACGGTGGTGCGCTCGCTGAGCTTCCTGCTGACCTCGGTGTGGAACCGCATCTACCGCGGCGTGCTGGTCCACCACCTCGACCAGTTCAAGCAGGAAGCGCCGGGCCATGAAGTGGTCTACGTGCCCAGCCACCGCAGCCACATGGACTACCTGCTGCTGAGCTACCTGCTCTACAGCCACGGCATCGTCGCCCCGCACATCTTCGCCGGCATCAACCTCAACCTGCCGGTGGTGGGCACGCTGCTGCGCAAGGGCGGCGCCTTCTTCGCCCGCCGCAGCTTCAAGGGCAACGCGCTGTATTCGGCGGTGTTCCGCGAGTACATGGCGCAGCTGGTGGCCGGCGGTTACTCCATCGAATACTTCATCGAGGGCGGGCGTTCGCGCACCGGCCGGCTGCTGCAGCCCAAGGGCGGCTCGCTGGCGATGACCGTGCGCGCCTACCTGCGCCAGCCGACCCGGCCTCTGCTGTTCCAGCCGGTCTACATCGGCTACGAGAAGCTGATGGAGGGCGGCAGCTACCTCGACGAACTGTCCGGCAAGCCGAAGGAAAAGGAGTCGATCTGGCAGCTGCTGACCGGCATCCCCAAGGTGCTGCGGAGCAACTACGGCCAGGTGGTGGTGAACTTCGGCGAACGCATCCGGCTCGACCAGATCCTCGCCGAGCACGCGCCGGAATGGGACGGCAAGCCGGTCGGCGACGACGAAAAACCGGCCTGGTTCGCCCGCACCATCGATGCGCTGGCGCAGAAGATCCAGGTCCACGTCAACCGCGCCGCCGACGTCAATCCGATCAACCTGCTGGCGCTGGCGCTGCTGTCCACGCCCAAGCACGCGATGGGCGAAGCCGACCTGCGCGCGCAGATCGCGCTGTCCAAGACGCTGCTGGTGGAGGTGCCGTATTCCGACTGGGTGACGGTGACCCCGCATTCGCCGGAGCAGATCATCGCCCACGGCGAAGAGATCGGCCTGATCACCCGCACCAGCCATCCGCTGGGCGACGTGCTGGGCGTGGAAGGCGACAACGCGGTGTTGCTGAGCTATTTCCGCAACAACGTGCTGCACCTGTTCACCGCCTCCTCGTGGATCGCGGTGTGCTTCCAGAACAACCGCCGCATGGGCCGCCGCCAGCTGCAGCAGATCGGCCGCACCCTGTATCCGTTCCTGCAGGCCGAGCTGTTCCTGCCCTGGGACGAGGACACCTTCGCCAGCCGCATCGACCGCACCATCGAGGTGTTCGTCCGCGAAGGCCTGCTGGAGCAGGTCAGCGACGAGGACGGCGGCATCCTGCAACGCTATGCCGGCCAGAGCGACGAGGTGTTCCGCCTGCGCGCGCTCGGCCACACCCTGCAGCAGGCGTTCGAGCGCTACTACATCGCCATCGCGGTGCTGGTGAAGAATGGCTCCGGCATCCTCGGCGCCGGCGAGCTGGAAAGCCTGTGCCAGCTCACCGCGCAGCGGCTGTCGCTGCTGTACGCCCCGGCCGCGCCGGAATTCTTCGACAAGTCGCTGTTCCGCGGCTTCATCCAGCAGCTGCGCGAGCTCAAGCTGGTCTGGCCGCATCCTGAAACCAGCAAGCTGATGTTCGACGAGCGCCTCAATGCCTGGGCCAAGGACGCGCGGGTGGTGCTGGGGCGCGAGCTGCGCGCGACCATCGAGAAGATCAGCCCGGCCAGCGCGCGCACCACCGGCGAGATTCCGGCGCTGCCGCCGGAGGACGCAGGCACCCCGTCGTCCTGAGGATGCGTCCTGGCCGGCGGCTTACGCCGGCTCGTCCGGGATCAGTGCGTTCTCCAGCCAGGCGATCTGGTCCTTCAGCAGCAGCTTGCGTTTCTTCAGCCGCTTCAGCATCAGCTCGTCGGCCTGGATGTCGGCCTGCAGGCGCGCGATGGCTTCGTCCATGTCGCGGTGCTGCTGGCGCAGGTCCACCACGCGCCGCGCCATGCGCGACAGTTCGGCTGGATCGGTCGGCTGGTTCATGTGCCGAGCATAGCGCGCCCCGGATGCCGCCGGCGGGCGGGTAAAATGGCGGTCCGATGAATATTCCCGCGCACCCGCTCACCGACCTTCCGGCCCCCAGGCGCAAGCACGAGGCCGACAAGCTGGCCAAGCGCCTGCGCCACCAGGTAGGCAAGGCGATCGCCGACTTCGGCATGATCGAGGACGGCGACCGGGTCATGGTCTGCCTGTCCGGCGGCAAGGACAGCTACACCATGCTGGACGTTCTTCTGCAGCTGCAGAAGAAGGCCCCCGTGCGCTTCAGCATCACCGCGGTCAACCTCGACCAGAAGCAGCCGGGCTTCCCCGAGCACGTGCTGCCGGAATACCTGCGCTCGATCGGGGTGGACTTCCACATCCTCGAGCAGGACACCTACTCGGTGGTCAGCCGGGTGATTCCGGAAGGCAAGACCATGTGCTCGCTGTGTTCGCGGCTGCGCCGCGGCGCGCTCTACACCTACGCCGAGCAGCACGGTTTCACCAAGATCGCGCTGGGCCACCACCGCGATGACCTGGTCAACACCTTCTTCCTCAACCTGTTCTTCCACGCGAAGTTGAGCGGCATGCCACCCAAGCTGCTCAGCGACGACGGCAAGCACGTGGTGATCCGCCCGCTGGCCTACGTGCGCGAGGACGACATCGAAGCCTACGCCGAGGCGAAGGGCTTCCCGATCATCCCCTGCAACCTGTGCGGCTCGCAGGAGAACCTGCAGCGCAAGCAGGTCAAGAAGATGCTGGCGCAGTGGGAGAAGGAGACGCCCGGCCGCATCGAGACGATGGCGCGCGCGCTGGGCGACATCCGTCCGTCGCAGCTCAGCGACCCGAAGCTGTTCGACTTCCTCACCCTCGGCAAGCGCGGCGACGCGGCGCTGCCCGATGCGCATGCCTGGCTGGCCGGCGCCCCCGCCGAACCGGAGCCGGTCGCGATGGCGCTGCATCCCGTGCGCAACCACGACGGCCTGGACATCCTCAAGTCCTGATCCCGCGCCGCGCTTCCCGCGTTTCCACCCGGCCCCCGCCCACCCGCTGGCGAAGGCCCTTCCACAGGATTCCCGATGTTCTTCCGCAACCTGACCCTGTTCCGCTTCCCCGCCTCGCTCGACCTGTCCGACCTCGAACCGCAGCTGGCCGAATGCGCGCTCAAGCCGGTCGGCCCGCTGGAACTCTCCTCGCGCGGCTTCGTCGCGCCGATGGGCCAGCACCACGACGGCTTCCAGCACCTGTGCGACGACGCGCGCTGGCTGACCGTGGGTGGCGAGGACAAGCTCCTGCCCGGCGCGGTGGTCAACGACCTGCTGCAGAAGAAGCTGGCCGCGATCGAGGAGAAGGAAGGCCGCAAGCCCGGCGGCCGCACCCGCAAGCGGCTGAAGGACGAACTGATCACCGAACTGCTGCCGCGCGCGTTCGTGCGCCCGGTGCGCAGCGACGCCCTGCTCGACGGCCAGCTGGGCGTGATCGCGGTGGACACCTCCTCGCGCAAGTCGGCCGAGTCGGTGGTGTCGGAAGTGCGCCGCGCGCTGGGCAGCTTCCCGGCGCTGCCACTGAACGCCGAAGTGGCGCCGCGCGCCATCCTCACCGGCTGGCTGGCCGGCGACGCGCTGCCCGACGGTCTGGCGCTGGGCGACGAGTGCGAGCTGCGCGACCCCACCGACACCGGCGCGGTGGTGAAGATCCAGCGCATGGAGCTGTCCGGCGAGGAGATCAGCAAGCATCTCGAGGCCGGCAAGCAGTGCACACGGTTGGCGCTGGTGCTGGACGACCACGTCAGCTTCGTGATCGGCGAGGACCTGATCGTGCGCAAGTTCAAGCTGCTGGACGGCGCGGTGGACCAGATGGAGTCCACCGAACATGACGACATCGTGGCCGAACTGCAGGCCCGCTTCGCGCTGATGACGGGCGAGTTCAAGCGCCTGTTCGCCGTGCTCGAAAGCGCGTTCAAGCTCAGCAAGGCGGAGTGACGCCGCGGTTCCGCCGCGGCCGGCGTTCTACACTGGCGCCATGCGTTCCCTGTTCCGCCTGCTGCCCGCCCTGCGCACCGCGCCGACGACCCGTGCACCGCGGCGCGAGCAGGTCAGTTTCCAGCTCGACGCCCAGCGCAGCATCGAACTGCTGCGCGTGCACGACCCGCGCGCGAAGCGGATCAAGCTGAGTGTCGACGAGCGCGGCGCACGGCTCACCCTGCCGCTGCGCGCCAGCCGCGTCGAGGGCGAGCGCTTCCTGCACGAGCACCGTGGCTGGCTCGCCGCGCAGCTGGATCGTCAGGCCGATGCCGCGGGCAGCGGGTTGGTGCGCGACGGCACCGCCACGCTGCCGCTGCGCGGCCTCGAACTGCCGCTGCGCTGGCAGGGCGGGCGCGCCACCCGGCTGGAGCGCGGCGACGACGGCCTGTGCTTCACCGCACCGGCCAATGCCGGCGACGCCGCGCTGCGTCGCGCGCTGAAGGATTTCTACGAAGCGCAGGGACGCGCCGACACCGGGCGCTGGCTGCCGAAGTACCTGCCCGACATGCCGCGCACGCCGCGCCGCATTGTGTTCAAGCGCACCTCGTCACTGTGGGGCTCGCTGGCCCCGGACGGGACGCTGGCGCTGGACCTGGCCCTGCTGCTGGCGCCGCCGCCGGCCTTCGAATACGTGCTGGTGCACGAGCTCTGCCACCTGCTGCATGCCGACCACTCGCCGCGCTTCTGGGGCGAGGTGGAGGCGCGGTTCCCGGCGTGGCGCGACGAGCGCGATTTCCTGCGCGCCGAAGGGCGTGCGCTGAAGGGCAGGCTGCGCCAGCTGCTGGCCGGCTGAGCCCGCGATTCACGTATCCTCCGGTGACGACAACCCCGGGGAACCCATGTCCATGATCCATACCCATCGCCGCCTGCTGGCCCTCGCCCTGATCGCCGCGATCGTGGCCCTGCCCGCCTGCAAGAAAGCCCAGGACGCCGCGGTCGAAGCGGCGATGGAAAAAGCCACGGGCATGAAGGTGGACAAGGACGGCAACGCGGTCACCATCAAGACGGAAAAGGGCGACCTCAAGGTGGCCACCGCCGAGGATGGCGGCAGCGTGCCGCTGCCCGCGGGTTTCCCCTCCGACATCTACCTGCCGGACGGGCACAAGGTGGCCAGCGCGATGGAGCTGGGCGGCGCGCAGATGGTCAACCTGACCACCGCGGCGGACATGGCGGCCGTGCATGCGGCCACCGACAAGGCGATGCAGGACGGCGGCTGGAAGCGCGAGATGGCGATGCAGACCGGCGACAGCAGCAGCCTTGCCTACAGCAAGGACAAGCGGCAGGTGTTCTACCAGCTGATGAAGGGCGAGGAAGGCGGCACCCAGCTCGCGATCCGCGCCGGCACCGACGAGTAACCGCTGCCGGCCGTGGCGCACCGCGTGCCGCGACCGCCGCTTCGGGACCAGCAGGGCCCATCGTAACGCAGCAGGGCGCACCTGCGACGGTGCCGCCGCAGCGTCCTTCGGACTGCTACCGCGCCATCAGGAAATCGTGGATCGCGCCGGCCACCGCGTCCGGCTGCTGCATGTGCAGGTGGTGGCCGCCCGGCATCGCCAGCAGGCGCCCATGCGGCAGCAGCCCGACCCGCCGGCGGCGCTGCGCATCGGGAAAATAGGGCTGGGCGGGGTCGGCAAACACGGCCAGGGTCGGACAGGTGATGGCGGCCAGCATGTCGTCGATCTGCGCCTCGGTCAGGCGGCTGAGACTGGGCAGGGTCAGGCGCTGGTCGCTGCTCCAGGCATAGCCGCCGGCCACCGGGGTCACGCCGCGCTCGACCAGCAGGCGCAGCAGCGCCTCGTCCAGGCCGCTGCCGGGCACCCGGCCGGCGTGCAGGCGCGCGCGCACGGCCGTGTCGATGTCCGGGAACACACGCAGGCGCTTGCCCGCCACCAGCCGCTGCGCGGCCACCGCTTCGCGCATCCGTGACGCGGTGTGCTCCGGCGCCTCCGCCAGCGCGCCCAGCATCTCGATCACCGCCAGCCGCTCGATGCGCTCCGGGCAGGCGGCCGCGACCATGCTGGCGATGCCGGCGCCCATCGAATGCCCGAGCAGGTGGAAGCGGTCCCAGCCCAGCGCGTCGGCGGCATCCAGCACCGCGCCGATGGCGACGCTGAAGGAATACTCCGCACCCGGCGCCAGATGCGCGCTGCGGCCGTGGCCGGGCAGGTCCAGCGCGACCAGGTCGAACCCGCGCAGGTACGGTGCCATCGGCAGGAAGCTCGCGGCGTTGTCCAGCCAGCCGTGCAGCGCCAGCACGCGCGGGCCACGGCCGTCGTTGCGCAGCGCGGCCAGCCGCCCCAGCGCGACGTCGAAACCGGTCTCGTGCATCAGGCCCAGCCCGCGTCGCCGCGCGCCAATGCGGCCAGCGCGTCGGCATGCGCGCCGCCCGCGTTCAGGCAGGGGATGTAGCGCAGCACCTCGCCACCGGCGGCGCGGAAGGCGGCGTCGTTCTCCACCGAGATCTCTTCCAGCGTTTCCAGGCAGTCCACAGCGAAGCCGGGGCAGACCACGTCCACCCGGCGCACGCCGTCGCGCGCCAGCGCTTCCAGCGTCGGCAGGGTGTAGGGCTCCAACCAGCGCTCGCGGCCGAAGCGCGACTGGAAGGTCAGCAGCAACTCGTCGCGCGGCACCCCCAGCGCCGCCGCGATGGCGCGCGCGCTGGCCTCGCACTGGTCGGCGTAGGGATCGCCGCCGTCCACCAGCCGCCGCGGGATGCCGTGGAACGACAGCAGCACGCGCTCGCCGCGGCCGTGCGCGTCCCAGTGCGCGCGGATCGACCCGGCCACCGCCGCGGCCCAGCCGGCGTCCACGTGGTAGTCGTGCAGCACCTCGACCTGCAGGTCGCCCGCCGCGGCGGCCACCGCGTCGGCCACGCTGGCGGTGGTGGTGGTGGAGTACTGCGGGTACAGCGGCAGCACCCGCACCCGGCGCACGCCGGCGGCGCGCAGGCCCTCGAACACGGATGCCACCGACGGCTCGCCGTAGCGCATCGCGTACGCCACCCGCCTGCCCGGCAGGCGCGCGCCCACGGCATCGGCCAGCGCGGCGGTGTGCACCGCCAGCGGCGAACCGCCCGCCATCCAGATCTGCGCGTACTTGTGCGCCACCTTCGGGCTGCGCAGCGGCAGGATGATGAAGTGCAGCAGCGGGCACCACAGCCAGCGGGTCAGCTGGACCACGCGGTGGTCGTGCAGGAACTGCGCAAGGTACCGGCGCACCGCGGGTGCGGTGGGCGCGGCGGGGGTGCCGAGGTTGACCAGTACCAGGGCGGGAGCGGCGTCAAGGGGCGTCGACATGGGCATAGGATCGCATGGCACCCGCGTACCATGCCCTGACTTAATATCGATTCATGGCCGCCGCGCCACGATGCGGCTTCCGCGCTTTCCCACACAGACCACGCAGACCACGGAGACCACGATGACTGCGACGCCGCGACGCCTGACCCTTGCCCTTGCCGTGCTGCTGGCTGCCGGCGCCGTCGTCGCGGGTTCGCGCGAGGACGTGCGCGCCGACGACGCGGTGCGGGTGGTGCGGCAGATCCAGTCCATCCCCGAGGCGTCGATCCCGGACCGCCTGCTGGAAGATGCCAAGGCGATCGTGGTCGTGCCGGACACCATCAAGGCCGGCTTCATGCTGGGCGGTCGCCGCGGGCTCGGCCTGGTGTCGATCAAGACCCCCGATGGCACCTGGTCGAATCCCGTGTTCGTGAAGCTGGCCGGCGCCAGTTTCGGCCTGCAGGCCGGCGTGCAGTCGGCCGACGTGATCCTGGTGTTCCGCAGCGAGCGCGGGCTGGACAACCTGGTCAACGGCAAGATCACCCTGGGCGCCGATGCCGGCGTGGCCGCCGGCCCGGTCGGCCGCAACGCCGCCGCCGCCACCGACGGCGCGCTGAAAGCCGAGATCTGGTCGTGGTCGCGCGCGCGCGGGCTGTTCGCGGGCGTGGCGCTGGACGGCGCGGTGCTGTCGATCGACAACGGCGCCAACCGCACCGCCTACGGCAGCGGCGTGACCCCGCGGATGATCTTCGAGGGCCGCGCGCCGCAGGCGCCGTCGGCCCCCATCGTCGCCTTCCGCGATGCGCTGGAGGAAGCCACCGCCGCCGCCCGCTACGCGCGCCGCGGTGCCAGCGCCCCGGCCGCGCCGGCGCAGCCGTCGCCGGCCGCCGCCACCGTGCAGCCGCTGGATGCGGGCAACCCGGCCACCACCACGCCGCTTGAGGACTGAGGCCGGACGCTGCGGTATTCTTGGGTTCCTGTAATCCTGCGAAGTGATGGCCATGATCGGTTGGCGCGAACTCCTCATCCTGCTGGTCATCGTGCTGCTGATCTTCGGCACCAAGCGCCTCACCTCGGGCATGCGCGAACTGGGCAAGGGCATCCGCGAGTTCAAGAAGGGCGTGCAGGAACCCGACGCCGAGTCCCCGCCGCCGCAGCTGCGCAACGATGGACGCGAGGACGCGGCCGCCGCCGAGCAGGACCGCCAGCGCGACGCTTCGCGGCAGGACTCCTGAAGCGCTGCATAGTCGTTCGCAGCGATGTTCGAGGTCAGCTTTCCCGAGTTGGTGATCCTGGGCGCCATCGCCCTGCTGGTGCTGGGCCCGGAGCGGCTGCCCAAGGCCGCGCGTTTCGTCGGGCTGTGGGTGCGCAAGGCGCGCGCACAGTGGTTCGCGATGAAGAACGAACTGGAGCAGGAGCTGGCCCACGAGGAACTCCGGCGCAGCCTGCAGGAGACCCGCCAGGCGCTGCAGGAAGTGCAGCAGGGCGTGCAGCTGGATACGCCGATGCAGGACGCGCCGCCGCCCTCGACCCCGCCCCCGCCTGCGACCCGTCAAGGCCATGACGGCACCTGACCCCGCGCAGGAAGAGCGCCCGCTGATCGCCCACCTGCTGGAGCTGCGCGCCCGCCTGGTGAAGGGCGTGGTGGCGGTGCTGGTGGCGTTCGGGGTGGCCGCGTTCTTCAGCAACCCGCTGTACGCGCTGCTGTCCAAGCCGCTGCTGGCCACCCTGCCGGCCGGCAGCCAGCTGATCGCCACCGATCCGCTGACCCCCTTCTCGACGCCGCTGCGGCTGGCGCTGTATGTCGCCCTGCTGGCGGCCGCACCGGTGCTGCTCTACCAGCTGTGGGCGTTCGTCGCCCCCGGCCTGTACCGGCGTGAGCGGCGGCTGGCGGCGCCGATGCTGGTGTCTTCGATCCTGCTGTTCTACGCCGGCTGCGCGTTCGCCTACTACGTGCTGCTGCCGGCGATGTTCCGCTTCATCGCCTTCACCCGCCCGGAAGCGGTGGCGCTGATGCCCGATATCGCCCGCTACCTGGACTTCGTGGCGGTGATCGCGCTGGCGTCCGGGCTTGGCTTTGAGTTGCCGGTGGCGATCACCCTGTGCGCCATGTTCGGCTGGGTCACCCCGGCCCAGCTGCGCCAGGGCCGCGGCTATGCGGTGATCGGCATCGCCGTGGTCGCGATGTTGATCACCCCGGGCGACGGCCTGTCGATGCTGCTGATGATGGTGCCGATGTACCTGCTGTACGAAGCCGGCATCATCGCCGCGGGACTGGCCATGCCGCGCCCGGACGATGCGCGCGCCTGAGGCGGGAAGTCCGGCTCAGGCCTCGAAACCGTGCACCGGCGGCGGCACCGGCGACGACGCGGCCGAATCGCCGAAGGTGTCGCGCCAGGCCAGGTAGGCCGCGCCCACCACCAGCACCAGCACCACCCCGGCAAAACCGAGCATGGTCAGCATCGTCAGCAGCGCGCCCAGCGCCGGATGGATGGCGCCGCCCAGCACCGCCAGCAGGCTGGCCAGCAGCGCCACCACCACCGCCGCCAGCAGCAGCGCGCCGACGAACAGCACGCCGGCCACCAGGTTGGCACCGATGTTGCTGACCGAGGCGCGCAAGGCATTGCGCAACGCATCGACCAGGCCATTGCCGGAGAACAGCATCAGCGGGATCGCGAACAGCATCAGCGCGTAGCTGAAATAGTTGAAGACCAGTTGCACCAGGAACAGCAGGCCGCCGTTCTGCGGCTGCGGCACCGCGGGCGTGGCGCCCTGCATCGCCGCCTGCATCGCCGCAAGATAGTCGCGCCAGTAGTCGCTGCCGGCCACGGCCACCATCAGCACGCCGCCGACCACCGCCAGCGCCACCTGCACCAGCCCCAGCCACGCCAGCTGGCGGCCTTTGCCGCTGCGCAACGGCACGAACACGTCGCGCGCATGCGCCGGGCGCCCGGCCTCGGTCTCTCGGATCACGTGCATCAGCCCGCCCAGCAGCACCGGCACCAGCAGCATGACTGCCAGGGTCAGCGGCACCGCCACCGCCATCACCAGGCCGAGACCCGGCGGCTGACCGCTGGCCTTGCTGCCGGCCAGCAGCAAGCCCATCAACAGGGCCAGCGCCAGCACCGCCGCGTACAGCGCGATGATCGCCAGCGCCGCCGCCCCGAACACCGCGCGCGGATTCCTCGCGCCCAGGTCGATGGCCTGACGGAACCACACCAGCCCCTGGCTGGCCGGCAATCTGCGAATGTCCATGCTGCGCCCCGGAAAGAGGCACACAGGATACCGGAGCGTGCGTCAGCGCCGCGCGCGGCGGACGAACCGGCGCAGGACCTCGCGCGCATGCGGCGCCGCGCCGACCTCGCGCGCCAGCCGCTTGCCGCAACGCCCCTCGCGGGCCAGCGCATCGGCACGCGCATGGATGTAGCCGCGCATGTGGCCGGCGCTGAACTCGGGATGGAACTGCAGGCCCCAGGCCGCATCGCCCCAGCGGAACGCATGGCAGGCGTCGTGGTCGTTGCGCGCCAGCACGGTGGCGCCCGGCGGCGGCTGCAGCACGCTCTGCAGGTGGGTGGCCTGGGCGGCGAAACGCGCCGGCAGGCCGGCGAACAGCGGGTCGTCCTGCGCCTGCGGGCGCAGGTCGATGTGGACCGTGCCCATCTCGCGGCCATTCGGATTGTCGTCGACGGTGCCGCCCAGCGCGTGCGCGATCAGCTGATGGCCGTAGCAGATGCCCAGCAGCGGCAGGCCGGCGTGCGCGGCCTCGCGCAGCCATGCCGCGCTGCGTTCGCTCCAGTCGTGGCGCTCGGTCACCATCGCCGCCGAGCCGGTCACGATCGCCCCGGCAAAGCCCTCGCGGCGCGGCAGCTCGTCGCCGCGCTGGACGTCGACCACCACCGCGTCATCGCGTCCCAGCCCGGCGGCCACCCGGATCCAGTGGGCGAAGCTGCCGTGGCGGCGCATCGACGGGGTGGGCTGGCCGGTTTCGAGGATCAGGAAGGGCGTGGTCATCGGCGTTCGCGGGCGGCGTGGCGGCGGGCGGCAAAACAGGCGCCCTTATACTAATCCGCTACCTCGCACTTCCCAGCCCGACATGGCCGTCCCGATCACCTTCCAGCAACTCGTCTCGCGCCTCAACGCCTACTGGGCGGAACAGGGCTGCGTCCTGATCCAGCCGCTGGACCTCGAGGTCGGCGCCGGCACCTACCATCCGGCCACCTTCCTGCGCGCACTCGGCCCGGAGCCGTGGAACGCCGCCTACGTGCAGCCCAGCCGCCGCCCCACCGACGGCCGCTACGGCGAGAACCCCAACCGCCTGCAGCGCTACTACCAGTTCCAGGTGGTGATGAAGCCCAGCCCCGACAACATCGTCGAGCTGTACTTCGACTCGCTGAAGGCGCTCGGCATCGACCCGCTGGTGCACGACCTGCGGCTGGTCGAGGACAACTGGGAAAGCCCGACGCTGGGCGCCTGGGGCCTGGGCTGGGAAGTCTGGCTCAACGGCATGGAGGTGACCCAGTTCACCTACTTCCAGCAGGCCGGCGGCCTGGAGTGCCGCCCGGTGCTGGGCGAGATCACCTACGGGCTGGAACGCCTGTGCATGTACCTGCAGAACTGCGACAACGTCTATGACCTGGTGTGGACCTACGGCCCCGACGGCCAGCCGGTCACCTATGGAGACGTCTACCACCAGAACGAGGTGGAGCAGAGCACCTACAACTTCGAACACGCCGACGTGGCCGAGATGTTCCATCGCTTCGATGCCTGCGAGGCGGAAGCGATGAAGCTGGTCGAAGCCGGCCTGCCGCTGCCCGCCTACGAGCAGGTCACCAAGGCCAGCCACAGCTTCAACCTGCTGGACGCGCGCCGCGCGATTTCCGTGACCGAGCGCCAGCGCTACATCCTGCGCGTGCGCAAGCTGGCGCAGGCGGTGGCTGAAAGCTATTACGCGCAGCGAGAGAAGCTCGGCTTCCCGGGCCTGAAGAACTGACGCTGCCGTCCCCGGACGACGGGGACCCGGTGGCTGGCAAACAAGACGCACAAGACGCTGGCTGCCCGCTTTCGCGGGCATGACTGGCAAAACGCAGAAGGCGCGACCCGCATGAGCATCAAGCAACCCCTCCTGATCGAACTCGGCACCGAAGAGCTGCCGGTCAAGGCGCTGCCCGGGCTGGCGCAGGCGTTCTTCGACGGCGTGCTGGCCGCGCTGGACAAGCGCGGCGTGGCGGTCGAGCGCGACGGCGCCAAGCCGCTGTATTCGCCGCGCCGGCTGGCAGTGCTGCTGCCCGGCGTGGCGGTGGAGCAGCCGGAGCAGACCTCCGAGGTGCTGGGCCCGTACCTGAACATCGCGCTGGACGCCAACGGCGCGCCGACCAAGGCGCTGGAAGGCTTCGCCGCCAAGGCCGGCGTCGAATGGACGGCGCTGGAAAAAACCAGCGATGCCAAGGGCGAGCGCTTCGTGCACCGCGCCACCAAGCCCGGCGCGCGCACCCTGGACCTGCTGCAGGGCGTGTTGGACGAGGCGCTGGCCGGCATGCCCATTCCCAAGCCGATGCGCTGGGGCGCGCATGCCTACGGTTTCGCCCGCCCGCTGCACTGGCTGGTGGCGCTGCTGGGCAACGAGGTCGCCGATGTCGAGGCGCTGGGCATTCGCGCCGGCCGCCAGACCCGCGGCCACCGCTTCCACGCGCCGCAGGCCATCGCCATCGCGCAGCCGCAGGACTACGTGGCCGCGCTGCTGGATGCCAAGGTGCTGGTCGATGCCGACGCGCGCCGCGCGCGCATCGTCGACGAGGTCGAGCGCGCGGCGCAGGCAGCCGGCGGCAGCGCGCGCATCGACGAAGGCAACCTGGAGCAGGTGAACTGCCTCAACGAATGGCCGGTAGCGGTGGCCTGCGCGTTCGACCGCGAGTTCCTGGCGGTGCCGCAGGAAGCGCTGGTGGAAACCATGGAGGCCAACCAGAAGTTCTTCCCGGTGCTGGATGCCAGCGGCAAGC
Source organism: Thermomonas sp. XSG (assembly GCF_014678725.1). NCBI lineage: Bacteria > Pseudomonadati > Pseudomonadota > Gammaproteobacteria > Lysobacterales > Lysobacteraceae > Thermomonas > Thermomonas sp. XSG. The sequence goes on along the minus strand of NZ_CP061497.1, from coordinate 1,610,797 downwards.
TCACCGAGAAGTTCATCGGCATCGCCAACATCGAGTCGAAGAACGCGTCCGAAATCCGCAAGGGCTACGAGCGAGTGATCCGCCCGCGCTTCAGCGACGCCAAGTTCTTCTTCGACGAGGACCTGAAACAGGGCCTCGCGTCGATGGGCGAGGGCCTGAAGACCGTCACCTACCAGGCCAAGCTGGGCAGCGTGGCCGACAAGGTGGCGCGGGTGGCGGCGCTGGCCGAGGCCATCGCCACGCAGGTCGGCGCCGACCCGGTGCAGGCACGGCGTGCGGCAGAGCTGGCGAAGAACGACCTGCAGAGCCGCATGGTCAACGAGTTTCCCGAACTGCAGGGCATCGCCGGCCGCTACTACGCGCAGCGCGCGGGCGAAACTGACGCGGTGGCGCTGGCCATCGATGAAGCCTACCGCCCGCGCTTCGCTGCCGACGACATCGCGGCATCAATGCTGGGCAAGGTGCTGGCCATCGCCGAGCGCCTGGACACGCTGGCCGGCGGTTTTTCCGCGGGCCTGAAGCCGACCGGCAACAAGGACCCGTTCGCCTTGCGCCGCAATGCGCTGGGGCTGGCGAGGACGATCATCGAGAGCGGCTTGGATTTGAACGTGCAGCATCTTCTCGGCGATGCATTGGGAGCGATTCCCGACAGGGCCTTCGCTGGCCTAGATGGAAACTCGGCAGACGAAAAGAGCATTGCGAAGGCGTACACGCATCGGCAGGAACTGTACGACTTCATCCTCGACCGCCTGCGCGGCTACTACGCCGACCGCGGCGTTCCGGCCGCGCACTTCAACGCCGTCGCCGAACTGAACCCGGCCTCCCTGTACGACTTCGACCGCCGCCTCGACGCCATCGGCACCTTCGCGCAGCTGCCGGAAGCCGCCGCGCTGGCCGCTGCCAACAAGCGCATCGGCAACATCCTGAAGAAGGCCGACATCGACATCCCGGCGATGGAGGATGCGGCGCTGCTGCGCGAACCCGCCGAGCTGGCGCTGGCCGAGGCGGTGGAAGCCGCCTATGCCGAGACCGGGCCGGCGCTGGCACAGGGCGATTACGTCAGCGTGCTGACCCGGCTGGCGGCACTGCGCGCGCCGGTGGACGCGTTCTTCGATGCGGTGATGGTCAACGCCGAGGATCCAGCCGTGCGCGCCAACCGCCTGGCCCTGCTCAAACGGTTGGCGGACCGCCTCGGCAGCGTGGCGGCGATCGAGCACCTGTCCGCCTGAGAACCGCTTTGATCGCGGTCAATACGCTGCGGGGCGCGCGCCACTAAGGTGCCCGGAAAATTTTTCCGGAGCACCCCATGGCCCTGCTTGTGTGGCAAGCCGAACTCGACACCGGCATCGATGTCATCGACCAGCAACACCACCGCATCGTTGCGCTGATCAACCAGCTCGCCGAGGCGACCACCCGCGACGACCAGGCGGCGGTGCTGGAGGAACTGGTCGACTACACCCTCTCGCACTTCGCATTCGAAGAAGAGCTGATGGAGGAGTCCGGCTACACCTTCGGGCCGGCACACAAGCGCGTGCACGAGATGTTCGTGCGCCGGGTCAGCGAGTACCGCATGCGCTTCGACGCGGGCGAGGACATCACCGGCGAACTGAAGGGCATGCTGGCGCGCTGGCTGTTCAACCACATCCGCGGCGACGACAAGTCCTATGCCAGGCATGTGCGCCACTACCTGGACACCTACAAGCGCCCGGGCCAGGGCGGCGCCAACGACGGCTGGTTCAAGCGCAGGATCAAGGCCTGGCTGCAGTAGGCGGCCGCGGCAACGCGGCGGTGCATCCGTTAATCACACTTTGACGTTGCATCGGTATCCTGCGCCGATGCCTCCGACCCTGCGCCTTCCGCTTGCCTTCGCCCTGTGTGCGCTGGCGCTGCCGGCTTCGGCCGCCACGGTGGCCCGGATCGAGATCCAGGGCCTGGCCGACGAGGCGATGCGCGCGAACGTGCTGTCGGCGCTGTCGCTGCAGGACGAGGTGGGCGACGACCTGCGTGCACGCCGCCTCAATCACCTGCTGCGGATCGCCGCGGACGAGGCGCGCGGCGCGCTGGAGCCGTTCGGCTACTACGCGCCCACCATCAGCGTGCATCGCAGCGACCGCAGCGAGCCGGTGGCGGTGGTGGGCGACGACGACGCCAACGAGGATGCCGGCAACGACAACCCCGAAGCCGCGCGCGGGCGCGGCACCGGCGGGGAGATCGTGGTGATCCTGCGCATCGCCCCCGGCCAGCCGGTGCGGGTGCGCGGGCTCGAACTCGGCGTGGCCGGGCCGGGTAGCGACGACCGCCGCGTCGGCGAAGCGCTGGCGGCGTTCCAGCCGCAGGCCGGCGCGGTGTTCGACCATCGCCTGTACGAAGCCGGCAAGGCGCGCATCGCGGTGGCGCTGGCGGAGCATGGTTATTTCGATGCCGGCCTCGCCAGCCACCGGGTCGAGGTGACGCGGGCGCAGCAGGCCGCCGACATCGACCTGCGCTGGAACAGCGGCGCCCGCCACGCGCTGGGCGAGGCGCGCTTCACCCAGACGCCGGACGCCGTCATCGACCAGCACCTGCTGGCCAAGCTGGTGCCGTGGTCGCCGGGCCAGCCCTATGACCAGGCCGAACTCGAGCGCCTGCGTAAATCGCTGGTGGCGCTGGACTATTTCGCACTGGTCGACGTGCAGGCCGCACCGGGGCAGGCCGGCGATCTGCAGGTGCCGGTGGAGGTGCAGCTGACCCCCGCCAAGCGCAGCATCTACAGCTTCGGCGCCAGCTACGGCACGCTCAGCGGCGCCGGAATCAGCGCCGGGGTGGAGCGGCGCTACCTCAATGCGCGCGGGCACAAAGCGCTGGCGCAGGTGGACTGGGCGGAGAAGCGCAAGACCGCGACGCTGCAATACCGCATCCCCGCCTTCGCCTGGCTGGACGGCTGGTACACCGCCAGCCTGCAGGCCGCCGACGAGCAGACCGACTACGTCAACAGCCGCCGGCTGGAGCTGGTGGGCAGCCGCAGCGGCCAATACAACGACCACCTCAACCTGGTCGCTTCGCTGCACGTGCTGCGCGAGCGCTGGGCCTACGCCAGCGTGACCCGGCCGACGCCCGACTTCCAGTACGCCAGCTTCGTCTACCCGTCGCTGCGCGCGGAATACATCGACGTGGACGAACGCATGGCGCCGCGCCGCGGCGGCGGTGCCACCCTGACCCTGCGCGGCGGCAAGGGCGGCGCCGACGGCAGGGCCACCTTCACCCAGCTGCACGCCAGCGTGCAGTGGTTCCACGGGCTCGATGCCAGCAGCCGGCTGCTGGCGCGCGGCGAGCTGGGCCACACCTTCACCGCCGACCTGCTGGAACTGCCGCCCAGCCTGCGCTACTACGCCGGCGGCGACCGCAGCGTGCGCGGCTACGGCTGGCACGAGATCGGGCCCAGCATCCGCACCAACGGCGGCACCTATTTCACCGGCGCGCCCAACGTGGTCACCGCCAGCCTGGAGTACGAACGCTTCATCCGTGGCCCGTGGGGCATGGCAGTGTTCGTGGATACCGGCAGCGCGTTCGAAGGCCGCGATGCCGATCTGCATACCGGCGTCGGCATCGGCCTGCGCTGGCGCTCGCCGGTGGGGCCGGTGCGCGTCGACATCGCGCGCGGGCTCAACGCGCCCGATTCGCCGATCACCCTGCACCTCAACATCGGCGCCGATCTATGAAGGCGCGCGTGAAAGGACGGCCGTGAACTGGCGCGAACGCTACCGCCGCTATCGCCGCTACGGGCTCGAACCGCTGCCGGCCGACGCCAGCCGCGAGCAGCGCGAGGCACGCATCGCCGAGCTGCGGGTGCTGCGCCACAAACGCCGGCGCAGGATCGCGATCCGCAGCGGCATCGGCATCGGCGCGGTGGCACTGCTGGCAGTGGCGACCATCTACTGGCTGGTCACCACCATCGGCGGGCGCGACTTCCTGCTGCGGCAGATCGTCTCGCGCCTGCCGGCCGACGCCGTGCTGACCTGGGAACAGGCGGAGGGCCCGGTCTCCGGACCAATGACCCTGCGCGGCGTGCATTTCTCGCTGCCGCGCCAGCGCGATCCCGACTGCGTCCCGACGCCGCAGGCCAGCTGCGCGATGGGCACGATCGTGTTCAACGCGCGCACCCTCGTGCTCGACCCGGCGATCCGCCCGCTGCTGGGCCGCACCCTGCGCCTGGACGCCCTGGACGTGGCCGGCGCCACCCTCGACCTGCCGCGCAGCGACACTCCCTTCAAGCTGCCGACCTGGCCGGACGTGCTGCCGGCCATCGAGCCACCGCTGGACCTGCGCGCCGACACCATCCGCATCGACGGCCTGCGCGTGCTGCAGGAAGGCCAGCGGCTCATCGCCATCCAGCGTGCGCGCGGCGGGCTGGATGCGCGCAGCGCTCGCCTGCACGTGGAACGGCTGGCGGTGGCCAGCGACCGCGGCCGCTTCACCCTGCATGGCGACTACGCGCCCGGCGACAACTATCGCAGCGACCTGCTCGCCACCGCGGTGCTGCCGGCGCCGGCCGGGCAGACCGCGCCGCGGCTGGGGCTGGTGGCGCGTGGCGACCTGTCGCGGATGGTGGTCGCGCTGGCCGGACGCGCACCGGCGCCGCTGCGTGCCACCCTGACCCTGCAGGGCAGCGCGGACGCACCGCGCTGGCAGCTGGATGCGAACAGCGAGGCGCTGGATATCGCGCTGCTGGCCGGCAGCGGTGAAGCCGGGACGCCGCTGCGCTTCAAGCTGGCGGCCAGCGGCACCGGCGGCAACGCACGGCTGCAGGGCGCGCTTCAGCGCGGCGATTTCAGCCTGTCGGTGCTGCCTTCGACGCTGCAGCTGCAGGACCAGCGCCTGCAGTTGCAACCGCTGACGGTAGCGACGCTGGGTGGGCGCATCGTTGCCAACGGCGTGGCCGACCTGCGCGATCCGGACAACACCTCGCTGAAGCTGGCGCTGAACGCGCGCGGGCTGCGCTGGCAGGACGCCGCCGGCAACACCGCGGTGCTGGCCGATGCCGACCTTGGCGTCGCCGGCAAACTGGAGCGGTGGGCGGTGCAGGGACAGGCGCGGCTGGCCCGCGGCGATGATCACGCCACCGTCGATGTGGCCGGCAGCGGCGATCGCGACGGCATGCGCTTCGACACCCTGCACGCGGCGATGCCGCAGGGCCGTCTGGACGCCAGCGGCACGCTGACGTGGACGCCTGCGCTGCAATGGCAGGCGCAGGCCCGGCTGGCCGGCTTCGACCCCGGCTACTTCGCGCCGGACTGGCCGGGCGCGATCGACGGCGCACTGCGCAGCAACGGCATGCTGCGCGACGGCAAGGGCCTGCTGGCGCAGGTCGAGGCGCGCGCGCTGGGCGGCACGCTGCGCAGGCGCGCGCTGTCCGGGCACGGCAATCTGGACATCGACGGGAATGCCTATGCCGGTGACATCGCGCTCGCGCTGGGCGACAGCCGCATCGACGCCAAGGGCCGCATGGCCTCCACCCTTGACGTGGACGCGAAGTTCGCGCCGCTGCACCTCGACGACCTGCTGCCCGACGGCAAGGGCGTGCTGCGCGGCAGCCTGACGCTGCGCGGCGCACGCAATGCGCCGGACGTGGCGGTAGATCTGGCTGGCAGTGCGCTGGCCTTCGGCGACTACCGCGCCACACGCCTCCAGGCCAAGGGCAGGCTGCCGTGGCGGCAGGGCGACGGTGCGCTGCTGGTCAATGCCGATGGCGTGCAGGCCGGCATCCCGCTGACCCGCCTGCGCGCCTCGCTGCGCGGTGCGGTGGAACGGCTGCGCTTCGACGTGGACGCCGGCAACGACACCGTCGCACTGGCGCTGGCCGGCAGCGCAGCGAAGCAGGGCACGCGTTGGCAGGGCGGGCTGGCGAGCGCCGTGCTCACCCCCGCTGCGGCGGCGAAGTGGACGCTGCAGCAGCCGGCCAGCTGGTCCTGGGATGGCCGCAGCGGCGCACTGTCCTCTACCTGCTTGCAGTCCGCGCTCGGCGGCGCGCTGTGCGCCAGCGCCGACTGGCCGCGCCGCGGCGTGGACCTGCGCGGCAATGGCTTGCCGCTGGCGCTGGCCTCCGACTGGTTGCCCAAGCGCGAGGACGGTCGCCCCTGGGCCTTCGACGGCAAGCTCGACCTGGTCGCGCAGCTGCGCCCGCAGGGCGGTGCCTGGAGCGCTACGGCCAGCCTCAGCTCGGCCAGCGGCGGGGTGCGCAACGGCCCGCGCGCGCGCCGCGACCTGCTTGGCTATCGCGAGCTGAAGCTTGATGCACGCTTCGACCCGCAGCGCATCGACGCCACCCTTGCCACCGCGCTGGCGAAAGGCGGCCGCGTCGACGCCCATGTCGCCACCGGCTGGGATGCCTACGCACCGCTGGCGGGGACGCTCAAGGCCAACCTGCGCGAACTCGGCTGGCTGGAGCTGTTCTCGCCCGACATCGTCCAGCCCACCGGCACGCTGGACCTGGACGTGCGCCTGGCGGGCACGCGCGCGCGCCCGCTGCTCGGCGGCCACGGCCAGTTGCGCGAATTCGCCGCCGAGCTGCCGGCGCTGGGCATCGCGCTGCAGGACGGCGAGATCCGCCTGCAGGCACTGGAGGACGGCAGCGCGCTGATCGCCGGCCGGCTTGGCACCGGCAAGGGCGTGCTGGGCATCGACGGCAGCCTGGGCTGGCGGGATGACGCCACCCCTCTGCAGCTCAACCTGCGCGGCAGCGACGTGCTGCTGGCCGACACCCGCCAGGCGCGCATCCTGGCCTCGCCCGACATCGCGGTCAGTTATCGCGCCGGCGCGCCGCTGCAGGTGCGCGGCACGGTGGCGGTGCCGGAAGCCGACCTGCACCTGGAGCGGCTCGACATGGGCGTCTCGCCCTCGCCCGACGTGGTGGTGCTGGACCCGGTCGATCCGCAGCGCGCCGCCGCCGTCCCGCTCCCGCTCGACCTGGACGTGCTGGTCACCGTGGGCGAGCAGGTGCGCCTGGACGGCTACGGATTGGCGGGCACGCTGGCCGGCAGCCTGCGCGTGCGCCAGCCGCCCGGCGGCGAGCTGCGCGCCACCGGCGCGCTCGACGTCGGTGGCCGCTACCGCGCCTATGGCCAGGACCTGCGCATCACCCGCGGGCGCCTGCTGTGGTCGAACACCCGCGCCGGCGACCCGCTGCTGGACATCCGCGCGCAGCGCGAGATCGGCGCAGTCACCGCCGGCGTGCAGGTCAACGGCCGCGCCTCCGCGCCGGTGGCCAGCGTCTGGTCGAACCCGGCGATGAGCCAGTCCGAAGCGCTGGCCTACCTGACCCTCGGCCGCCCCCTGCCCAGCCTGAGCAGCCGCGAAATGCAGCAGCTCGATGTCGCCAAGTCGGCGCTCAATGCCGGCGTGGGCCTGCTGACCGCGCAGCTGGGCGCGCGCATCGGCCTGGACGATGCCGGCGTCAGCACCTCGCGCGCGCTCGGCGCGGAGGTACTCGGCATCGGCAAATACCTGTCGCCGAAACTCTACGTCAGCTACGGCGTGTCGCTGCTCGGCACCGGCCAGGTCGTCACGCTGAAGTACCTGCTGCGCAAGGGCTTCGACATCCAGATCGAATCGTCCACCATCGAGAACCGCGCCTCGGTGAACTGGCGGACGGAGAAGTAGGCAGCCGCAGCACGCGCTCCTGCCGCACCCGCGGGTTGCGGTTTCCGGCCCGAACGGAATCAATCAGCGCGCGATCCGCGCGCCCCTGAGCTGGGCGACGCCGCCAGCGGCCACGTCGGTCCACACCAGCCAAGCGCCGCCTGCATCCACCGCCAACTTCGGATAGCCGCTGGCCAGGCCGCGCGCGCCCAGCTTCGCGATCTGGGTCTTCTGCAGCGGCTTCGACAGGTCGAGCGGGTAGCGCGCCAGCATCAGCGCCTGTCCCTGCGCGTCCTCGCGCAGCCACACCACCCACACCTGGTCGGCGTCGATGCCCACCGCGGCGCGGCCGAGCACGGCGGCGCCGGTGTCCACCGTGACCGGATCGAAGAAGCGGTCGCCGGAATTCGGGCTGCGGGCCAGCCGCAGCATCGGCGTGCCGCCGGCCTCGCTGTACCAGGCCACCACCGCGGTGTCACCGGAGGCCGCCAGCGCCGGGCCGGCGACCGGGCAGGCGTCGATCTTCCAGCCGTCGGCGTGGACCGGTTTGGGCGCGCTCCAGGCGCCGTTCTCGAAACGCACGGTGGCGATGTCGCGCACTTCGTCCGCATCGCGATCGCGGTAGGCGAGCAGTGGTCCGCGGGCGGTCTGCGCCACGGCCACCTGGCAGCAGTCGCAGCTGCGCGCGTCGAGCTGCGCATCGGCACCGCGGTTCAGGCTCATGTCGAAGCGGTTGGCGCGCAGTTGCGTCGCGCCGGCATGCCCGGCATGTCCGGCATGGCCCCCGGCCGCGGGTGCCGCGCCATCCTGCGCACGGCCGTCCAGCCAGGCGATGCCCGCCGCGTCCGCGCCATCCGCCCACAGCGCGGCGAAACCATGTTCGACCGGCTGCGCGTCGTCGTTGACGCGGGTGATCTGGGTCCAGGCCATGCCGCCGTCGCGCGAACGCGCCAGCACCAGATCGTAGCCGCCTGCATCGTCCGGCTGACGCTGCAGCCACTGCGCCCACAGCGCGCCATCCGGCGTCGCCAGCAGATGCGGGGTGTCGGCGGCGTTGGCGATCAGCGAATTGCCCACGGCAATCGTGCGCGGCTGGCTCTGCCAGCCGGACTGCTCGGTGTAAGAGGCGAACTGCAGCGCGGTGCGGCGGCCTTCGCGGCGGTTGATCCAGCTCAGCAGCACGCGCTCACCCGGCGCCAGCACCAGGTCGGGGGCCATCGAACCGGCTTCGGCCGGCAGCACCCAGGTCTGGACCGCGTAGTCGCCGTTGGCGGGCTTGGGCTGGTTGGCGTCGCGTTTGCAGGCCGCGATCAGCGGCAGCGAGCAGGCGAGGGCGAAGGCAAGCGCAGTGCGTGTATTCATGGGCGCAGGATACGCCCACCTGTCCGGAGCGGCCGCGGGTCGCCCGCCCTCCTAGGCCGCGCGTTCGCGCCGCGCCCGCTCCAGATGCACCAGCAGCAGCGAGATCGCCGCCGGGGTCACGCCGGGAATGCGCTGCGCCTGGCCCACGGTCTGCGGGCGCACGCGCTCGAGTTTCTGCAGCACCTCGGCAGACAGCCCGCGCACGCCGGCGTAGTCGAACGCCTCGGGGATCGCGGTGGCCTCGTGGCGGCGCTGGCGTGCGATCTCCTCGCGCTGGCGGTCCAGATAACCGGCGTACTTGGTTTCGATCTCGACCTGTTCCGCCACCTTCGCATCGTCCACCGCCGGCCCCAGTTCGGGCACCCGCATCAGCGCGGCATAATCGAGTTCCGGCCGGCGCAGCAGATCCAGCGCGCTGTTCTCGCGGCTGACCTCGATGCCGAGGTGGCGCGACAGCGCCGCGCCCAGCGCGTTGCTCGGCGCCGCCCACAGTGCGGCCAGGCGGGCGGTCTCGGCCGCCACCGCGTCGCGCTTGCGGCTGAAGCGTTCCCAGCGCGCGTCGTCCACCAGCCCGAGCTCGCGGCCCACCGGCGTCAGCCGCGCGTCCGCGTTGTCCTCGCGCAGCTGCAGCCGGTACTCGGCGCGGCTGGTGAACATGCGGTAGGGCTCGGACGTGCCGTGGGTGATCAGGTCGTCGACCAGCACGCCGAGATACGCCTGGTCGCGGCGCAGGCTCCACGCCTCCTGCCCGCGCACGCAACGCGCCGCGTTGACGCCGGCCAGCAGGCCCTGCGCGGCGGCCTCCTCGTAGCCGGTGGTGCCGTTGATCTGGCCGGCGAAGAACAGCCCGGCCACCGCCTTGGTTTCCAGCGACGCCTTCAGCCCGCGCGGGTCGAAGAAGTCGTATTCGATCGCATAGCCGGGGCGGGTGATGTGCGCCTGCTCGAAGCCGCGGATGCTGCGTACCAGGTCCAGCTGCACGTCGAACGGCAGCGAGGTGCTGATCCCGTTCGGATAGATCTCGCTGACGGTGAGCCCTTCCGGCTCAACGAAGATCTGGTGGCTGGCCTTTTCGGCGAAGCGCACCACCTTGTCCTCGATGCTCGGGCAGTAGCGCGGGCCGATGCCTTCGATCTGGCCGGAATACAGCGGGCTGCGGTGGAGCGCATCGCGGATGATCTGGTGGGTGCGCTCGCAGGTGTCGGTGATCCAGCAGCTGACCTGCGCCGGCTGGTCCTCGTGGCGGCCCATGAACGACATCACCGGGCGCGGGTCGTCGCCGGGCTGTTCGGTCATCACCGAATAGTCCAGCGTGCGCCCATCGATGCGCGGCGGCGTGCCGGTCTTGAGCCGGTCCACCACGAAGCGGCCTTCGCGCAGCTTGTGCGCCAGCGCGATGGACGGCGGATCGCCCATGCGCCCAGCGGCGTACTGGGTTTCGCCGATATGGATCTTGCCGGCAAGGAAGGTGCCTGCGGTCAGCACCACCGCCGGTGCGTTGAAACGCAGGCCGGTGTTGGTGATCGCGCCGCGCACCGCGTCCTGCTCGATGACCAGGTCATCGACCGCGGCCTGGAACACGGTGAGCCTGTCCTGCGTCTCCACCGCCTTGCGGATGAAGCTGCGGTACAGCGACCGGTCGGCCTGGCAGCGGGTGGCGCGCACCGCCGGGCCTTTCGACGCGTTGAGCGTGCGCCACTGGATGCCCGCGGCGTCGGCGGCCTTCGCCATGATCCCGCCGAGGGCATCGATCTCCTTGACCAGATGGCCCTTGCCGATGCCGCCGATGGCCGGGTTGCAGCTCATCGCCCCCACCGTCTCGATGCTGTGGGTCAGCAGCAGCGTGCGCGCACCGGCGCGGGCGGACGCCAGCGCGGCTTCGGTGCCGGCATGGCCGCCGCCGATGACGATGACATCGAAGTTGTAGAAGCTGGCGCTCATGCGGGCATTATCGCGCGCCGCGCAGGGTGCGGCCGGGCAGGGTTGGCACGGTTCATGCTTTGGAAAGATCAGCACCCGCCCTGGCACGCCAGCTGGCGATGATCGGACTGAACAGGGGCCGATTACGCGCAGGTCGGGGACGCTACGGGGGCCGGTTGTCGGGGGACAGCCGGCCCCCACTTTGTTTCCGGCCCCATCGACTTGCGTATCGCTCCGGTGGACCGGAGGCGGCAAGGCAGGCCGGAAAGGAAAGCGCCGGTGCCCGCGAGACGCGGAACAGGGGGGATCCGGAGAATCCCGCAAGGCACCGGCGGCGCTAGATTAGCGCGAACAGGCGCGATGTGACGCCACGGGTCAATCTTTTGACAATCTCCGGTTCAGGCTGTGACGGGGCGCACAAAGCGGGTGCTTATGGTGCGCAATCGGCCGCCTGAATGGCATGCGCTAGCATGCGCCGATGACCAGCCCCGACCTGCCACTGCCCACCATCGACGACATCTTCGATGCCGCCGCGCGCATCGCCCCGCACGCCCACGCCACCCCGGTACTGACCTCGCATGCGCTCGACGCGGAGGCGGGCGCGAGCCTGCATTTCAAGGCCGAACAGCTGCAGCGCGTGGGGGCGTTCAAGTTCCGCGGCGCTTGCAACGCGGTGTTCTCGCTGGACCCGGCACAGGCCGCACGCGGCGTGGTCACGCACTCCTCCGGCAACCACGGCGCGGCGCTGGCGCTGGCGGCGAAGCTGCGCGGCATCCCCTGCCACGTGGTGGTGCCCGACGGCGCGGTGCAGGCCAAGCTGGCGGCGATCGAACACTACGGCGCGATCCTGCATCGCTGCGCGCCCACGATCGCCGCGCGCGAGGCGACCTGCGCGCAGGTGCAGGCCGATACCGGCGGCACCATCGTGCACCCCTACACCGATCCGCGGGTGATCGCCGGCCAGGGCACCGCCGCGCTGGAACTGCTGACCGCGCAGCCCGACCTGGATGCGCTGGTGGTGCCGCTGGGCGGTGGCGGGCTGGCGGCCGGCACGGCGCTGGCGATGCGCGCGCTGGCGCCATCCTGCGAACTGTTCCTGGCCGAACCCGAGGGCGCGGCCGACGGCGCGCGTTCGTTCGCCCGCGGCACGCTCGACATCGATTTCGTGCCCGATACCGTCTGCGACGGCCTGCGCGGCACTCTGGGCGCAATCAACTTCGACCTGCTGCGCACAGCCGGTGCGCAGGTGCTGACGGTGGACGACGCGCGCACCATCGCCGCGATGCGGCTGCTGTGGACGCGCACCAAGCAGCTGGTGGAACCCTCGTCGGCGATCGCGCTGGCCGCCGTGCTGGCGCATCCGGCGCAGTTCGCGCGGCGCAGGGTCGGCATCGTGCTGTCCGGCGGCAACGTCGACCTGGACGCGCTGCCGGCGCTGCTGGCCCGCGCCGGCTGAGGCTTACTCCAGCGGCAGCGGCGCGGCGTGCGGGCGCACGTCGCCGGCAAGCGGCGTGGCGGCAGGTTGGCGCGGGATCCACAGGCTGAACACCACCTCGCCGCCGCGGTTCCCGGCCGCCACCTCGCCGCCGTGCGCACGCACGAACTGGTCGACGATGTACAGCCCCAGGCCCAGCCCGCTGCAGGCCTGGAAGCTACCCTTGAACGGTTCGAACAGGCGCGGCAGCAGTTCGTCGTCGATGTGCCCGCGGTTGCGCACCTGCACCTGCAGGCGGCTGCAGTCGCTGCCGTCCAGGCGCAGCGACACCCGCGCGTCCGCGGCATGGCGGACCGCGTTGCCCACCAGATTGGACAGCACCTGGGCCATGCGGTCCACGTCGAAACGTCCGCCCAGCGTGCCTTCGCAGGTGACGTCCACCGCCACGCCGGGCGCCGACTGGCGGAATTCCTCGGCCACTTCGTCGGCGACCGCGCGCAGGTCTCCCTCGCGTGGCTCCAGCCGCAGCACGCCGGAACGGATCTTCGAGAAGTCGAGCAGCTGCGCGATCATCCGCGCCATCCGGTGGGCGCTGTCGAGAATGCGCCCGGCGATGCGGCTGCGGTCGGTTTCCGGCGGCATCAGTTCCAGCGATTCGGCGCACAGGCTGATCACCGACAGCGGCGTGCGCAGGTCGTGCGTCATCACCGCGATCATGGTTTCGTTGAGCGACAGCGCGCGCGCCAGGCGCTCGTTGTTCTGCCGCATCAGCTCGCGCTGGCGGGCCATCTCCACGAATACCCGCACCTTGCTGAGGATGACGTGCGGCTCCACCGGCTTGTACAGGAAATCGACCGCGCCGCTGTCGTAGCCGCGGAACATCCGGCGCAGGTCGCGCGGGGAGGCGGTCAGGAAGATGATCGGCACCTCGCGGGTGCGGCTGGAGCCGCGCATCAGCTCGGCCAGGTCGAAGCCGTTCATCTCCGGCATGTTGACGTCGAGCAGCGCCACCGCGACGGGATGCGTCAGCAGCAGCTCCAGTGCCTGCGCTCCGGATTCGGCGGTCAGCACCGACAGGCCCTCGTCCTCCAGGATCGCGCGCATCGCCATCAGGTTCTGCGGCACGTCGTCCACCACCAGCACGTTCGCCTGCAACGGTGCCGGTTCCGCCTGCGACAGATTCATCGACCCACCCCCGCCAGTTGCTGGACCATCTGTTTCAGCGTGAGCACGGCATCGGCGCCCGCGGCCGCCAGCGCCGCTGCCGGCATCATCGGCATTTCCGCCTCGCCGGGATCCTGCACCCACACCCGCCCCCCGGCGCGACGGACCGCGGCCGCGCCCTGCGCACCATCAGCGCTGGCGCCGGTCAGCACGATCGCCAGCAGTTCATGCTGCCAGACATGCGCGGCGGATTCGAACAGCACGTCGATCGACGGCATCGAGTACATCGGTGGCGCATCCACCGACAGCGCCACGTGCCCGTCGTCCTCGACCATCAGGTGGTAGTCCGGCGGCGCCAGCAGCACCTGGCCGGGCAGGATGGGCTGCTTGTCCTCGGCTTCCATCACCGGCAGGGCAACGGCGCCATCCATCACTTCCGCCAGCTGGCTGGGGCGCCCGCGAGGAAGGTGGATCACCACCAGCAGCGCGCAGGGGAAGTCGGCCGGCAGGCCGGACAGCAGTTCGCGCACCGCCAGCACGCCGCCGGCGGAAGCACCGATCACGATCGCCCGCGGCGTCGGTTGCAGGAGGCTCATGTCCGCTTCCGGAACAGCTTCTGCGCCGGCACCAGCGGCTCGAACGCGTCGGCATTGGCGCCGAAGCGCAGCGACTCGCGGCTGCCAAGGCCAAGGAAGCCACGATGCACCAGGGCCTCGCGGAACAGGCCGATCGCGCGGTCCTGCAGCCCGGCATTGAAGTAGATCAGCACGTTGCGGCAGGACACCATGTGCACTTCCGAAAACACCGCGTCGGTGGCCAGGCTGTGGTCGGCAAACACCACGTGCTTGCGCAGGCGGCGATCGAACACCGCGCGGCCATAGGCACTGCTGTAGTAATCGGCCAGCGAGCCGGTGCCGCCGGCAGCTTGGTAGTTCCGGCTGAAGCCGGTGATCCGCCGGGTCTCGTAAGTCGCGCTTTCGGCCGCGCGCAGCGCCTGCGGGTTGATGTCGGTGGCGTAGATCAGGGTGCGCTCCAGCAGCCCCTCCTCGGCCAGCAGGATCGCCAGCGACCAGACTTCCTCGCCATGGCTGCAGCCGGCCACCCACAGCTTCAGCGACGGATAGGTGCGCAACACCGGCACCACGTGCTCGCGCAGCGCCAGGAAGTAGGCGGGGTCGCGGAACATCTCCGAAACCTGCACGGTGAAGGACGGCAGTGCCTGCGCGAACGCATCCGGCTCGTGCAGGATGCGGTGCTGCAGGTCGGACACGCGCTGGCAGTCCAGCCGCTGCATGGCCTGGCGCACCCGCCGTCGCACCGAGGCCATGGCGTAGTCGCGGAAATCGTGGTGGTAGCGCTGGAACAGCGCCTCCAGCAACAGCCGCACTTCCAGGTCGAACAGCGCCTCCTCGTTCACGGCCGCGAACACCAGACCCTGCAGAGCGAGACCAGCTTGTCCACGTCGATGGGCTTGGCGATGTAGTCGCTGGCGCCGGCGTCGAAGCAGCGCTGGCGGTCGTCACTCATCACCTTGGCGGTCAGCGCGATGATTGGCAGGTCGGCCAGGCGTGGTTGCGCGCGGATCCGGCGCATCGCTTCCAGTCCGTCCATCTCCGGCATCATGATGTCCATCAGCACCAGATCGAAGCTCTGGCGCTCGAGCGCCTCGAGCCCTTCGCGGCCGTTGCGCGCGATCTCCAGCTGCACGCCCATCGGTTCCAGCACGTGGGACAGCGCGAAGATGTTGCGCACGTCGTCTTCCACCAGCAGCATGCGGCGGCCGTCCAGCGCGCTATCGCGGCGACGCGCCTCGGCCAGCAGGCGCTGCTGGTCGCCCGGCAGCTGCGCCTCGACGCTGTGCAGGAACAGGGTGACCTCGTCCAGCAGCCGCTCCGGCGAACGCGCACCCTTGATGATGATGCTCTTGGAGAAGCGGCGCAGGCGCTGCTCCTGTTCGCGCCCGAGCGCACGCCCCGTGTAGACGATGACCGGCGGCGCGGATGCACCGTGTCCCCGCGCGATCTGCTCCAGCAGCGCGTCGCCGCTGCCGTCGTCCAACGCCAGGTCGGTCACCACGCAGTCGAAGCGTGCGTCCGCCAGCGCCTGCCGCGCCTCATCCACGCTGCCCACCGCCACGATGTCCAAGCCATCGCGCGCCAGCAGTTCGCACAGGCTGGCGCGCAGGCCGGCGTCGTCCTCGACGATCAGCAGGCGCTGGCCCTCGCGCCGGCTGCGCGACTCCAGTTCGCGCAGCGCGCCGCCAAGCATCTCGCGCGTGGCCGGCTTGCGCAGGTAGCCCACCGCGCCCATTTCCAGCGCCAGCTGGGTACGGTCCAGTGCCGACACGACGTGCACCGGGATATGGCGGGTGGCAGGGTTGCGCTTGAGCCGCTCCAGTACGCCCAGGCCGGAGCCGTCTGGCAGGCCGATATCGAGCAGGATGCCGCACAGCGCCAGCTCGCCGGCCAGGGCGATCGCCTCCTCGGCGGTTGCGGCCACCACGCAGTCGAAGTCCAGGTCGTGGGCGATATCCAGCATCGCCGCGGCGAATGCGGGCTCATCCTCCACCACCAGCACCATCCGGCCGAGCCGCACGGGGCAGGCGCGGTCGTCCGGCACCAGTCCCATCGCCGGCAGCGCGTGCGGATCCTGCCCGGCTGGCGCGGTTGCCTTGGCCGGCGGGGTGATAACGGCCGGCGCGGGGGCCGGCGCGGCCTCGCGGATCTCGAGTGCATGCGCGGCCGCGCTCATGTCGGCCGGTACCTCCAGGGTGAAGCAGCTGCCCTCGCCCGGCGCGCTGCGCACGCTCAGGGTGCCGCCCATCCGCCGCGCCAGATCGCGCGAGATCGACAGCCCCAGGCCGGTGCCGCCGAAACTCCGGCTGGTGCTGCCGTCGGCTTGGCGGAACGCCTCGAAGATCACGTCCTGCTGGTCCGGCGCGATGCCGATGCCGGTGTCGCTGACGTCGAATACCAGCCGGTCGCCACGCGCCTGCAGCCGCAGCGACACCTCACCCCGCGGCGTGAACTTGATGGCGTTGGCCAGCAGGTTCTTGAGGATCTGCTTGAGCCGTTTCACGTCGCCCACGCCGCTGGCATCGAAGTCGCCCTCGATGCGCAGGTCCAGGCCCTTGTCCGCGGCCAGCGGCTGGAAGATCTCGCGCAGGCGGGTGGCCACCCACTGCAGGTCGAGCGGTTCGGCCGCCAGGTCTACGTGCCCGGCCTCGATCCGCGACAGGTCCAGGATGTCGTTGATCAGGGCCAGCAGGTCGTTGTTGGAGGCATGGATGGCCTTGGCGTAGCGCACCTGCTCTTCGGTGAGCGTGCCGGGCTTGTTGTCGGCCAGCAGCCTGGACAGGATCAGCGCGCTGTTGAGCGGCGTGCGCAGCTCGTGCGACATGTTGGCCAGGAACTCGGATTTGTAGCGGCTGGCTTCGGCCAGCGCGTGCGCGTTGCGCTCCAGGTCGGCCTGCGCGGCCAGCAGGCTGCGCCGCTGCGCCTCCAGCTCGCGGGTGCGCTCCTCCAAGTGCACATTGGTCTGCTCCAGCTCGGCCTGCTGGGCCTCCAGCACCACCTGCGACTGCTGCAGCGAATTGCTCTGTTCCTCCAGCTCCTCGTTGGCCACCTGCAGCTCTTCCTGCTGCGCCTGCAGCTCCGCGCCCTGGCGCTGGGTTTCCTCCAGCAGGTCCAGCAATTGCTGGCGCACGTTGGCGGCGCGCAGCGCCACCCCGATCGGCTCGCCGGCGGCGCGGATCAGCTTCAGCTCCAACCCGGGCGAAATCCGCGATCTGCCCATGCGGCCCAGCTCGAAGGCACCGGTAACCTCGCCATCCACCGTCACCGGCGCCAGCAGCAGTTCGCCAGGGCTGCTGGTGCCCAGGCTGGTGGACAGGACCAGATGCGAGTTGTGCACCGGCGCGATGCGCTGCGCGCGGCCGCTGCGTACGGTTTCCGCGACTGCACCTTCGCCCGGTCGCAAGCTGCGCGGCTGCGTCGGCGGCACCGCCAGCCCCCCCACCAGCACCAGTTCGCTGTCGGTGCTGTGGTACAGCGCGCCAATCGGCGCCTCCAGGCGCGAGGCGAGGACCGCCAGGGCATTGCGCGCCAGCGCCTCCGGCGTCTGGGTGCCGCGCAGCGCCACCATCAGCTCGGCCAGGCTTTCCTCCAGCCAGAGCGCTTCGTTCACCTGCACGCGCGCCAGCAGCGCATCGCGCACCACCCACGCCAGGACCCAGCAACCGGCCGCGCCGATGGCGCGATTGAGGTTGGCCATGAACGGATCGATCCCGTCCGGCGACAGCCAGCTACCGAAGGCCAGCAGCACCGTGGCGATGGCCGCCACCAGCAGCGGCCCACGCGGGCGCTCCTGGAAGAACGCCAGCGCCACGGCCACGAAGTACATGCACCATTCCGCGTAACCCAGCGGGGTGATCGCATCCAGCAGCAGGGTGACCACGAGGGTCAGGACGATGGCGATCCAGGCGGCTTGCTGCCGGATGTCTTGGGGGGGCATGCGCAGACCCGTTGGGAAACGCCCTAGCCTAACCCCTCGTGCGTGGAGACCGCGTCAACTCCCGCGATCGCTGCGCAGGGCACGCAGCTCGCGATGATCGCGGGCGGCCTCGCGGGCCACCACCCAGGCGAACAGGGCGATGCCCGCCACCACCACCAGCGCACCCAGCAGGGCCTGGTCGCGCGGCCAGGCCTCACCCAGGAACAATGCACCCAGCAGCGCAGCGAACAGCACCTCCGCCGCCTGCATCGCCTCCACCGCGCCCAGTGCGGTGCCGTTGTCTCGGACCATGCCGGTGGCTTGGAAAAACAGGATGGTGGCGACCACGCCGGCACTCAGCGCCACCCCGAACGCCAGCCCCACCTGCGCCGCGGGCGGCGGCCCCGCCTGCGTCCACGCCCACAGCGACAGCGCCAGCCATGCCGGCTGGCTGGCGAGGGTCAGGCCGAACACCCGTTGGGTGGCATTGAGTTCGACACCCCGTTTCTCCAGGTGCAGCAGCAGCCCACGGTTGCCCAGCGGATAGGCGAACGCGCTGGCGGCCACGCAGGCCAGCGCCACCCACGCCTGCGCATCCAGCGCGCCGTGCGCATGGCCGCGCTGCATCAGCAGCACGCCGGCCACGATCAGCGCGGCCACCGCGAAGCCGGCACGCGGGATCCGCGCGCGCGCATCGTCGTAGAGCAGCGGCGCGCACAGCATCCCGGCCAGCGCGGTCACCTGGAAAGTGCCCGCGACCAGCCACGATGGACCGCTGGCGGCGGCATGGCAGAGCAGCACGTAGAACAGGAAGAACCCGATCCCGCTCCACAGCAGCCACGCGCCGGGCGCGGCGCGGATGGCCTTCCACACCGGCGCCACCCCGCCCTGCCACGGCATCAGCGGCAGCATCAGCGGCAGCACGAACAGATAGCGCAGCGCCGCGGTCCAGGCCCAGTGCCCGCCCTCCAGCGCCGCGGCGCGATTGAGCACGTAGGTGGCGGTGAAGAACAGCGCCGAGAGCAGCGACAGTCCGACCGCCAGCAGGGCGCGTCGCGACGGGCTCATCCGCGCCGCCGGATCGGGATGCGCGAGACCGGCACCGCCGCGAGGTCGGCGCCGCCCTCGCGGATCGGCGCGCCCGGCTCCGGCGCCCAGGCCATCGCGCTGATGATTTCCCAGGTCGCCGGCAGGCCGGCATCGAGGCGATGCGCTTCATACGCGGCGGCGGCGGCGGCAAAACGCCCGCGCCCGGTCAGGGTGGCGCGGCGTCCGGCCAGCGCGTTGGTCGCGCCCAGCGCCCGCAGCTCGTGCATCAGCGCCGGCATGTCCGGATACACGGTGATCTCCTCGTCGCGATCCACCACCGGCTGGAAGAAGCCGGCGTTGACGAGCGCATCGCCGATGCCCGCGGTATCCACGAACGGGCTGACGTGCGGGGCGGCGTCCGCCTGCGCGAACGCGCCGCGGAGTTCCCACAGGGTTTCCGGGCCAAAGGTGGAGAACAACAGCAGGCCCTGCGGTTTCAGCACCCGGCGGAAGCCGTTGAGCACGCCGTCGAGGTCTTCCACCCACTGCAGGCACAGGTTGGAGAACAGCACATCCACGCTGCCGTCGGCCAGCGGCAGCTGGCGCGCATCGGCGCAGACCTGCACCGGCGCGCGCGCGAACGGGTTGGGCAGCCAGCGCGGGGACGGCTTCGACGCGGCGCGCGCCTGCCGCAGCATCGGCAGGGCCAGGTCCAGCGACAGGATCTCCGCCTTCGGCCAGCGCTGCTGCAGCAGCGCGCTGGCGTGGCCGGTGCCGCTGCCGAGGTCGAGCACGCGTTGCGGCGGCTTGCGCGCCAGCGCGGGATCGTCGAGGTAGTCCAGCGATTCGATCAGCCGCGCCTCGGCCAGGCGCTGCAGCTGCGCCACCGCGTCGTAGCTGGCCGCCGACCGCGAGAACGCGCGCCGCACCTGCCGGGCGTCGAACAGTGCACTCATGCGCCTGCCTCCGCGAGGAAGCCCAGCATCGCATCGGCCACGGCATCTGCGTGGGTCAGGAACGGCGCGTGGCCGGCATGCTCGATCTGGAGGTAGCGCGCATCCGCTGCCAGCGCGGCGGCGGCCTGCATCGCCGCGGGATTGACCAGCCGGTCGCGACGCCCGCTGATCCACAGGCTGGGCATGGCCAGCGCCGGCAGGCTCTCGCGCAGGTCGCCGGTTTCCAGCGCCTGCAGGCCTTCCGCCAGTACCCGCGGCGACGGTTCGCCGTGCGCCAGCACCGCGTCGCGCAGCATCCGCAGCTCCTCGCGCATGTGGTCGGAGCCGAACGCCTCCAGCGCGATGAAGCGGTCGATGGTGGCCTGCCAGTCCAGCCGCAGGCCATCGGCGAAGCCGTGGAATACCTCGGCTGGCATGCCCTGCGGCCAGTCCGCGGCCACCACGAACTTCGGCGTGGCGCAGACCATCGCCAGCGCCGGCACGCGCGACGGCTGCAGCGACGCCGCGCGCAGCGCCACCAGCCCGCCCAGCGACCAGCCGCACCACGGCGCCACCGGCAGCGATTCCAGCAGCGCCTGCGCGCAAGCGTCGAGCTGCAGCGGCACCCCGCTGTCACGGCTGTGGCCGTGGCCGGGCAGGTCCACCACGTGCAGGGTGCGGTGCGCGTGCAGCGCCTCGACCAGCGGCGCGAAAATGCCGCCGTGCATGGCCCAGCCGTGCAGCAGCACCAGCGGCGGACCGCTGCCCGCGATTTCCACATGCAGCTTGTTCATTGATCTCGCGCCAACAGCGCGCGGCGGGTTCCGGAACCGCGCATTATCGCGCGAAGCCGATCCCGCCCGCCGTATCGTGGGCGGATCACCCAGCCACTGGAGCCCCTCATGCATGCCAGCCGCCAGCCATCCCTCGCCGATTCCGGGCTGTGGCGCGAGCAGGCGCTGGTGGCCGGGCAATGGCGCGACGCGCACGCCGGCGGCCGCTGCGAAGTGCGCAATCCCGCCAGCGGGGCGCTGCTGGGCACGGTGCCGGACATGGGCGCGGCGGAAACCCGCCAGGCCATCGATGCCGCCCACGCCGCCTTTCCGGCATGGGCCGGCATGCCCGCGAAACAGCGGGCGCAGGTACTGCGCCGGATGCACGACCTGATGATGCAGCACCAGCACGACCTGGCCGTGCTGATGACCGCCGAACAGGGCAAGCCGCTGGCGGAAGCGCTGGGCGAGATCGCGTATTCGGCCAGCTATTTCGAATGGTTCGGCGAGCAGGCCAAGCGCATGGACGGCGACACCGTCCCCGGCCATGCCGCCGACAAGCGCATCCTCACCCTGCGCCAGCCGGTGGGCGTGGTCGCCGCGATCACGCCGTGGAATTTCCCCTCGGCGATGCTGGGCCGCAAGCTGGGACCGGCACTCGCAGCGGGCTGCACGGTGGTCTGCAAACCGGCGCTGCAGACGCCGTTCTCGGCGCTGGCGCTGGGCGTGATCGGCGAACGCGCCGGGCTGCCGCCGGGCGTGATGAACATCGTGACCGGCGACGACGCGCCCGCCATCGGTGCCGAGATGACCGCCAACCCGAAGGTCCGCAAGCTCGGCTTCACCGGCTCCACCGCGGTGGGCAAGCAGCTGATGGCGCAGTGCGCGACCGACCTCAAGCGGCTGTCGCTGGAATTGGGCGGCAACGCGCCCTTCATCGTGTTCGACGATGCCGACCTGGATGCCGCAGTGGCAGGCGCCATCGCCAGCAAGTTCCGCAACACCGGGCAGACCTGCATCTGCGCCAACCGGCTGTTCGTGCAGGCGGGCGTCTACGAGGCGTTCGCGGAAAAACTCGTCGCGGCGGTGCGTGCGCTGCGGGTGGGTGACGGCCTGCGGGGTGACACCGACCAGGGACCGCTGATCGACGCCAAGGCGCTGGCCAAGGTCGAAGCGCACATCGCCGATGCGCTGGCGAAGGGCGCGCGCCTCGCCATCGGCGGCCGGCGCCACCCGCTGGGCGGCACCTTCTTCGAACCCACCGTGCTGCTGGATGCCAACGACGACATGCTGCCGGCGCGCGAGGAAACGTTCGGCCCGGTGGCGCCGCTGCTGCGCTTCGACAGCGAAGAAGAGGTACTGCGCCGCGCCAACGCCACGCCGTTCGGGCTGGCGGCGTATTTCTACACCCGCGACCTCGCCCGCAGCTGGCGGGTGTCGGAGGCGCTGCAGGCCGGCATGGTGGGCATCAACACCGGGCTGATTTCCACCGAGGTGGCTCCATTCGGCGGGGTGAAGCAGTCCGGCAGCGGCCGTGAGGGCTCGAAGCACGGCCTCGACGACTACACCGAGCTGAAGTACGTCTGCATCGGCGGCGTGTAGCGCGCAGCGTCGCCGAGGCGAACGCGCGGCGCCACTGCCTCAGGTGCCGGCAGCGGCGAACACGCCGGCCCGCGCGTAGTCTCGCGCGCGCGCTAACGCGTCCAGCAGCTTGTCGACGTCGCCTTCGGTATGCGCGGCCGACAGGGTGATGCGGAGGCGCGCACCGCCCTCCGGCACGGTGGGCGGACGGATCGCCGCCACCCAGAACCCCTGCCGCTCCAGCGCCGCTGCCATCGCCAGCGCGTCCGCATCGGCGCCGCACAGCAGCGGCTGGATCGGCGTATCGGAAGGCAGCAGTTCCAGTTCGTGGCGGCGGGCGCCGGCGCGGAAGCGCTGCACCAGCGCAGCCAGCCTCTCGCGACGCCAGTGCTCGCGACGCGCCAGCTTGACCGCCGCCAGCGAGGCGGCGGCCTGCGCCGGCGGCAGCGCGGTGGTGTAGATATAGGGACGCGCGGTTTCGGCCAGGTGGCGGACCAGGTCGGCCTCGCCGGCGACTACAGCGCCATAGCTGCCCAGCGCCTTGCCCAGGGTGACCAGGCGCAGGGGCACGGCGGCGCTGTCCAGCCCGGCGTCATCAATACTGCCGCGGCCCTCCTCGCCCAGCACGCCAATGCCATGGGCGTCGTCCACGTACAGGGTCGCGCGCTGCACCCGCGCCACCAGCGCAAGCTGCTTCAGCGGCGCAATGTCGCCGTCCATGCTGAACACGCCGTCGGTGGCCAGCAGCGCGGCGCCATCCGGCCAGGCGCGCAGCTGCCGCAGGGCGGCCTCGGCGTCGGCATGCGGGTAGCGGCGCAGGGCGCAGCCGGCCAGCTGCGCGCCGTCGATCAGGCTGGCGTGGTTGAGCCGGTCCTGCACGCAGACATCGCCCTTGCCCAGCAGCGCCTGCAGCACCGCCAGGTTGGCCAGGTAGCCGCTGCCAAACAGCAGCGCCGCCGGCACGCCCAGCCATTCGGCGACTTCGCGCTCCAGCGCTTCGTGGGCGGCATGGTGGCCGCAGACCAGGTGCGAGGCGACGCCGCCGGCGCCCTCGCGCGAGGCCATGTCCTGCAAGGCCCCGGCCACCGCGAACTGCTGCGACAGGCCCAGGTAGTCGTTGCCGCAGAAATTCAGCAGCCAGCGCGGCACGCCGTCGGCGCCCATCACCTCGCAGCGTGCGCCGTCGCGATGCAGCACGCTGCGGCGGACGCGGATGCGCTGCTCGGCGGCGCGTCGTTCACGCTGCGCGGCGATGCGGGCGGGCAGCGACTCGCGTGCCATTTCAGGCCGCTTCGGTGATGCCGGCATGCACCGTGGCGGTGCAGGCGTCGATGCTGTCGTCGCGCACTGCGTCGACCTGCATCGGTCGCAGGCCGAGGCGTTCGAACAGCGCCTGGTCGCGCCCGGTATCCGGATTGCCGGTGGTCAACAGCTTCTCCCCGTGGAAGATCGAATTCGCCCCTGCGGCAAAACACAGCGCCTGCAGCTCGTCGGACATCGTCTCACGGCCCGCGGACAGCCGGACCATCGATTTCGGCATCAGGATCCGGGCCACTGCGACCGTGCGCACAAATTCGAACGGATCCAGCTCGACGGTGCCGTGCAGCGGCGTGCCTTCCACCTGCACCAGCCGGTTGATCGGCACCGAATCCGGGTGCGCCGGCAGGTTGGCCAGCGTCATCAGCAACCCGGCGCGCTGGCGGCGCGACTCGCCCATGCCGACGATGCCGCCGCAGCAGGTTTTCATGCCGGCATCGCGCACCCGCGCGAGGGTGTCGAAGCGGTCCTGCATCTGGCGGGTGTGGATCACGTCGCCGTAGAACTCGGGGTCGGTGTCGATGTTGTGGTTGTAGTAGTCGAGCCCGGCGTCCTTCAGCGCGCGCGCCTGACCGCCGCTGAGCATGCCGAGGGTGGCGCAGGTCTCCAGCCCCAGCGCCTTCACCTCGCGGATCATCTCGACGACCTTCGGGATGTCGCGGTCCTTCGGCGAACGCCAGGCCGCGCCCATGCAGAAGCGCGAAGCGCCGGCGGCCTTGGCCTGGCGCGCCTTCTCCACCACCTCGGCCGGGTCCATCAGCTTGGTCGCGTCCACGCCGGTGTGGTAGCGCGCCGCCTGCGGGCAGTAAGCGCAATCCTCCGGGCAGCCGCCGGTCTTCACCGACAGCAGGGTGGACACCTGCACCTCGCTCGGGTCGAAGTGCTGGCGGTGGGCGCTGGCGGCGCGATGGAGCAGCTCGGTGAAGGGCAGCGCGAACAGCGCTTCCACTTCGCTGCGGCTCCAGTCATGGCGGATGGGAAAAGCGACGACCTCGGGCATGGGGGTTTTCCGACTGACGCAGGGCGCGAAGGCGGGCAGTCTGGAACGCATGCCGACTGCCGTCAACCAATCAGGATCAAGCAAAGTTGACAGACTGCGCGCGCCGCTGTGCTGGCTGTTCCCGCCGCGCTGCCTGGTCTGCGGCGATCCCGGCCTGCCGGACCGTGACCTCTGCGGCGCCTGCCACGCCACCTTGCCGCGCCAGCGCCACGCCTGCCCGCGCTGCGCCTTGCCGATGCCTGAACCCGCCACCTGTCCGGCCTGCGTCGCCCAGTCGCCGCCGCTGGACGCGGCGCATGCCGCCTTCGACTACGCATTCCCGCTCGATCGACTGCTGCCGCGGCTGAAGTTCCATCGCGATTTCGCAGCCGGGCGGGTGCTGGCGCAGTGCATGGCGGAGCATTTCAGCGGCCTGCCGCGCCCGCAGGCGCTGGTGCCGGTTCCACTGCACGGCGGGCGGCTGCGCCGGCGCGGCTACGACCAGACGCTGGAACTGGCGCGGCCGCTGGCCAAGGCGCTGGACCTGCCGCTGCACGCCCGGCTGCTGCACCGCTGCAAGGCTACCCGCGCGCAGTCGCGGCTGGACGCGGACGCGCGCGGCCGCAACCTGCGCGGCGCGTTCTGCGTGGATACCCGGGCGACATTGCCGGCGCACGTGGCGCTGGTCGACGACGTGATGACCACCGGCGCCACCCTGCACGCCGCCGCCAAAGCCCTGCGTGCGGCCGGCGTGGCGCGTATCGATGCGTGGGTGTGTGCGCGCGTGGCCTGAGCCGCCACCCCGGCGTTCAGGCCGCAACCACCTTCGCGCGCAGGGCGAAATCCAGCGCGATGCCTGCAAACAGCGCCATCCCCACCCAGTTGTTGTGCAGGAAGGCGCGGAAGCAGGCCGCGCGCTCGCGCCCGCGCGCCAGCCCGAACTCCCAGGCCACCAGCACCAACGCGGCGCCCATGCCCCCCCAGTACCAGGCGCCCATGCCGGCCTCGCGGCCGACCAGCGCCAGCGCGAAGAACATGCAGGCGTACAGCACTCCCTGCGCCGCCAGGTCCATCTCGCCGAACAGGATCGCGGTGGACTTCGACCCCATCCGGATGTCGTCGTCGCGATCGACCATCGCATACCAGGTGTCGTAGGCGGTGGCCCAGAAGATGTTGGCCACGTACAGCACCCACGCCACCGGCGGCACCGCACCGGTCAGCGCCGCAAAGCCCATCGGGATGCCCCAGCCGAAGGCCATTCCCAGGTAGACCTGCGGCAGATAGGTGTAACGCTTCAGGTACGGATAGCTGGCCGCCAGCAGCACCCCGACCACGCTCATGTAAATGGTCAGCCGGTTCAGCGTCAGCACCAGCGCGAACGCCACCAGCATCAGCACCGCGAACACCACCAGCGCCTCGCGCCCGGATACCGCGCCGGTGGCCAGCGGCCGATGCCTGGTGCGCTCCACGCTGCCATCCAGCCAGCGGTCGGCGTAGTCGTTGATCACGCACCCGGCCGAACGGGTCAGCCAAACCCCCAGCGAGAACACCAGCAGCGGCCATGGTGGCGGCACCCCGTCGGCGGCGATCCAAAGCCCCCACCAGGTCGGCCACAGCAGCAGCATCCAGCCGATCGGCCGATCGCCGCGAACCAGCGCCCAGTACAGGCGCAGGCGCACGCGCCAATGCGGCTCGGTGGCGGAAGCGGGCAGGGGATTTCGGTCGTTGGCCATCGTGGATGCGCGGATTCGATGTGATCGCAAGGCGCAATCGCCAGCGGAACGTTGGCGCCGAACCGGAAGGATCAAGACGATCCTCCATTGAAAAAATGGCGCGCCCGGAGGGATTCGAACCCCCGACCAATGGCTTCGGAAGCCACTACTCTATCCGGCTGAGCTACGGGCGCGTCGCGCTGCCGGTGGCGGCAGCAAGGCGGGCATTCTCGCACGGTTCAGGCGTATTTGGCTGCCCCGGAAACGGAACGGCCCGCTTGCGCGGGCCGTTCCGTGTAGCAAAGTGCAGGCTGCTCAGTTGACGCTGACCGCGCTCCACGCCGCCTTGACCGCATTGGTCTGGGCGGAGCTTGCACCGTACAGGTCGGTCGACGCGTTGATGGTCGCCGTACGCGCGGCGGCGTAGTTGGTGCTGGAGGTCATGTACACCGTCAGCGCGCGGTACCAGATCTTGCCGGCGGCATCGCGGCCGATGCCGGCCAGCGAGGTGTTGCCGTTGCAGACCAGCGACGCCGGGGTCAGGTTGGCCCAGGTGCCCGCGCCGAAACCACTCGGCACCACCGCGCCTTCCGCCAGCAGGTAGTAGAAGTGGTTGGCCACGCCGGAGCTGTAGTGCACGTCGAGGTTGCCCAGAGTCGAGCTGTAGCAGTCCGGCGAGGCGCCGTCCAGGCTCGGCTTGAACATCCAGCGGATCGCGTTGCGCATGCTGGCGTTGTTGGGGAACAGTTCTTCGCCCACCACGTAGTCGGCCGGATCGGAGGCGTTGTTGGCGTAGTACTCGACCATGGTCCCGAAGATGTCGGAGGTCGCCTCGTTCAGGCCACCGGACTCGCCGCTGTAGATCAGGTTGGCGGAACGGCTGGTCACGCCATGCGACATCTCGTGGCCGGCCACGTCGATCGCCACCAGCGGATAGATGGACGCGCCGTTGTCGCCGTCACCGAAGGTCATGCAGAAGCAGGAATCGCTCCAGAACGCATTCTGGTAGTTGCGGCCGTAGTGGACGCGGCTGATCGCGCCCTTGCCATCATTGGCGATGCCGTTGCGGCCGTGCACGTTCTTGAAGTAATCCCAGGTGGTGGCAACGCCGTAGTGGGCGTCGGCGGCAACGGTCTGCGAGTTGCTGAGCAGGTTGTTGCCCCAGGTGTTGACGGAGGCGGTGAACAGCGTGCCCATGCCGGAGGTCTTCATCGCCATGTTGTGGGTGGCGCCGCTGCCGCGGGACACGTCGACCATCTGGTAACTGGTGCCGCACATGCTGGTGTTCAGCACGACGTTGCCGGCCATCAGGGTCTTGCCGGTGCCGACCGCCGCGGTCGCGGTGCAGCTGCCGCCGCCCGAGCCGGGCTTGGCCGTGTGGATGCCATCCCACTGGTCGATGATCTTGCCGCTGGTGGCATCGACCACGTAATGCATTTCGGTCGGCGTCTGGTCCGGCTTGAAGCCGTGGAACACGACTTCATGCGCCAGTACCGGCGAAGCGTTGCGCGCATAGACCACCTTGCGCGCGGTCGGCGCCTCGGTGAACTTGACCGGGAAAACCGCGCCCGCCTCGACGATCGCCTCGTCGGCGCCAATGCGCTCGGCCAGACCCGGGCGCGCGCTGGACTTCAGCATCTGGCTGAATCCGCCCAGCTTGGCATCGCGCGAATGCACCACGAAGTCGCCGCCGATCATCGGCAGCCCGTCGAAGGTGCGCTCGTAACGGACATGTTCGCTGCCATTGGCGTCGACCACCACATCGCTGACGGTGAACACGTCGGCGTTGGCGCGGTGCACCGCACCCGGGTTGCTGCTCACCAGCGCGTTCGCACGCGCGACCACGGCCGCACGCACCGCGGCCGCCTTCTCCTCGGGCGACTGCTTGTCGGTCGGGGCGGCAGCCTGCGCGGTGGCAAGTGCGGAGACGATGGCGAGGCACAGCAGACTTGCTTGGACTTTCATTGTTGCGTTCTCCCTGGTGTGCGACCCGACTGTTGCGTCGGGAATGATTGTTGGAAACCCCTTCAACTTGACGCTACTGCAACCCGACCGGCTCGCCGCCCCTGGATCGGCGCCGGTGACAACAGGCAGGCGTTGGCGAAATACGACACCCGCAACGGCAGCCCCCGCGGCGAGTATCCGATGAAAACCGCATCGAATCCCGGCTCTACCGCGCGGCGGTAGGCCGACGCGATCTTGGCGTTTTCGATCTCCAGCAGCATGCCCAGGCTCTCCGGCTGCGGCAGGTCGCTGTTGTAATCCTGCAGCAGCTGCTTGCAGCGCTGGAAAAACGCCAGCTCCTGTTGCCGGCCGCGCAGCGACCTGGCGAAAAACTGCCGGTAGTAATAGGTGGGTTGGCGCAGCCGCGGCAGCACCTTCACGATCGCGGTGCCGACGCCACACAGCGCACCGGCCTCATCACGGGCGATGCAGACCACCTGCTGGGCGCGCAATTCAGCCTCGGCCTGGTTGCCAATGGCCCGGTGTTCCCGCCAGAAAGCGGCCAACTCCCCTGCGAGCGCCGGGGTCACCTGCTTCCAGACCGGGATGAACGTGACGCTCACTTGCCGGCGTCCCGGCCCGCCGGCTTCGGTGCCAGCGCCTCCACCAGCCTGACGTATTCGGCGAACCCCAGCTTGCCGCTGGCGTCGGCGTCGAACCGCGCCAGTGGCGGTGCATCCTTGCCCGCGTTCTTCACCAGCACCAGGTTGCGGTACTCCTCGGCGTCGATGCCGCGGTCGTGATTGGCGTCGATGGCCGCGAACTGTTGGGCCAAGGCGGCCTGGGTTTTCGCCAGCGCCTGCGCCCGTTGCCAGCCGGCGCGGAACTCGACCAGCGACAGCTGACCGTCGCCATTCCTGTCCCATGCCTTGAACGTGCCGGCAGCCGGATCGGCGCTGGCGGAGACTGGCTGACCGGTGGCCGGCTTGATTTGTTGGGCCTGGGCGGACTGGCACAGCAGCAGCGCGAAGGCGGCGATGGCGAGATGGCAGGTCATGCCGCGGGCACCTCCGCGGGAATGGCGGATTCGAAGGTGATGAGGTCGCGGATCTCGGCAGTGCGCAGGCCGATCATCATCGGCTGCTTCACGTTGGGAAGGAAGGCGATATCGAAGATCTCGCCCATGTCGCCGTCGAAGCGGATCCAGTTCAGCACGTCGCCATTGGCCAGCGAAATGATCTGTACCCCGCACCACGGCTCGGCGTCGCGCTGCTTCAGCTCGTCGTCCAGCTGCAGGCCTTCGAAGCGCTGGTTGCGCGGCTTCGACAGGCCCACCGCGGCGACGTTGCCGATGATCGACAGGCCGCGCGCGAAGCCGGGCACGAAGGCATGCGGCACGAATGCCTTCGTGGCGAAATCCACCCAGCCCAACTGGCCGGTGCCGGCGTTGAGCAGCCACAGCCGGCCGTTGTGCCAGCGCGGCGAATGCGGCATCGACAGGCCTTCGCAGACGATCTCGTCGGTCTGCACGTCGATCACCACGCCTCCGTCGCGGCGGCGCTCGCGCCAGCCGTCCACGCTGTCGCTCTTGCACACCGCGGTGACGTACTTCGGCTCGCCATCGACCATCGCCAGCCCGTTCAGGTGGCAGCGGTCTTCCGGCGCCAGCTTGCTGATGAACTTCGGCTTCCAGATCGCCTTGAAGCTGTGGGTGGGGCTGAGTTCGGCCAGGCAGGAATACTTGGTGTTGACGAACACCACCCGGCCATCCTTGCGGATGCCCAGTTCGTGGATGTCGAGGTCACCGATGGTCTGCGCGTTGCGCGGCACGTAGCACTTGTCGAACTGGCCGTGGATGATCTCGTTCGGGCGCAGCACGTTCTCGAACCGCCACAGCTGGTACAGCCCGCCGAGGTAGATGCGCTGGGCATTGCCGACCACGCCCATGGCGCGCTCGAAGATGCGCTCGAAGAACGAGACCCGGCCCTGCTGGTCGCTGCCGACCAGATAGATGCGGCCGGTCTGGTACGAGGTGATGGCAAGGGACAGCCGGTGCTGGGCCAGCCACCCGGCAAGGCCGCGCGAGCAGCTCTTCTCCACTTTCAGCCGGGTGATGTCGCGAGGCGTGCCGGCCGCTTGGGCGGGATCCGCCGCCGCGTTCGGCTGCGTTGCCGCCGCAGGGGCGACAGCGTCCAGGCCGACCTCCAGCTCGGGGCCATCCTGGTTGGCCTGGATATCGGTTGCGTCTTGCTTATTTTCGTTGACCACGTGGCGTCCAGACTGCTGTGCGATCGCCGGCCCGGACACACCGGGCCGGCGGTGGCGGATTACCAGGAGAAGCGGGCGCTGGCCTGGCCGCCGACCATGCTCTTGTACGCGCCACCATCGGTCCAGTTCAAGCCCAGTCCGAAACCGAAGCGCCCCTTCTGCACGCCCAGGCCCAGCTCTGCCATCGTGCTGGTGCCCTTGGTGCTGGTGCTGCCGAAGAAGTTGTCGGCGACTGTGTAGGTGGTCTTGCCGTCAAACTCGCGGATCGCATTGATCGAGCCATACGGCGTCCAGCGCAGCCCGGCCGCATCGAAACTGCGGTTGAACTCGACACCCAGGCGCCCCTGCTCGAAGGTGCCACCGTGCGACTGGAAGCTCGCCATTTCGCCATGCAGCGCATCCAGCCCATCCACCTTGGTGCGGGTGTACTGGGCCTGCGGCACCAGATTGAAGCTGCCGAACTGCCACTCGTAGCCAGCTTCCAGACTGGTGGCCTGGGCGTGGACGCGGCCGGCCATGACCCCGGCCATGGTGGTCGAGCGGACGTCCGAGGCCATCCAGCGACCGCTCAGGTCGACGTAGAAACCGCCGGGCGCATACCACGTGGCATAGGCGCCAACCGTGGTGCCGTCCATCCGGTTCTCACCGACACCCGCATTCAGGCGCTGGCGGCTGTCGGCATTGCCGAACACGACACCGGCATGGACATTGCCGGGCAGATTGGCATTGATGCCCACTTCCCGGCCCCAGTTGGACTGGGCGAAGCCGAACCCGCCCGCCTGCCCGAAGTTGCCGGCATGATGCGCCGGGTTCAGGTCGCCCTCGCTGGAGTAGAAGCGGACGAAGGCGTTCATCACCTTGTCGGCATCGCCATAGGGATTGACGCCCAGGCGCTGGCGGAAGGTGCCGACCTGGCTGTTGAGGAAGCTTGCCGCGGCGGTCGCGGTGGTCGCGGCCAGCGCGCCGGTGTCGTTCATGCCCAGCACATCCAGCGCCACCAGGAAGCTGGCGCTGCCGCCCGCGCCGGCAAGCCGGCTGGTGCGGGCGCCGATGTCCAGGAAATTGGATTCGTCGTAACCCAGCACCTTGCCGCCCACGAACGCACCCGCCGCCGAGGAACCGGCGACATGCGCGAACTCCACCGCCGTGGTGCTGGCGGTGGTCGGCATCTCGGTGATGCGCACGTTGACGGTTTGCGCAGCGCCAGCGGCCATGTTGCCGCCGACGTAGAGCTGGTCGCTGGCCAGGTTGGTCAGGTCGAGGTCGAGGTGGATCGCACCGCTGCCACCCAGGTGGCCGCCGATATAGAGCACGTCGTCGGTGCTGCTGTCCACGAAGTCGATGACGCCGTTGTTGGCCAGCGGCAGCGGGTTCGCTCCGGCGCCGGCCGTGCCCATGTCGATCAGGTTCCCATCGCCCACCACCTTGATGGTCCCGGCGTTCGCGAAGCTGTTGCCCGCCACGCTGCTGCCCAGGCTGAGCGCGCCGCCGGCGAGGCGGATGGTGCCGCCGGCCAGGTTGTTGATCGCATCGTCGCCGCTGCCGAAATCGGTGCTGTAGCTGCCGCCGATGTCCCAGACGCCGCCGGCCTTGTTGTTGAACACGTCGGCCCCGCCGTACATCGACACCGCGCCAAGGATGCGCGCGCTGTTGTTGATGGTGTCGCCAGCGCTGCCACCCACCACCGCGAACGCGTAGCCCTCGTCGCCACTGGCGGAGATGACGCCGGAACCGGTGTTGTTGAGCACGTTGCCGGCGGCATTGCCGAACATCACGCCGGCGTTGAAGCCCGCCGCGCCAGCATGGATCGAGCCGCTGTTGTTGACGGTGGTGCTGGTGGTGCCACCTGCGAACACGCCGATGGAGGCCAGGTAGCCTTCCGCGGAAATGCTGCCGCTGTTGGTGACCACAGCGTTCTTGCCGCGGACCATCACGCCGTAGGCGGCGTAGCCGCTCATCGCCTCGATGTCGCCGCTGTTGGTCACGCTGGCGGTGCCGTTGTTGGCGCGCGCGAATGCGCCCACCGCCACGTCGCTGCCGCTTGCCACCGCGATGTCGCCGCTGCTGGTGACCTTGGCATCGCCCTGGTTGGCGACGGCGAACACGCCGGCCGACTGGCCGTAGGCGTAGCCGGAGATATCGCCGGCATTGCCGATCGCCACATCGCCCTGGGTGGCTACGCCGAACACGCCCCAACCGCGGCCGATGTACGAATAGAAGCCGATCTCGCCGCTGGGGGTATTGCTGACCGCCAGGTCGCCACTGCCGGAGATGGCATAGACGCCGAACGCGTACTTCTCGCCATTCGCATACAGCGAGCCGCTGTTGGCCACGGCCACGTCGCCGAGCGCCTGCGCATCCACCGCGCGGGCTTCGGAATAAAGGAGACCGGCCGCAGTGGCGGTGACCGAACCGCTGTTCTGCACGCTCGCGGAGCCGTTGGCGCCGAACGCCAGGATGCCGGTGGCGCCGTAGTACCCCGAGGCCGTGCTGGTGGCCTCGATGTCGCCGCTGTTGACCACATGGGCGTCACCCGCGAACGACAGCGCGGCTACGCCGGTTGCCGCACCGGCCGAGTAGGCGCTGACGGTGCCGTGGTTGGAAATTCCGGTATCGCCGTCGCCCGAAGCGAAGATGCCATAGGCGCCGTAGCCGTACTTGTTGCCCTGCAGGACCTCGATGTTGCCGTCGTTGCCCACGTGGACGATCCCGCCTTGGCCGCTCGAGGTGGCGGAGATGCCGCTGGCGCCGAAGAAACCCACCGCAGCAATGTCTCCGCTGCTGGCGATCTCCACCGAAGCGCCCTCGCCATTGCTGTTGGCATTGATGCCGGTCGCAAGCGCACTGTAGAAGCCACCGTCTGCATTGGCATAGCCGGCGATGATGCTGCCACCGTTGTCGACCGTGATGTCGCCCAGCGCGCTCGCCTCGATGCCGGTGGCGTAATAGCCCTGCGCTTCCAGACTGCCGCTATTGCCGATGTCCAGGCTGTCGCCGCCGGTGCCGTACAGGCCGAACGCCTGCCCGCCCGGTCCCATGGCCACCGCATAGACGTCGCCGCTGTTCTGGACCACGGCATCGCTGGCGCCCTGCGCCTCGATGCCGGCTGCCCAGCTGTAGCCCGCCGCGATGATCGCGCCGGCGTTGGCAACGTCTACGCTGGCGCCGGAGGCGAAAATGCCGTCGGCCAGGCCGTAATAGGAGACCGCGGTGATGTCACCGACGTTGTCGATGGCCACGTCCCCGGCCACGCTGTACCCGTAGATGCCGATCGCATCGCCGTACAGCGAGCCCGCGTAGATTTCGCCGCTGTTCACCACATCGACATCGCCTTCCCCGCTGACAGCCTGGATGCCACGCGCGCCCAGGACGACGCCCACGGCCTCGATGCTGCTGGCGTTGTCCACCATGACGTCGCCATACAGCGACTGCGCGTCGACGCCGATGCCCTCGCCCACCGCGATGGCGAAGATGCTGCCGCCGGCGTTGTTGACCGAGGTGCCGTAGTAGGAACTGGCGGCGATGCCAGTCGCCGCATAGAAGCCGCTGGCTTCGATGTCGCCGCTGTTGCCGGCCTCGGCGTGGTCACCGCGGACCAGCATGCCGAAGGCGGTGCCGTACTCGGAATAGGCGTTGAGGGTGCCGTCGTTCTGGCCCGTCGCCACGCCGTAGTCGGCGCGCGCGAACATGCCCGCCGCGACGCCCTGATAGCTGGCCACGTCGATGGCGCCGCCGTTGTGGACGCTGACGCTCCCCTGGCTGGCGACGGCGAACACGCCGACCGACTGGCCGTAGGCATAGCCGGCGATCTGCCCGGCATTGTCGATCGCCACGTCACCCTGGGTGGCCACGCCGAACACGCCGGTCCCCCTGGCGTAATAGGAATAGAAGCCGATCTCGCCACTGGCGGCGTTGCTCACGGCCAGGTCCCCACTGCCGGAGACCGCATACACGCCGTACGCATACTTGCCGTCCGCAAACAGCGAGCCGCTGTTGGCCACGGTGACGTCGCCCAGCGCCTGCGCATCGATCGCGCGCGCCTGGGAATAAAGAACGCCCGCAGCGGTAGCAGTGACCGAACCGCTGTTCTCCACCGTGGCGCTGCCATTGGCGCCGAACGCCACGATGCCGGTGGCGCCGTACTGGACCGACGCGATGCTGGTGGCTTCGATGTCACCACTGTTGACAACATGGGCATCGCCGGCGAATGACAGCGCCGCTACGCCTGTGGCCGCGCCCGCGGAGTAGGCGACCACCAGGCCGCCGTTGTCGACGCCGGCGTCGCTATCCGCGGAGACGGAGATGCCGTAGGCGCCGTAGCCGTACTTGTTGGCCTGCAGCGCATAGACGTCACCGCTGTTGCTGACGCTGGCCGTGCCGCCCTGGCCGCTGGCGGTGGCCCCGATGCCGGTTGCGCCGTAGTAGCCCTGGGCGACAACCAGTCCATCGCTGGACACCGCGACCGCAGCGCCCTCACCGTTGCTGACGGCATTGATGCCGCTCGCAAGAGCCGACGAATACGCCATCCCGGCAATGATGTCGCCGCCGTTGATGACCGACAGGTCACCGGACGACTGCACTTCGACACCGGTCGCCAGATAGCCCTGGGCGATCACGGTGCCATCATTGACGACGGTCACGTCGGCGCCGGTGGCATACAGGCCGAAGGCCTGGCCGTAAGCCGCGAAAGCGGTGACATCGCCGCTGTTGTCGATGGCGGTCGTGCCGCTGCCCTGCGCCTCGATGCCGGCGGCCCAGCTGCCGTAAGCACTGGCGGCGACGATATCGCCGCTGTTGGTCACCGCCACGTCAGCGCCGGAGGCGAAAATGCCATCGGCGAGGCCGTATTCGGACACCGCGGTGAGATCGGCCGCATTGTCGATCGACACATCACCCGTGGCGCTGTAGCCATAGATGCCGATGGCATCGCCGTACAGCGAAGACACCTGCAGGGTGCCGGTGGCCGCGTTGGAAATCCCCACCGTGCCGTCGTCGCTGTAGCCGCGGATGGCGGTGGCGCCATAAGGATCGACTTCGGTAATCGGGTCGGCGTTTTCGATCACGATGTCGCCGGGGTCGGTCACGTCGATGGCCAACGCCACCGGACCCGCACCCACCACGGTCAGGTCGAACACCGGGGCAAGGTCGATCGCGGCGCGAGTGGCAGGCTGCAACTGCACGGCAGGCGTCGCGGCCGCGGCGTGCGCGCCGGTGGACACCCCGAGCGCGAACGTCATCGCGGAAACCGCCAGCGCCGAACGCACTGCGCGCGCCATGGGGGCCAGCTTGACCGCGCGCGGGTTGCGCACGCCCTTGCCACGCGTACCGACGATCCGAATGTCGTTCATGCCATCTCCCGAAGCCAGAAATTCAAGGGTGCGACTGCGGGACCGGATGGTTCCGCCAGCAGCGCCGAGGCAGGAGAGGGACATCGAACAAACCACCCTCCCCGGCGTCTGCTCAGTGGTCCTTTATCGCTGCTTGCGATTGGCCGTGTCAATAGCGTGACTGCCCGCACGCCTTGCCGGGACGCCCGCCGCGCGGGCGTTTCCACCGCAAACCTCGCGCCGCAGCGCCGGTTCTGGAATAATCCGGGGCTTGGCGGCCGAAAAAGGCCACGACTGCGCGGGAACAACATGCGGACTCACGACCTGGCTTTCCTCAAGCGTTTCTCGATGGTGATCGCTTTCCTGGTGTTGTTGGCGCTGGGCCTGATCCTGTTCGCCCGCCACCTCAACGGCAAGGTCGAGTACCCCGAAAGCGCGGTGGCCAAGCAGAGCCTGCAGGACCGCATCGCTCCGGTGGGCGCGGTTTATGCCGGCGCCACGGGCGCCGCGGCGCAGGCTGCCGCCGCCGCGGCGGCTTCCGCTGCACAGACCGCCAACGTGCCGTTCGATGGCCGCACCGATGGCGCGGAGATCTTCAACAACGGCCCCTGCGCCGGCTGCCACACCGCCGGCGTCGGCGGCGCCCCGAAGCTTGACGCCGCCGGCATCGGCGCGCGCGCGGCTGAGCAGGGCGTGGAGATGCTGATCAAGAAGGCCACCGAAGGCTTCACCGGCACCGCCGGGGTGATGCCGGCCAAGGGCGGCAACCCGGCCCTGACCGACGACCAGATGAAGGCCGTGGTCGAGTGGATGGTGTCGCAGAGCAAGTAAGCCGCGCACCGCACGCCAGCCGGACGCCGCCTGCGGGCGGCGTTCGCGTTTGTGGCGGGCCGGCCGGCGGTTTCACGCTGGCTGCGGCATCATGGCAGGCATGAACGAGACGACAGCCAAGCCCGCCGGCGCCGATGCGGCGCTGGTCATCGACGGCCCCGCGGGCCGGATCGAGGCAGCGTACGACGCGGCCGAGGCCACGCCGCAGCCGGTGCTGGCCATCGTCTGCCATCCGCTGCCCACCGAGGGCGGCACCATGCACAACAAGGTGGTGACGATGGCTGCGCGCGCACTGCGCGAATCCGGCATCGCCACCCTCCGTTTCAATTTCCGCGGCGTGGGTGGCTCCGAAGGCAAGTTCGACAACGGCGATGGCGAACTGGACGACCTGCGCGCGGTCGCCGCGTGGGCGCGCGCGCGCCATCCGGACAAGGCGCTGTGGCTGGCCGGCTTCAGCTTCGGTGCCTGGGTGTCGCTTCGCGGCGCGGTGGAGCTTGGCGCGGCCGCGCTGATCAGCATCGCCCCGCCGGTGGGCCGCAGCTGGGAGTTTACGGACATCGCCCTGCCGACCATGCCGTGGCTGGTGATCCAGGGCGATGCCGACGAGATCGTCGATGCCACCGCCGTGAGTGACTGGGTGACCTCGCTGCCTTCGCCGCCCGAGCTGGTGGAGATGCCCGACACCAGCCACTTCTTCCATCGAAAGCTGATGGACCTGCGCGGCGCGGTGAAAAACGGCATCCGCGGCTGGCTGCCGCAGCCTCCCGCGGCATGAGCGAGGCGTCGCTTCCTTCGCAGCGCTATGCCGAGGGCGTGGCGCGCGGCGACTGGCTTGCCGATCCGGCCCAGCAGGCGGCGCTGCGCGCGCTCGACCGCGTCCATGCCGAACTGCTGCAGCCGGCACCCGCGCGCGGCCTGCTGCAGCGGCTGCTTGGCGGCCCGGCGGAGGCGCCGCCGGTACACGGGCTGTACCTGTGGGGCGGGGTCGGCCGCGGCAAGACCTTCCTGATCGACCTGTTCTACGCCAGCCTGCCGATCCGCGAGAAGCGCCGCACCCATTTCCACCGCTTCATGCGCGAGGTGCACGAGCGCCTGCGCGCGCATGCCGGCGAACGCGATCCGCTGGCGGCGATCGCGCGCGAATGGCGCCGCAACCTGCGCGTGCTGGTGCTCGATGAATTCTTCGTCTCCGACATCGGCGACGCGATGCTGCTGGCACGGCTGCTGGAGCGCCTGTTCGCCGAAGGCGTGGTGCTGGTGACCACCTCCAACGCCGCGCCCGCCGCGCTGTACAAGGACGGCCTGCAGCGCGCGCGCTTCCTGCCCGCGATCGCCCTGCTGCAGGGCCACTGCGAAGTAGTGGAGCTGGTCAGCGACACCGACTACCGGCTGCGCGCGCTGACCCAGTCGCCGGTGTACCGCGCCCCGCTGGACGCCGACGGCGATGCCTGGCTGCAGCGGCGCTGGCACGAGCTGGGCGGCGACGATGGCCACCGCGATGCCGGCATCGTCATCGATGGCCGCCGCATCCCGGTGCGCGCGCGCAGCAAGGGGCTGTGCTGGTTCGACTTCGCCGCGCTGTGCGAGGGCCCGCGCGGCAACGCCGATTACATCGAGATCGCACGCGAATTCCATACCGTGCTGGTGGGCGGCATTCCGCATTTCGATGGGCTGCGCGACGACGCCGCGCGTCGCTTCGTGCACCTTGTGGATGAGCTGTACGACCGCCACGTCAACCTGGTATGCACCGCCGCCGCCCCGCCGATGGCGCTGTATTCGGGCGAACGCCTGGCCGCCGCGTTCGAACGCACCGCTTCGCGGCTGATCGAAATGCAGTCCGCCGACTACCTTGCCCACGAGCACCGCTGCGAATGAACGCCAACACCACCGCCAATTCGCCGCTCGGCCGCGAGACCGCCTACCCCGCGCAGTACGAACCCGGCCTGCTGTACCCGATCCCGCGCGCGCCGGCGCGCGCGCAGCTGGGCATCGCCGCGGATGCGCTGCCGTTCATCGGCATCGATCGCTGGCAGGCATTCGAACTCTCGTGGCTGGACCCGCGCGGCAAGCCGCAGGTGGCCACCGCCACCCTGCAGGTGCCGGCGGATTCGCCCAACCTGGTGGAATCCAAATCGCTCAAGCTCTACCTGAACTCCTTCAACGCCAGCCGCTTCGACGATGCCGAAGCGGTACGCGCGCGCATCGAGGTGGACCTGTCGCAGGCTGCCGGCGCGCCGGTGACGATGGCGTTCGGCCTGCCCGCACAAGCGACGGCGGCGGATGCCGACGACATCGATGGCCTCGACATCGCCATCGACAGCTACGGCCCCCCGGACGCCTCGCTGCTGCAGGCCGATGCCGGGGAGATCGTCGAAGAAAGACTGCACAGCGCGCTGCTGAAGTCCAACTGCCCGGTCACCGGCCAGCCCGACTGGGCCGACGTCACCATCGCCTACCGCGGCCCGCGCCTCGACCGCGCCGGCCTGTTGCGCTACCTGGTCAGCTTCCGTGACCACGCCGGCTTCCACGAACAGTGCGTGGAGCAGATCTTCGTCGACCTGCTGGCGCGCTGTGCGCCGCAGCAGCTGTCGGTGGAGGCCCGCTACACCCGCCGCGGCGGCCTCGACATCAATCCCTGGCGCGCCACGCCCGGCATCGCCGCGCCCGCGGCCGCCCGCACCGAACGGCAATAGGGCTGCCTGAACGCGCCGCGATGTTTTCTTAACAGGTCGCGTGCAAGCGTTGCCCTTGTCCGAATACCGGGCAAGGAGTTCCCATGAGCAACGACAAGAAACCCGACTTCTCCGACGTGCAAAGCGCCGTGCAGAGTACGGAGCAGGTCAAGCCCGACTTCTCCGATGTCCAGTCGAAGGTAACGTCGACCGAAACCATCGCCGGCGCCGCCGCCGGTGAGCAGACCTACACCGTGGAGAGGGGCGACAACCTCTCGAAGATCGCCAAGCACTTCTACGGCAAGCAGGACTGGAAGCGCATCTTCGACGCCAACCGCGACCAGCTCTCGGACCCGGACCGCATCCAGCCCGGCCAGGTGCTGAAGATCCCCGCGCGGGAAGACTGAGTACAGCCCCCTTTCGACGAACGACGAGGAAATCCGATATGAACAAGCGCAATCGCCTGCACATGAGCGTGCTCGCCGTCCTGCTGGGCAGCGTGGCACTGGTCGGCTGCAAGAAGAAGGAAGAACCGGCGCCGCCGCCGGTGGCCAGCGAACCCGCACCGATGGCGGAACCGCCCGCACCGATGCCGGCCACTGCTTCGGTCACCAGCGTCGACCTCGGCAACGCGGTGGGCGCCGACATGCGCGTCACCGCGCCGATGACCACCTTCAGCCCGAAGGACACCATCCACGCCGCGGTCGCCACCGCCACGTCCGACCCGATGGCCTCGGTGCCGGCCAAGCTGGGCGCGAAGTGGACCCACGTGGACAGCAACCAGACCGTCAACGAAGAGAGCAAGGACGTCACCTTCACCGGCGACGGCGTCACCGACTTCCAGATCAGCAAGCCCAGCGGCTGGCCGACCGGCAAGTACAAGGTGGAGATCTCGCTGGACGGCAACGTGGTGCAGACCCGCGAGTTCGAGGTGCGCTGAGCGCGCGCAATCCGCTTCGATGCCTGGAGGGCGCGGCTTCGGCCGCGCCCTTTTCCGTGGCCGGGCATGCCGGCATGCGCGCGGGTTTTGCCCGCCGGGGCGGCAAGGCGCGACAATGACGGCTTCCTCCGCGAACCCGAGCCGCCATGTCCAAGATCCTCTACACCCTGACCGACGAAGCGCCGTTCCTCGCCACCGCGTCGTTCCTGCCGATCGTGCAGGCGTATGCGAAGACCGCGGGCGTGGACGTGGAGACGCGCGACATCTCGCTGGCGGCGCGGATCCTGGCGCAGTTCCCGGAGCTGCTGGGCGAGCGCGCGGTGGCGGACGACCTGCGCGAGCTGGGCGAGCTGGCCAAGACGCCGGAAGCCAACATCATCAAGCTGCCCAACATCAGCGCCTCGATCCCGCAGCTGAAGGCCGCGATCAAGGAGTTGCAGGACCGCGGCTACCCGCTGCCGGACTACCCGGACTCGCCGCAGGGCGAAAGCGAGAAGGATGTCAAGGCGCGCTACGACCGGGTCAAGGGCAGCGCGGTGAACCCGGTGCTGCGCGAGGGCAATTCCGACCGCCGCGCGCCGAAGGCGGTGAAGGCCTATGCCAAGAAGCATCCGCACCGGATGGGCAAGTGGGAGGCCTCCTCGAAGTCGCACGTGGCGCACATGGCGGCCGGCGATTTCTACGGCAGCGAGCAGAGCTACACCATGGTCAACGCCGGCCCGGTGCGGATCGAATACACCAGCGTGACCGGCAGCAGCTTCCCGCTGCGCGGCCCGGTCATGCTGCAGGCCGGCGAGATGATCGACGCGGCGGTGATGAGCGCCGGCGCGCTGGCCGATTTCATCGATGCGCAGATCGCCGATGCCAAGGCCAAGGACGTGCTGTTCTCGCTGCACCTGAAGGCGACCATGATGAAGGTCAGCGACCCGATCATGTTCGGCATCGCGGTGTCGCGCTTCTACGCGCCGGTACTGGAAAAGCATCCGCGCACGCTGGCCGAAATCGGTTTTGACCCCAACAACGGCATCGGCGACCTGTACGCCAAGCTGGGCCAGCTGGCCGAATCCGAGCGCAGTGCGATCGAAGCCGAGATCAAGGCGCTGTACGCGCAGCGCCCGGGCCTGGCGATGGTCAATTCCGACAAGGGCATCACCAACCTGCACGTGCCGTCCGACGTGATCGTGGACGCCTCGATGCCGGCGATGATCCGCGACAGCGGCCGCATGTGGAACGCCAAGGGCGAGCTGCAGGACACCAAGGCGGTGATCCCGGACCGCAACTACGCCGGCATCTACCAGGTGGTGATCGACGACTGCAGGGAACACGGCGCGTTCGACCCGGCGACCATGGGCAGCGTGCCCAACGTCGGGCTGATGGCGCAGGCGGCCGAGGAATACGGCAGCCACGACAAGACCTTCAAGATCGCCGGCGATGGCGTGGTGCGGGTGATCGACGAGCACGGCACCGTGCTGCTGCAGCACCCGGTCAAGGCCGGCGACATCTGGCGCATGTGCCAGACCAAGGACGCGCCGATCCGCGACTGGGTGAAGCTGGCGGTCAGCCGCGCGCGCCTGTCGAACACCCCGGTGGTGTTCTGGCTGGACCCGCAGCGCGACCACGACCGCGGCCTGATCGCCAAGGTCGCCGCCTATCTCAACGACCACGACACCGCCGGCCTGGACATCCGCATCCTCTCGCCGGTGGAGGCGATGAAGTACTCGCTCAAGCGCATCCGCGAAGGCCTGGACACCATCAGCGCCACCGGCAACGTGCTCCGCGACTACCTGACCGACCTGTTCCCGATCATGGAGCTGGGCACCAGCGCGAAGATGCTGTCGATCGTGCCGCTGATGAACGGCGGCGGCCTGTTCGAGACCGGCGCCGGCGGCAGCGCGCCCAAGCACGTGCAGCAGTTCGTGGAGGAGGACTACCTGCGCTGGGATTCGCTGGGCGAGTTCCTGGCGCTGGCCGCCTCGTTCGAGCACCTGGCCAACACCACCGGCAATGCGCGTGCGCAGGTGCTGGCGGACGCGCTGGACGCCGCCAACGCGAAGTTCCTCGACAACGACCGCTCGCCGGGCCGGAAGCTGGGCACGATTGACAACCGCGGCAGCCATTTCTACGTGGCGCTGTACTGGGCGCAGGCGCTGGCCGAGCAGAGTGCGGACGCGGAGCTGGCGGCGAAGTTCGCGGCGGTCGCCCAGGCGCTGGCGGACAACGAAGCGAAGATCGTCGAGGAACTCATCGCCGTACAGGGCAAGCCGGTGGACATCGGCGGCTACTACCAGCCGGACATGGGCAAGCTGTCGGCGGCGATGCGGCCGTCGGCCACGCTGAACGCGGCACTGGCGATGCTGTAACGCCCGCCAGGCGGCATACACGCGAAGCCCGGCCGCGCGCCGGGCTTCGCGTTTGCGGCAAGCCGGTTTACCCTGCAGGCCCGTCGTACCCGGAGCCGCCGCATGACCCGCCTGTCGATCCCCGCGCTTGCCCTGCTGCTGGCCGCCTGCGCCGGCACGCCCACGTCTTCGAGCGAGGAGCGGGCGGTCATGCCGGCGACGGACGCCGCGCTGCTGGCCGCAGTGGCCGATCCCGGCCGCGACGCCGCCCAGCGCGCCCGCGACCGCTACCGCCACCCGGCCGAAACGCTGGCGTTCTTCGGCCTCACGCCCACCGACACCGTCATCGAGATCAGCCCGGGCAGCGGCTGGTACAGCGCGATCCTGGCACCGTACCTGCGCGATGCGGGCCGCTACGTCGCCGCCAGCGCGACGCCCGCGCCGGGCCGCAGCAACGCGCTGCGCGCGGTGTTCGCGGCGGATCCGGCGCGCTACGGCCGCGCCACCCTGGTCGAGTACGACAGCAAGGCGCCGTCGCTGGGCGCGCCGGCCAGCGCCGATGCGGTACTGACCTTCCGCAACGTGCACAACTGGGTGGCCGCAGGCAGCGCCGACGCCTACTTCCAGGCCTTCTTCGCCGCGCTCAAGCCGGGTGGCACGCTGGGCGTGGTGGACCATCGCGCCAGGCCGGGCACCGACCTCGACACGATGAAGAAGTCCGGCTACCTGACCGAGGCGCTGGTGGTCGATCTGGCCACCCGCGCGGGCTTCGTGCTGGAGGCGCGCAGCGAGGTGAACGCCAATCCGGCCGACAGCGCCGACCATCCCAACGGCGTGTGGACGCTGCCGCCCACCAACCGCCACGACGAGGCAGACAAGGCGAAGTACGCCGCCATCGGCGAAAGCGACCGCATGACCCTGCGCTTCCGCAAGCCCTGATCCGTTGGCCCGCGCCATGCAACAGCCCACCGGCGTGAGGCGATGGCATTCGCAAGTACGCGCCGGGTGCTGC
Organism: Thermomonas sp. XSG; assembly: GCF_014678725.1. Lineage (NCBI taxonomy): Bacteria > Pseudomonadati > Pseudomonadota > Gammaproteobacteria > Lysobacterales > Lysobacteraceae > Thermomonas > Thermomonas sp. XSG. The sequence continues at coordinate 1,567,152 of NZ_CP061497.1, read as the reverse complement.
GCGTCCCGGCGGCGGACGCCTGCGCATCCCGGGACAGGTTGATCGTCCACGCGTCGATGCTGATCGCCTTCAACAAGCCCTATGGCGTGCTCTGCCAATTCACCGACCGCAGCCAGCCGCTGCGCCCGACGCTGGCAGGATTCGGCCTGCCGGCGGGGGTGTATCCGGCGGGGCGGCTGGATTTCGATTCAGAAGGCCTGCTGCTGCTCACCGACGACGGTCGCCTGGCCCACCGTCTGACCGATCCCGCCCACAAGCAGCCGAAGACCTACTGGGTACAGGTGGAAGGCACGCCCGACGATGCGCAGCTGCAGCAGCTGCGCGAGGGCGTGACGCTCAGCGACGGCCCCACCCGTCCGGCGCAGGCACGGCGGCTGGACGCGCCGGCGCTGTGGCCGCGCGATCCGCCGGTGCGGTTCCGCAAGACCGTACCTGATGCCTGGCTGGAGCTGGTGATCCATGAAGGCCGCAACCGCCAGGTGCGGCGGATGACCGCCGCGGTCGGGCTACCCACGCTGCGGCTGGTGCGGGTGGCGGTGGGGCCGCACCGGCTCGATGGCCTGCAACCCGGCCAATGGCGGCATGCCGGAGGCCCCTGAGTCCCTTCCCGGGTGCTGATGCGCGTCATTTCGCGTTTGCTACCTTTGGCCGCGTTGCCCGGCCCGGTAACCTCACGATGCCGAACCTGATCGCACACACCGGTCGAATCCTCCTGATCACCGCCCCGGCGGACGCGGAGATTCCGCTGATCACCCAGCTGCGCCGGCACGGCCACACCCTGCTGGTAGCCACCAGTGGCGCGCAGGCACTGGAACTCGCAGCCAGCGAGGCGCCGGACCTGATCCTGCTGAACCTGCCGATTCCGGGGACGGGCGGGGCCGACCTGCTGGCGGCCCTGCACGCGCAGCCGCAGCTGCGGCAGATTCCGGCCATCGTGGTGACGTCCACGCCCGACCAGCAGCGCCTGCTGCGCGCCTTCGCCGCCGGCGCGATGGACTACATCGACGGCAGCTGCCCGCCCGAGGAGCTGCTGGCGCGAACGCAGGTGCACCTGCGCCTGAAGCTGACCCGCGATCGGCTGGCACAGGTGGCCCGGGAACGCCAGCAACTGGTCGATCTGGTGGCGCACGATCTCAAGAATCCGCTGGCCAGCGTGCTGTTCGCCTGCGAGATGCTGGCGCTGCCGGACGCCGCGCCGGAGCGCGTGCCGCGCTACCTGCGGATCATCGAGGACAGCGCGCGCGAGGCGCTGGGCCACATCCGCAGCTACCTGGAAGGCCAGTCACGGCCAGCCGACGGCGAGGCACCGCCCGCCGATGCCTGCGCATATCTGGACGACACTCTGCGGTGGCTGGCCGCGCGCTATGAGGCGCAGCTGGAGGCGAACGGCATGCAGCTGGACGTGGAGGCGCCCGCCGACGCCTGCGTGGCCGTGGGCGCGGACGTACTGCGCCAGATCTGCGAAAACCTGGTAAGCAACGCGCTGAAATACGCCCGCGACGGTGGCGAATTGCGCCTGTACGCCGTGCCGGGTGCGGATGGCGCGTGGCGGTTGGTGGTGGAAGACCGCGGCCCCGGCATCCCTGAGGACTTCCGGCAGCGCCTATTCAAACCGTTCCAGCGCGTTAACGGCGACGATCCGGCGGCACCGGCTTCCAGTGGACTGGGGCTGGCGCTGGCCCGGCAGACCGTCGCCAACGCCGGCGGCCGGCTCTGGTACGAGGACCGCGAGGGCGGCGGCGCGCGCTTCCTGCTCGAGCTGCCGCGCGCCGACTGCAATGAACGCTGCGCCCGGCCTCAGACGCCGTAGTCGTCGCGCTCGTATTCGCCGCGGCGCAACGCCCGCACCTGTTTGGCATCCCCTTCGATCACTTCCTTGCGCTTGGAGCGCTGCCGGGCCGCCAGCCACAGCAGGCCGGCGCCGACCACCGCGGCCCCGACCAGCACCGGGTTGCGGCGCACGAACTTGCCCGCCACCTTGGTGCCGACCCGCAGCGCACCCAGCGCCGCGCCGGTTTCGACCCACTGCACGGCCTTGTCCGGCAGCTTCCTGCGCAGGCCTTCGCCCACGTCGGCCAACAGTTCCAGGGTCCGATCCTGGGTGCGTTCCAACTTGCCCATGTGCTGCTCCTCGGCTTCTATCGTCACGCCGGCAGTATGGCGCTTCCGCGTGAGGGGTGCGTTACGTGCCGCGTGGTTTCGCCCGGTGGGTGGCCACCGCGTTCCACGGGTCGTCAGGCCACGGATGGCGTGGGTAGCGGCCCTTCATTTCCTTCCTGACCTCGGCATAGGTGCTTGCCCAGAAGTTATGCAGGTCGGCGGTCACCTGCAATGGCTTGCCGCCGGGCGAGAGCAGGTGCAGCAGCAGGGACACCCGGCCGTCGGCGATGCGCGGGGTCTGCGCCAGCCCGAACAGCTCCTGCAGCTTCACCGCCAGCACCGGCGGCGCCGGCTCGCCGTGGTCGTCCAGCCGGTATTCGATGCCGCGCTCCAGCCCCGACGGCACCGCGATCCGGGTCGGCGCCAGCTGGTCGATGCGCTGGCGCAGGTTCCAGTCGATGCCGGACTTCAGCGCTTCGGCCAGCTCGGCGCTGTCCAGCGCATCCAGCCGGGTCTTGCCGGCGAACCCGGGCTGCAGCCAGCGCTCCAGCGTACCCAGCAGCGCGGCGTCGGATAGGTCCGGCAGGCCCAGTTCCGGCATCCAGCTGCGCAGGCAGGCCACGCGGATGCGCCATTGCGACAGGCCATCGCTCCATGGCAACACCGTCAGGCCCAGCTCGCGAACGGCCGCCGTCAGCGCACGCGCGGCCTGCGCCGGATCGACCCGGCCGGCGGATTTCACCGCCAGCACGATGCCGTCGAAGCGCTCGACCCGTTCGCTGCGCAGCGCGCGCTTCTCCGCATCCCAACGCACTTCGTCGGCGTCGGAAAAATGCGTCGCGAACTCCGCGCGCAGCAGCGCCTCGTCCACCGGCGCGGCGCGCAGCAGCAGCGCGTCCTTGGCCTCGAAGCGCAGTTCGCTGGCCACCAGCCACGGCTCGCCATACAGCGCGGAATCATCGAACAACCGCGCCATCCGCCCGTTCGCCAGCTGGTAGCGGCGCGGGTCCTGCGGATGCTGCTTCGCGATGCGATCGGGAAAGGCATGCGCGAGCAGGTCGCCCAGCGCATGCGCCGGCACCGCGGCCGGCGGCGATGCATCGCAGCGCAGGCGACGACGCCACTGTTTCGCTGCGGCGTCGATGGCGGCCAGCGCGGAACGGTTGGCGTCGGCAGGCACGCGCCCATTGCGGAACGCGGCCAATGCCTGCCAGCGCTCAGCCAGTGCATCGGAGCGGCTGCGCAGCGGATCGCGCGCCTCCACCAGCGCCGCCAGATCGCAGGCCAGAGCGATTCGTGCGGGGGCATCGGTTGCCAGCAGCATCGCGGCAAGTCGCGGATGCGTGCCCAGCGCCAGCATGCGCCTGCCGCGCGCGGTGAGCTTGCCGTCGCGCAATGCATCCAGCCGCTGCAACAGGTCCCTGCCTGCGGCCAGCGCGCCCGAGGGCGGCGGATCGACGAAGCGCAGTTCGCTGCTGCCCCAGGCCGCCAGCTCCAGCGCCAGCGCGGCCAGCTCCACCTGCGCGATCTCCGGCTTGCGCTGCGGCTCCAGCCGCTGCGACTGCGGCCACAGCCGATAGGCGAAGCCGTCCGCCACGCGGCCGGCGCGGCCGGCGCGCTGGTCGGCGCTGGCCTGCGAGATCGTCACGCTGTCCAGCCGCGAGAAGCCGCTGTTTGGATCGAAACGCGGCTCGCGCGCCAACCCGCTGTCGATCACCACCCGCACGCCGGGCAGCGTGACCGACGATTCCGCGACATTGGTGGCCAGCACCACGCGTCGACGGCCATCGGGCGCGGGTTGCAGCACGCGTGATTGCTGTTCGACGGGCAGGTCGCCGTGCAGCGGCAACACGTCGGCGGCAACGCCGGCATTGGCCAGCAGCGCCTCCATCCTGGCGATCTCGCGCCGCCCCGGCAGGAACACCAGCACGTCGCCCCGATGCGCGGCCAGCGCGTGTTCGATGGCGCGCCGCGCCTGCTGTTCCAGCGCCTCGTCGCGGCGCGCCGGGAAATGCGCGATCTCGACCGGAAAGCTGCGCCCCGCACTCGACAGCCGCGGCGCATCGAGGAACGACGCCAGCCGCTCGCCGTCCAGCGTCGCCGACATCACCACGATCCGCAGGTCCTCGCGCAACCCTGCCTGCACGTCCAGCGCCAGCGCCAGCCCGAGGTCGCCGGCCAGGTGGCGCTCGTGGAACTCGTCGAACAGGATGGCGCCCACGCCCTCCAGCAGCGGGTCGTCCTGCAGCATGCGGGTGAGGATGCCCTCGGTGACGACCTCGATGCGGGTGTTCGGCCCGACCCTGTTTTCGAAGCGGATGCGATAACCCACGGTCTCGCCGACCGCTTCCCCCAGCTGCTGGGCCATGAAGCCGGCGGCCGCGCGCGCAGCGACCCGGCGCGGCTCCAGCATCACGATCCTGCGGCCCGCAAGCCACGGCGCGGCCAGCAGCGCCAGCGGCACCTGCGTGGTCTTGCCCGCACCCGGCGGCGCTTCCAGCACCAGCCGCGGCTGCGCGTCCAGTGACGCGAGGATGTCGGGCAGCAGCGCGGTGATGGGGAATTGCATGCGGCCATTGTAGGAGCGCACGGAACGGGCGCGAACGCGTTCGCCAGATCACGCAACGAGCATCGCGCCCTTGCAGTGCGCTCCTACAATGGGCAGATGAATCTCATCGACATCGGCCTCAACCTCACCCACGACAGCTTCGACCGCGACCGCGACGCGGTGTGGCAGCGCGCCCGCGATGCCGGCGTGCGCCAGGCCATCCTCACCGGCGCCTCGCGCGAGCATTCGCCGAAGGCGCTGGAACTGGCGCTGACCCGCCCCGGCGAGTGGTTCGCCACCGCCGGCGTGCATCCGCACCACGCGACCGAATACACCGCCGAGTGCGATGCCGAGATGCGCGCCCTGCACGCGCATCCGGAAGTGGTGGCGGTGGGCGAATGCGGGCTGGACTACTTCCGCGACTTCTCGCCGCGGCCGGCGCAGCGCAGCGCCTTCGAGAAGCAGCTGCAGATCGCGGTGGATCTTGCCGTCGACGGCGTCGGCAAGCCGCTGTTCCTGCACCAGCGCGACGCCCACGCCGACTTCATGGCGATGATGAAGAACTTCGACGGCCGGATCGGCCCGGCGGTGGTGCACTGCTTCACCGGCACCCGCGAGGAACTGTTCGACTACCTCGACAACGACTGGTACATCGGCATCACCGGCTGGCTCTGCGACGAGCGCCGCGGCGCGCACCTGCGCGAACTGGTCAAGAGCATCCCCGCCCACCGGCTGATGGTGGAAACCGACGCACCCTACCTGCTGCCGCGCACGCTCAGGCCGATGCCGAAGGACCGCCGCAACGAGCCGGCGTTCCTGCCGCACATCGTCCAAGAGCTGGCGCGCGACCGTGGCGAGGACGTGGCCGCCACCGCCGCCAGCAGCAGCGCGGCCGCGACCGCGTTCTTCCGGCTGCCGGCGTAACGGCCGCAACGAAAACGCCCGGCGGGTGCCGGGCGTCGTCGGGGTTCGCGCATGGCAGGCGCTTATTTCGCCTCGGCTTCCATCTTTTTGGCCCAGACTTCCAGGTCCTTGGCCGCCTGCTCCATCTTCTTGACCTCGGCCGGGTCGGCCATCTTGCGCAGGCCCGCGCACTCCTGCTCGAACTTGCCCGGGTTCTGCGCCTGGGCGGCCTTGCCCTGCGCCTTGGCGGCCAGGTAGATCGCCTCGATCTCGCCAGCGGAGGGTGCGCCCGATTCGGCCGCCATCTTGGCCAGCGCGGCCTGCGACTCGATCGCATTGCTGAGGCCGCACAGCTCCACTGCCGCGGTCATCGCGACGCCCAGGCTGATCGCATCGTTCTTGCTGATCGTGGGCGGCGTGGCGCTCGCCGGGGCATCGGCCGCATCGCCGACAGCCGCATCCACCGCTGCCGCGGCCCCATCCGTCGCGGCCGCGTCCGCCGCAGGCTGCTTGCAGCCCGCCAGCAGTAGCAACGCCACGCCGATTGCCAATCCGCTCTTGTTCATACGCATCTGCCGCTCCATGGTTTGCGAAAGCGGTGATTCTAGCGGCAGCCGTGATGTGTATCGCCCCCGCAATAACGAAGATGCCCGGCCAAAGCCGGGCATCTTCGTCACGCAGCACGCGCTTACTGTTTTGCCGGGGCTTCCGGCAGCGGGCCTTCGGCCACCATCAGGCCGCCGCGGCTGTTGCTGGAATGGAACACGATCCAGATGGCCTTGTCGGCGCGACGGATCAGATAGGTATCGGCGTCGTTGCCGTACCAGTAGGCATCGCGGATACGGTCGAACTCGCCGCGGAAATCATCCAGCGCGCTTTCGTTCGCCTTGAAGGTGGCTTCATCCAGGCTGCGCTCGGCCAGGCGCACGCCACCCAGCCCTTCGATCGCCTGCTGGACGTTCTTGCGGACCTCGAACTTGGAGTAGGTCTTGCCGTCGACATTGTCGATCGCGTCGCTGAACACCTTGCCTTCCAGCCACAGCAGCTGGCCGCCGGTCCACAGCGGCACGCGCGCCAGGTCCTTGGTCCGCGAGGGCAGGTCTTCGGTGTAATAGAACTGGTAGCCGGCCGGCAGCGAAACGTAAGGCCACGCGGGCAGCGGTTTGTCGCTGACCGGGACCGTGTTGATGTCGAAGATGGAAACGGCCGGGGTGGCCGCCTCGGCGACGGGCGTGGCTTCGGCGGCAGCGGGTTGCGCGGGTGCGGTGGCAGCCTCGGTGGCGGCGGCTCCGGCACCTGCGGTTGCGGCGGCGGCATCGTCCTGCTTCTTGCAGGCCACCAGGGACAGGCCCACGGCCAACGCCAGGACGGCAGTCTTCATCGACATCGAATGGCTCCAGTGTGTGGAAAGAGCCGCAGAGTGTAATGAGGAAAGCGTGACCCGATCCACGTTTCCGCTCAGCTGCGCAGTCCCACGCCCCGCTTCAGCAGCCATAGACCCAGCGCCGACAGCACCGCCACGAAGCCCAGCATCAGCGCGTAGGCGATCCACAGCGGCACGTCGGAGCTGCCCAGCAGGCCGTAGCGGAAGGCGTTGACCATGTAGAAGATCGGGTTGACGTGGGTGGCCGCCTGCGCCCAGCCGGGCAGCAGGCTGATTGAATAGAACACGCCGCCGAGGTAGGTCAGCGGGGTCAGGATGAAGGTCGGCACGATGGCGATGTCGTCGAACTTCTTCGCGTACACCGCGTTGACGAAGCCGGCCAGCGAGAAGATCGTGGCGCCCAGCAGCACCGAGCTGATCGTGACCAGCGGATGCGGCACGTGCACGCGGGTGAACAGCATGGCGATGCACAGCACGATCGCGCCGACCATCAGCCCGCGCAGCACCGCGCCGGCCACGTAGCCGGCCAGGATCACCCAGTGCGGCATCGGGCTGACCAGCAGCTCCTCGACGTGGCGGCCGAACTTGGCGCCGAAGAACGAGCTGCTGATGTTGCCGTAGCTGTTCTGGATCACGCTCATCATCACCAGGCCGGGCACGATGAACTCCATGTAGTCCAGCCCGCCCATCTTGCCCACGCGCGAACCGATCAGCCCGCCGAAGATCAGGAAGTACAGGGTCATGGTGATCGCCGGCGGGATCAGCGTCTGCGTCCAGATCCGCAGGATGCGCATCACCTCGCGCCGGGTGATGGTGCCCAGGGCGACCAGGTTCTGGTTGCTCATGCCGCCGCTCCTTCGCGCGCGGTCATCCGCACGAACAGTTCTTCCAGCCGGTTGCTCTTGGTGCGCATCGAGCGCACCCGGATGCCGGCGGCGTCGAAGGCGGCGAACACCCGGTTGAGGTCCATCGCCCGCGGCATGTCCAGCTCCAGCGTGTGCGGATCGGTGGCCACCAGGATCGCGCCTTCGATCGCCGGCAGCGCCGCCGGCAGGGCGTCCTCGACGTCGAACAGGAAGCCTTCCACATCGAGTTTGGCCAGCAGCGACTTCATCGGCCCGCTTTCGACGATGGTGCCGTGGTCGATGATGGCGAGGTTGCGGCACAGGCTCTCCGCTTCCTCCAGGTAATGCGTGGTCAGGATGATGGTGGTGCCGGCCGCGTTGATCTCCTTCAGCGTCTTCCACATGCCGCGGCGGATCTCGATGTCCACGCCGGCGGTGGGCTCGTCGAGGATCAGCAGCCTGGGCGCGGTCATCATCGCGCGGGCGATCATCAGCCGGCGCTTCATGCCACCGGACAGGGTGCGGCTCATCTTGTCCGCCTTGTCCCACAGCTGGGCGTCCTTCAGCACCTGCTCGGCCCGTTCCAGCGCCTGCGCGCGCGGCACGCCGTAGAACCCCGCGTAGTTCACGCAGATGTCCAGCGGCTTCTCGAACATGTTGAAGTTGAATTCCTGCGGCACCAGCCCGATCAGGCGCATCGCGGCGCTGCGGTCGGCGTCGATGTCCACCCCGAACACCTGCACCGACCCGGCGGTCTTGTTGACCAACGAGCTGACGATGCCGATCAGGGTGCTCTTGCCGGCGCCGTTGGGCCCCAGCAGGGCGTGGAAATCGCCGGGGGCGACGTCCAGGCTGACGCCTTTCAGCGCCTGCACGCCGTTGTCGTAGGTCTTGCGCAGGTCGCGCACACACAGTGCGGGCGCAGCCGGATCAAGCGCGGGATCAGGACTCATGGATGGCCTCGTGCGCGGAGCGCCGCGCGGGAAGCCGGTAGTATAGGCAGCCCCGTGGCTCCACTCCCGCCACGCACTGTTGCATCGCCGTGGCCATCGCCCATTTCCCGCTCAAGCTCGTCGCCCGCCGCATGATCGCGCCCACCGTGGCGCACCTGTCGTTCGAACGCGACGACGGCCACCCGCTGCCCTGCATCCCCGGCCAGTTCATCCAGATCCATTTCGAGTACGCCGACGGCAGCGCGGCGCGCCGCAGCTATTCCATCGCGGTGGGCCGGGCGCTGGACGCACCGGCCGACGGGCGGGTGGACATCGCGGTCAGCTACGTGCCCGGCGGCGCCGCCACCGCGCTGTTCGAAGCGCTGGACATCGGCGCCACGCTCAATGCCAGCGGCCCGTTCGGGCGCTTCTGCCTGTATCCCAACGACGCCAACCGCCGCTACCTGCTGATCGGCACCGGCACCGGCATCACCCCGTACCGGGCGATGCTGCCGCAGCTGGCGCAGCAGATGGACCAGCGCGGCGTCGAGGTGGTGCTGCTGCAGGGTGCGCGCACGCCGGAGGAACTGCTGTACGGCGACGAGTTCCGCGCCTTCGCCGAGGCCCATCCGGGCTTCCGCTACATGCCCTGCCTGTCGCGCGAACTGCCGGCGGAAGGCTCCACCCATGCGCATGCCGACGTGCGCCACGGCTATGTGCAGAACGTGCTGCCCGAACTCTCGCCGGACCCGGCCACCGACATCGCCTACCTGTGCGGCAACCCGGACATGGTGGATGCCAACTTCGAGGCGCTGAAGGAAATCGGCCTGCCGGTGCCGATGATCCGGCGCGAGAAGTACGTCAGCAACAAGTAGCCCGGGCAGGATCGCCGCCATTCGGCCTGCCGGCGGGACAGTGACCGCACCAGTTGCGCCAGCCAGCGCTGGCGGCGGCGTGCTGCTCACACCGGACGCCAGCCCATGAGGCACGATAGCCGTACCGCGCCCTCCCATCCGCGTCCCCGATGACCCTCCATCTGCCCACCATCGCCGTCATCGGCCTGTTGCTGTACTTCAGCATCGCGATCGGGTTCTCGCTGGTCACCGTCATGCTGCGCGACCAGCTGGTGCCCCGCCTGTGGGCGGCCAGTCTGTGGGCCGCGGCGCTGAACACCGCCATGTTCGGCCTGCCTCTGCCGATTCCGGAGATTGTCTCGATTCTGGTCCGCAACGGACTCGGCATGCTCAGCTCCGTGCTGATGGTGGCGGGCGTGTCGCTGCATGTCGGGCGCTGCCCGCCCTGGCGCACGGCAATCGCGCTGGGTGCCGCCTACATGCTGGGGATCGCCTGGTTCAGCATGGTGACGCCTGATCTGGGCACCCGGCTGCTGCTTTACGGTGTGGTGCTCACCACCTACAAGGGCTGGGAAGCCTGGTTGCTGCTTCGGCATGCGCCGCCCGGGTTGCGCGTCAGCTGCCGGTTGGCGGCGACCGTGTTCCTGGTCGACGCCGCGCTGTTCCTGGCGCGCGGCCTGCTGCCAACCGCGCCCGATGCCGGCAACGAGGTGATGCGCGCGGGCCTGCCGATCTACATCGGTTACATCGGCGGCCTGTTCGTCATCCTGGCGCAGAGCTTTGCGCTGATCATCCTGCTGGTGCAGCGTCAGCTGGTGGAGCTGCGCCGGCTGGCGCGCACCGATGAGCTCACCGGCGCCCTCAACCGCGCCGCGCTGCTTGACGACGGCCAGCAACAGCTGGCGCTGTGCCAACGCCAGCAGCGCCCCTTCTCGGCGCTGTTGATGGACCTGGATCACTTCAAGCGCGTCAACGACACCCTCGGCCACCAGGCCGGCGACGACGCGCTGCGCCATGCCTTCCAGACGCTGCGCGATGCGCTGCGCAACTACGACGTGCTCTTCGGCCGCTACGGCGGCGAGGAGTTCGTGCTGTGCCTGCCGGGCGTGGCGCAGGCACCCGCGGCCGCGCTGGCCGAGCGGCTGCGGGCCACGCTGGCTTCCCGGCCGCTGGCGCACGCGAAAGGGGAGATCATCCTGACCGTCAGCATCGGCGTGGCCGAGGCAACGGCGGATTCAAGCCTCGACCAGCTGCTGGGCCGCGCGGACGCGGCGCTGTACCGGGCCAAGGCCGGCGGCCGCAACCGCGTGGACTGCGCCTGACCCGGCGGGGGGTTGTCGAGGGCGCCGCGCTGCCACCGGTCTTGTCCATACGCCTCTGATGCTTGGGCCGTATCGACATCGAACAATCAGGGCGGGACAGAAACCCCTTTCAGGTCGTGCCGGTGTTGGCTGCTGCACCGATCAGTTGGCGGCTTATCGGGTGAACGCTTCGAGCGGGATCGATGCTGCCGGAAGATCCGGTGTCACCACCTTGACCGGTACGGAGCCGCCCTTCGCCGCGAGATAGACATCGATGGGCAGATGGATGTCCGGCATCAACGCGCAGGCAGCGGCGTGCTTCTCACAGGAGCTATTGAAGCCAAGCAGATTGGCCTGCATCCAACGCTTCAGTAGCGGATATGCCGCGATCAGGCTGGCTTGGTCGCGGGCAATTCCGACCACCCGCGGCTCCAGGCGTAGTTGGCTGATTTTCCTTTCGTATTCCTCCACCGACGGGTAGGCGTCCGATGCACCTGCCGTTAGGGAAAGGACGTCGTCCACGACAGCGACAAGCTCCAGTCCTCCGTCCTCGGCAGTGATGAGAACCGTTTGGAGATTCGCTTCCCTGTGCTTGAAGCCCCAGGTAACGGTTCTTCCATCCTCCAGGGTCAGCACTCTTCCTGCCGCTTCCAACCCTGCGAAAACACGGTCTACCAGCAATGCGTCTGGCAGATTGCGGAGCTGTAGGGATGCGCAGGTGGTGTCTTTCCCGAGCAGCTTGGCGACCGCCATTTCATCCGGTGCCTCGTCGGGCCGAAGCGCCCTCACCGGGGCGTTTTCAGGGCGCGGGAATGCTTGGGATGCCGGTACGCCTGACGCGGGGGACAACGCTATGTCCAGCCTTGTTCCGGACTTCGCGCCACAGCTCGCACCAGACAGCATTGCAGCCAGCAACAGCAGGGGATGACTGGTTTTCATCACCTTCGTGTTCCCTCACAGATGTGGTGCGCAGGGTACCAGCGGGGCGCCAAGGTCTGCCTGAAATGCCCGAGATCCGACTGACGTCGCCGCCCGGTATTTCCACCCTTGATGGTTGTCCTGCGTCCTGCGTCCGACACAGTCATTACTGCGGCTTCTCCACCCACGTCGCCAGCCTGTCCCAAGCACTCCCTTCTACGTAGTCGCAGGCGCCTGGCCACGCCCCTTCGCACCCCTCCGGCGGATCACATCCTGTCAAGCACGCTTGACAAGCGTTCCGAGACGCCGTTATCGTCCCTGTCAAGCTTGCTTTACATGGGATTCCTGCAATGGTCACGCCACGCAACCGCCTGAAGGGCGCCGGCATCAGCTATCTGGGCATCGGCGCGGCCTTCCTGGCCATCGCCGCCAGCGGGCAATCCGCGTTCCTTGGCGTCGGGCTGGCGATGATCGGCCTGGGCGTCGTCTTTCTGGCGCGCTCGCGCGGGGGGAGCGACGAATGAGCATGCGTCGCTGGATGTGGATCTTCGTCGGCATCGGGCTGGCAGCGCTGCTGCTGGCTGCTGCCGGGCAGTGGCTGCTGCGCTGGCCGGACGAGATGGTGGGCATGTGGGTGGGCATCGGCGCCGGTTACCTGGTGGGCGCGGCGCTGTTCCTGGTGCTGCCGCGCTGGTGGCGCCAGCATTGCGACGAGATGTACGCGCTGCCCGCCGGCCGCCGTTACCTGCGCGCGCTTTGGCCGATCATGGTCGGCTATTCGCTGACCCTGTTCGTATCGATCTGGCTGGTCAAGCGCGGGATCGAGTCGGTGCCGCTGCGAGCGGTGGTGGCGGTATTGCCCGCGCTGGCCATCGCCCTGCTGATGCGCGCCGCTCTGCGCTACCTGCGCGAGATCGACGAGCTGCAGCGGCGCATCGAAACCGAATCGATCGGCGCCGCCAGCCTGCTGGTGTCGTTGCTGTATTTCGCCGCCGGCCTGCTGCAGAAGGCCAAGGTCATCGACGTCGATGCCGCCGCCGCGATGATCTGGGTGTTCCCGCTGCTGTGCGCCAGCTACGGCATCATCAAGATCGTGCTGACGAGGCGCTACCTGTGAGCGTGCTGGCGCGCTACTGGCACGGCCTGAGCCCGGCGCTGCGGGATTATTACCGCGCCTCGGTGCTGCCCTCCCTGCTGTTCCTGGCGCTGGCTTTCGCGCACGAATGGCTGGTCCGGCAACCCGCGGCTGCGCCAGCACTGCGGCTGGCTGCGGCCCTGGCACCGGCCGTGGCGATGGCCTGGCTGTTCACCTGTTACCTGCGCTTCCTGCGCGACTGCGACGAGCTGGAGCGCGGCATCGAGCTGAAGGCGCTGGCTTGGGCTGCGGGGATCACCCTGCAGGGGCTGATGACCGTGCTGTTCCTGCTTGATGCGGGCCTGCTGGCATGGCCGGAGAAACGGCTCGCGGCCGCCATGGGACTGCTGTTGCTGGCCAGCTATGCACTCGTCCGCGGCGGCCTGCACCGCAGGTACGCATGAACAACAGACTGCGCGAACTGCGGGAACGCGAAGGCCTGTCGCAGGGCGAGCTGGCGCTGCGGCTGGATGTTTCCAGGCAGACCGTCAACGCGCTGGAGACCGGCAAGTACGACCCGTCGCTGCCGCTGGCCTTCCGCATCGCCCGCCTGTTCGCCTGCCGCATCGAAGACATCTTCCTGCCCGATGAAACCTGAATCCTCCCGCTTTTCCACCTGCAAGCACCCAAAGGGGTTGTCCCGATGAACTCCCGCAAGACCAGACTGATCCTTGCCGTTGCGGTTGCCGCCGCGATCTTCGGCTACAAGGCACTGAACCCGAAGCCCGGCAGCGCGGGCGATCCGGCGACGGCGAGTGATTCCGCGGCCGGCCCGGTCGCGCCGGTGCAGCCGGTGCAGCCGGTGATGCTGGGCCAGATCGCCTTCACCCCGTGCAGCCTGAGCTCGCCGATGGCCAAGGACAGCCTGGAGGCGATGTGCGCCACCTATGCGGTGCCGGAAGACCGCGCCAAGCCGGAAGGCCGCAAGATCGCGCTCAACATCGCCTGGCTGCAGACCACCGGCAAGGGCGAAAGGATGCCCGACCCGGTGTTCTTCCTCGCCGGCGGTCCCGGCCAGTCGGCGGTGGACACCTTCCCCGGCATGGATCCGGTGTTCAAGGAAGTGCGCAAGCAGCGCGACGTGATCCTCGTCGACCAGCGCGGCACCGGCAAGTCCAACCTGCTGTCGTGCGAGCCGCCGAAGGAGGACGAGGACGGCTTCGACAATTCTTCAGAGGCGATGCAGGCCGAGGCGACCGCCTGCGCCACGGCACTCTCGAAGAAGGCCGACCTGCGCCACTACACCACCACCGATGCGGTCGCCGACCTCGATGCGGTGCGCCAGGCGATCGGCGCCCAGCAGCTCAACCTGGTCGGCGTGAGCTACGGCACGCGGGTTGCCCAGCAGTACGCGATGCGCCACCCCGCTGCCACCCGCAGCATCGTGCTGGACTCGCCGGTGCCCAACAAGCTGGGTCTGGGCAACATTTTCGCCCGCAACCTCGACGACGCACTGGCGCTGCAGTTCGCTCTATGCAGCAAGGATCCGGCCTGCAAGGACAAGCTGGGTGATCCGCGCGCCGAACTGGACGTGCTGCTGAACCGGCTGCGCGACAACCCGGTGCAGGTGGAGTACCGCGACGCCACCACCGGCGAGATGAAGCAGGGCACGCTGCGCGCGGAAACCGTGGCCGGCCTGGTGCGCATGTATGCCTACATGCCGCTGGCCAGCGGGTTGCTGCCCAAGCTGATCCACGAAGCCAACGCCGGCCGCTACGGCAACCTGATGGCGCTGGCGCGGATGATGACCGGCGACCTGAAGGACGCGATGGCGATGGGCATGCAGCTGTCGGTGGTCTGCAGCGAGGACGCCGACAGCATGGTGGTGCGCGAGGAAGACGCCAAAACCGTGCTCGGCAACCTGCTGCCTGCCGGCATGGCGGCAATGTGCAAGGTCTGGCCGAAGGGCGACGTCCCGGCCGACTTCAACCAGCCGCTGGCCACCAAGGTGCCTGCGCTGGTGCTGGCGGGCGAGTTCGACCCGGTGACCCCGCCGCGCTACGGCGAGGAGATCGTGAAGTCGCTGGCGAACGGCCGCCTGTTCGTGCTGCGCGGCCAGGGCCACAGCGTGATCGGCGCCGGCTGCATGCCCAAGCTGTTCACTCAGTTCATCGAGAAGGCAGATGCCAAGGCGCTGGATGGCAAATGCCTGGACACGCTGGCCTATCCCTCGCCCTTCATCAGCTTCAACGGCGCGCAGCCGTAAGCCCCCTCCAACAGGACGCTTGCAATGATCGTTGCAGAACACCTCCGCAAGACCTTCCCCGGACGGGGCAAGGACAAGACGCCGGTCATCGCCGTGGATGACGTGGGCTTCACCGCCCGCGACGGCGAGATCACCGGCCTGCTCGGCCCCAACGGCGCCGGCAAGACCACCACGCTGCGCATGCTGTACACCCTGATGTCGCCGGAATCCGGCCGCGTGCTGGTGGACGGCATCGACGTGGCCAGCGACGCCGAGCGCGTGCGTCGCAACCTCGGCGTGCTGCCCGACGCGCGCGGCGTGTACAAGCGCCTGACCGCGCGCGAGAACATCGACTACTTCGGCAAGCTGCACGGCATGTCGGCGGCGGAAATCGCCGCACGCACCGGCAGGCTCGCGCAGGCGCTGCAGATGGAGGACTTCCTCGACCGCGCCACCGAGGGCTTCTCGCAGGGCCAGCGCACCAAGACCGCGATCGCCCGCGCGCTCATCCACGATCCGAAGAACGTGATCCTCGATGAACCCACCAATGGCCTCGACGTGATGACCACGCGCGGACTGCGCGGGTTCCTGCAGGAGCTGCGTGGCGAGGGCCGCTGCGTGATCTTCTCCAGCCACATCATGCAGGAGGTGGCGGCGCTGTGTGACCGCATCGTGATCATCGCCAGCGGCAGGGTTACCGCCCAGGGCACCCCGGACGAGCTGCGCGCCCTCACCGGCGAAGCCAACCTGGAAGATGCATTCGTGAAACTGATCGGCAGCGAAGAGGGCCTGCACGCATGAACAAGACGTCGTTCACCACCGCGATGTTGACGGTGATGCGCAAGGAATGGCTGGACTTCTTCCGCGACCGCCGCACCTTCCTGCTGTCGTTGCTGATGGCGCCGCTGCTGTATCCGCTGATCTTCCTCGGCATCGGCAAGCTCACCCAGATGCGCGCCGAAACCCAGCTGGAGAAGACCCTGCAGGTGCCGGTGGTCGGCATCGAGCGGGCACCGAACCTGATGAAGTTCCTGGCCAGCTACGGCATCGAGGCGAAGCCGGCGCCAGCCGACATCGAGGCGCGCGTGCGTGCCCAGCAGGAAGACCTCGCGCTGGCCGTCGATGCCGACTTCGCCAAGGACTGGCACGCCGGCAAGCCCGCCAAGATCGACATCATCACCGACACCACCCGCCGCAACGGCGACGTCAAAGTGGCGCGGGTGAGCAAGGTGCTGGAGAGCTACGGCAACGGCGTCGGCGCGATGCGGTTGCTGATCCGCGGCATCAACCCCGGCGTCGCCACTCCGTTGCACGTCGGCACCCGCGACATGGCCACGCCGGAAGCCAAGAACAGCCAGTTCATGTCGATCCTGCTGCCGATGATCCTGACCATCTTCGCCTTCATCGGCGGCGCGCACCTGGCGATGGACACCACCGCCGGCGAACGCGAACGCCAGTCGCTGGAACCGCTGCTGGCCACGCCGGCTTCGCGCGCGGCGCTGGTGGGCGGCAAGATGCTGGCGGCGGCACTGCTGGGGATGATCTCGATGCTGCTGATCCTGGTCGCCTTCAAGCTCACGGCCACCCTGGCCAGCGGCATGGCCAAGCAGATGGACGTGAGTTTCCTGGCGATGGGCAAGCTGCTGCTGACGCTGGCCCCGCTGGTGCTGATCGGCACTGCGCTGATCACCGCCCTTGCCGCCGGCGCCAAGAGCATGAAGGAAGCGCAGAGCCACATGATGTGGCTGATGATGCTGCCGATGCTGCCTGCCTATGGCCTGATGGCCTACCCGCTGAAGGACACTGCGGTGTGGCAGTACGCGGTGCCGTTCCTGTCGCAGAACCAGCTGATCCAGAAGATCTCGCGTGGCGAGGTCGCCTCGATGGAGCAGTGGGGCCTGTATCTGGCCAGCTCGCTGGCGCTGGCGGCGCTGCTGTGGGCGCTGGCGGTGTGGCGCTACCGGCAGGAGAAGCTCGCGATCTCGGCCTGATCGACCCGGTCGCTTCCCGTGCAAACAAAAAGCCCGGCTTCCGCCGGGCTTTTTGTTGCCGCTCGCCGCGCGCTTACTGCTCGAACGCAATCGTGCGGCGGCTGGTGGTGGCCTGGCCAATGGGCTGGAAGCGCCAGCGCTTGACCGCGTTCAGCGCCTCGCGCTCGAACTCGCGCTGGAACTGGCGGGTACCCTCGGAAGACACCACCCGGGCGCTGGCGATGTTGCCGTCCGTGCCGACGGTGAATTCCACTTGCACCGAGCCGGTAGCGCCTGCGCGCTGCGCCGCCGGCGGGTACTTCGGCCCGGGCTGGCTGATCGCCCGCAGTTCGGTCGACGCCGCGGCGGGACGCGCGGCGGCCGGCGGCGGTGCCGCCGCCTGCTGGCGCTGCGCGGCCTCGCGCTGGGCCTCCTCACGCTGGGCGGCTTCGCGCTGTGCGGCCTCGCGTTGCGCGGCCTCGCGCTGCGCCGCTTCGCGCTGGCTCTGCTCCTGCTGTGCCACCTGCTGTCGCTGCTGCTCCTGCTGCTTGCGCTGGTCTTCCTCGCGTTGCTTGAGCTGGTCAGCCTTGCGCTTGGCCTCTTCCTCGGCAGTCAGCTTCTGGGTTTCGGCCTGCTGCTTGAGCTTCGCCTCGCCACTGGTGACGCTGGTCTTCAGGCGCTCCAGCGCCGGATGGCTGGGATCCGCTTTGCCGATCAGCGCCAGCAGTCGCGAGGCTTCTTCGAAGTCCTCGCGGGCGATGCTCTGCTCGGTGGCGATCACGGCCATCGGCAGCAGATCGCTGAGGGCACTGGACGCACCGGCATCACCCGGCTGCTTGTCGCGCAACGCCAGGTAGTACTCCATCGCGTTGTTGCCGGCCGGCGCATACAAGCGGTTGTCGTTGTACGCGGTGTTGGCCGCATCGCGCAGCTGGTCGACCCCCATCGCCGACACCGACGCCGCCACCACCGTTTCCGGCGTGGGCGCGGGCGCGGCCTGTTGCGCCGCTTGCGGGCCCGTCGCCGCCTGTTCGTCCTTCTTGCATGCCGTCAGCGCGCACGCCACGGCCACGGTCAATGCAACCGGCACCCAGCCCTTGCGGGTCTTGTTGCTTGCAGTCATCACGTTTTCCCCTGTTGATGCACAGCGTTTTTCAGGATAGCACGCGGTATCCGACCCTCCGCTGTCAAGGGGAACCGCTCATTTACCGATGCAGAACGACGCGAAAATGTGACCTAGTAATCCGTCTGCGTCGACCCGGCCGCCGATTCCGCCCAGCGCATCGTGTGCGCGCAGCAACGCTTCGGCGGCCAGTTCCAGGCGCTCGGCGGACAGTTCCGCCGCGGCTTGTGCCAGCCAGTCGCCGGCCTGCGCCAGCGCCTGCACGTGGCGCGCACGCGCCGAGAACGCGCCTTCGCCCACACCGCCGCCAGCCAGCCCGAACAGGCGCTGGTGCAGCTGTGGAAGGCCCTGGCCCGTATGCGCCGACACCGCCAGCGCGTCGTCGCCCAGCGCGGGCGGCGCCGGCAGCAGGTCGGCCTTGTTGTGCAGCCACAGCACCTGCGCGACGTCGGCCAGGTCCCCCGCGAGGGCGGCGCGCCCTGCATCGGGATCGCGGGCATCCAGCACCGCCAGCGCGAGGTCGGCGCGCGCCAGCTCGCCGCGGGCGCGGCGGATGCCCTCGGCTTCGATGGCGTCGTCGGCACGGCGCAAGCCGGCGGTATCGACCAGGGTCAGCTCGACCCCGTCGATGCGGATGGTTTCCTGCAGCACGTCGCGGGTGGTGCCGGCGATGTCGGTGACGATGGCGCGTTCGCTGCCGGCCAGCGCGTTGAGCAGGGAGCTCTTGCCCGCGTTGGGCGGGCCGACCAGTACCACGTGCAGGCCATCGCGCAGTTTGCGGCCGCGCTCCGCGTCCACCCGCAGCTGCGCCAGGGTGGCGCGTGCCTGCTGCAACCGCTCGCGCAGCGCGGTGCCGCCGAGCGTGTCCAGTGATTCGTCGGCGAAGTCGATCGCCGCCTCGACATGCACGCGGATCGCCAGCAACTGCGCCATCAACGCGTCGACGCGCTGCGAGAAGGCGCCATCCAGCGACCGCCGCGCCGCACGCGCCGCGCGCGCATCGCCGGCCGCGATGAGGTCGGCGATGGCTTCTGCCTGCACCAGGTCGAGCTTGCCGTTAAGGAAGGCGCGCTGGCTGAATTCGCCGGGCCCGGCCTGGCGCGCACCCAGCGCCACGCAGCGCGCCACCAGTTCGCGCAGCAGCACCGGGCCGCCATGCGCCTGCAGCTCCACCACGTCCTCGCCGGTGAAGCTGGCGGGGGCGGCGAAGTACAGGGCGATGCCATCGTCGAGGGTGGCGCCGTCGGCGTCGGTGAAGCGCGCGTATTGCGCCACGCGCACCCGCAGCGGACGGCCGCAGATGCGTTCGCCGATGGCGCGGGCGTCCACGCCCGACAGCCGCACGATGCCCACGCCGCCGGCGCCGGGCGCGGTGGCGATGGCAACGATGGTGTCGGTGTCAGGCATGGGGTGAATCATGTCAGATCGGATCCGGCATTCCGGCCTGGCGTCGCCAAGGCCGGGCCCTGCCTGGAATCTTCCATGGCGCTTCCCGGCAGCGTGCGTATGCCGGGCGTATCGCCCATGGCATGCCGCGTGCCGCCATCAGGCGGCATCGCGGGCGGGAACGCGCATCAGGCCTTCGCCGGTTCCTCGGCGAAGCGCTTCATGTTCCACCACTGCTGGGCCATGCCCAGCGCGCCGTTGGTCACCCAGTACAGGACCAGGCCGGCCGGGAAGAAGGCGAACATCACCGCCATCACCAGCGGCATCATCTGCATCATCTTCTGCTGCATGGGATCCACGCCGACCATCGGCGACATCTTCTGGGTCAGCCACATCACCACGCCATTGAGGATCGGCAGGATGAAGAACGGGTCACGCGCGGTCAGGTCGCTGACCCAGCCGATGATCCAGGGGGCCTGGCGCAGCTCGACCGCCTCCAGCAGCACGTAGTACAGCGCCAGGAACACCGGCATCTGGATGAAGATCGGCAGGCAGCCGCCGGCCGGATTGATCTTCTCCTTCTTGTACAGATCCAGCATCGCCATCTGGAACTTCTGCTTGTCCTCGCCGTAGCGCTCCTTCAGCTGGGCGATGCGCGGCTGGAACCGGCGCATCTTCGCCATCGACTTGTACTGCGCGGCCGACAGCGGATACAGGATCAGCTTGATCAGCACCACCAGCAGCACGATCGCCCAGCCCCAGTTGTGGGTGAGCTTGTGCAGCTGGGTCATGACCCAGTGGATCGGCTTGGACAACACGGTGAAGATGCCGTAATCCATCGCCAGGCCCAGGCCGGGCGCAGTGGCATCCAGCTTGTCGGCCAGTTTGGGACCGACCCACAGGGTGGCATCGCTCTGGAAGCGCTGGCCGGGGGCCAGGGTGACCCGCGGGCCGCGCGCGGCGATGCTGTAGAGGTGGCCCTTCTGGGCCAGCGAGTACAACGCCGCCTGGTCCTTCTGCGGCACCCAGGCGCCGAGGAAATAATGCTGCGACAGCGCCACCCAGCCGCCGGTGACCTGCTGGTTGAGCGGGCCGTCCTCGACGAAATTCGGATACTTGCGCTTCTCGTACTTCTCTTCCGGGCTGTACCAGGCAGCACCGTTGAGACTGAACGATTCCGGGTTGGTGAAACCGGTCTTGACCGCCGGCGGCACGCGCTCGAGCCGGCGCTCGATGTCGCCGGTCCAGGCGGTAGCGCCGGCGTTGACCAGCTCATCACGCACCCGCAGCGCATAGCTGCCGCGCGCCAGCGTGTAGGTCCGCTGCAGCTGCATGCCGTTGGCGGCGGTGGCGACGAAACGTGCCTGCACCTCGGCGGCACCATCGGCCAGCACGATCTCGCGCGCCTCGCCCTGCGGCTGCAGCGCCAGCTCCACCCCGTCGATGCCGCGCCAGAAGGCTTCCGCGGCGAAGAAGCGGGCCGGATCGGTATCGAACAGCACCACCGGCGGGCTCCCAGCGGCGCGGGTCTGCGGGTAGCGGACGAGTTCCGCGCGGGTCACGTCACGGCCGTTCAGCTCCAGCGCCAGTACGTCATTGCGCAGACGCAGGGTCGGCGCCGCGGCGACCGCACTGGCCTGGGCAACGGCACCCGTGGCGGGCGCTGCCGCCGGGTGCGCGGCAGCGGCCGGCACCTCGCCCTGCATGGCTGCCGGAACCGCCGGTGCAGGCTGCGCCGCGGCGACCTTCTCCTTGCCCCATTCCTGCCACAGCAGGAACGCCACCATCAGCCAGGCAATCAGCAGGAACGTACGGATCTGGTTCATTGGGCAGGGGTCTCGGGGCGCGCTTGTGGCGCGGCCACATCGGGAGAAGCCGGGGAATCGGCGGGCGGCATTGTGCCGGCCGCAGCCGGCAGGGGCAACGCGCCGGCGCGCGTCAGCAGCTGTTGCAACGCCGCCTGCAGCGCCGGGTTATCGGCTCGGGCGGCGCCGCTGCGGGCAACCACGACATAGGCTCCGCCCTGCAGCTGCGGTCGCAGCCGGCGGAAGCATTCGCGCAGGGCGCGCTTGATGCGGTTGCGTCCGACCGCATTGGGATCGACCTTGCGCGAGACCGCCAGGCCCAGCCGCGGCGGTGCGCCATCGGCCAGCCAGTGCAGGGCCAGGCGCGGCTCGGCAGTGCGCCGGCCGCCATCGAACACACGGGTAAACTCGGCCTTGGCGCGGACCCGCGCGGCAGGCGGGAACCCGGCGGCCTTGCGTCGCGCAAACGCGACAACGCCGGCATCCTGCTTGGACGCCGGCGTCTGGGGCATCGCTGGCAACGTCATTCGGTTCCGGCGCGGGCGCCGGACGCGCGATCCGACCCGAAGGTCAGACGGTCAGGCGACGACGGCCCTTGGCGCGGCGGCGCGCCAGCACCTTGCGGCCGTCGGCGGTGGCCATACGGGCGCGGAAGCCGTGATCACGCTTGCGCTTGAGGTTGCTGGGCTGGTAGGTGCGCTTGGTCGCCATGGCGGGCCTGCTTGCTTTGTTTCAGAGAATAAGACGCGGAATGATAGCGGGCCAACGGGGCCCACGCAAGTCCGCCTGCTGTTAACGGGCCTGCTGCCGGTTTGGCGGCACCCGGACGCAGTGGTAACCTGCCCAGTTCCCATCTTATCCACAGCCGCCGGGCATCCCGGTTCGGCCGCCCGCGCTTTTTTCCGGATCCCTCGACCCATGCACGTCTGGCCCGCCTGCCTGCAACGCCTCGAAACAGAACTCCCGCAGGATGAGGTGAGCATGTGGCTCAAACCGCTCCAGGCGGACCGGCGCGATGGCGGGCTGGTCCTGTATGCCCCCAATGCCTTCGTCCGTGACGAAGTCCAGAGCCGGTTCCTCGAGCGTATCCGCGAGCTGGTCCGCCATTTCGACGGTAGTGGCGACGTGGTGGTCGACATCGGCGCCCCGAAGCGCGCGCCGGCAGCGCCGGTGAACCCGCCAACGCCGGCCAAGGCCGCGCCCACCGCCGTGGTCGAGCCCTTCCACGGCAACGTCGATCCGCATTACAGCTTCGACAACTTCGTCGAGGGCCGCAGCAACCAGCTGGCCCGTGCCGCCGCCTGGCACGCGGCGCAGAAGCCCGGCGAACGCACCCACAACCCGCTGCTGCTGTACGGCGGCACCGGCCTCGGCAAGACCCACCTGATGTTCGCGGCGGGCAACGAGATGCGCCGGCTCAACCCGGCCGCGCGGGTGCTGTACCTGCGCTCGAACACGTTCTATGACGCGTTCTTCCGCTCGCTGCAGGAAAAGACCACCGACCAGTTCAAGCGCCAGTTCCAGAAAATCGACGCATTGCTGATCGACGACATCCAGTTCTTCGCCGGCAAGGACCGCACCCAGGAGGAGTTCTTCCACACCTTCAACGCGCTGTTCGAGGGCCGCCAGCAGATCATCATGACCTGCGACCGCTACCCGCGCGAGGTGGACGGCCTGGAACCGCGGCTGAAGTCGCGGCTCGGCTGGGGCCTGTCAGTGGCGATCGACCCGCCGGACTTCGAGACCCGCGCCCAGATCGTGCTCTCCAAGGCGCGCGAGCGCGGGGCGGTGATCCCCGACGAAGTGGCGCAGCTGATCGCCAAGAAGATGCGCAGCAACGTGCGCGAGCTGGAAGGCGCGATCAACAAGCTGACCGCCCAGGCCGGCCTGCTGGGGCGACCGGTGACCATGGAGTTCGCCCAGGAAACCCTGCGTGACCTGTGGCGCGCGCAACAGCAGGCCATCAGCATCGCCAACATCCAGAAGGCCGTGGCAGACTACTACGGTCTGCAGCTGCGGGAGATGCTGGGCAAGAAGCGCACCCGGTCGCTGGCGCGACCGCGACAGGTGGCGATGGCGTTGGCCAAGGAACTGACCGAACACAGCCTGCCGGAGATCGGCATGGCGTTCGATGGCCGCGACCACACCACCGTGCTGCACGCCTGCCGGCAGATCCGCACGCTGATGGAAAGCGACGGGAAGCTCCACGAGGACTGGGACAAGTTGATCCGCAAACTCAGTGAATGAAGTCGGGACGAGCTGTGGATAACCGGGGGATGATTCTTCCGGCCGAAAACCATCCACAGGTTATCCCCGGTTTGCCGGGCGGTTTTACCCCTGCTTTGCTCGCCCATTAATTTGTTTTGAAACAAAGGCTTGCGATAGATATCCCGGGTTTTTCGTTGCTCCAGCACCACCGACTTTAAAGATTTATCCATATTCAAGAAGCAAGGGCATGCCAGCCGGCAGCCCTTCGAATCAGCCAAAAGGGTGAGGGGTCTACATGCGGTTTTCCCTGCAACGCGAAGTCCTGCTGAAGCCGTTGGCGCAGGTCGTCAATGTGGTTGAGCGCCGGCATACCCTGCCGGTCCTGGCGAACCTGCTGGTCCGCGTCAGCGGCGGGCAGCTGGCGCTGACGGGTACCGACCTCGAAGTCGAAATGGTCGCGCGCACGGCAGTCGAGGAGGCGCAGGACGGAGAGATCACCATTCCGGCGCGCAAGTTGTTCGACATCGTCCGCGCCCTGCCGGACGGCAGCCGGGTCACGATCAGCCAGAGTGGCGACAAGGTGACCGTGCAGGCCGGCCGCAGCCGTTTCAGCCTGGCAACCCTGCCAGCCAACGACTTTCCCTCGCTGGACGAAGTCGACGCCACCGAGCAGGTCAGCGTGCCCGAGGCCGCCCTGAAGGAGCTGCTTGAGCGCACCGCGTTCGCGATGGCGCAGCAGGACGTGCGCTACTACCTCAATGGCCTGCTGTTCGACCTGCGTGACGACACGCTGCGCTGCGTGGCTACCGATGGCCATCGCCTGGCGCTGTGCGAAACCAGCCTGGGCCAGGGCCACGGCGGCAAGCGGCAGATCATCGTGCCGCGCAAGGGCGTGCAGGAACTGCAGCGCCTGCTTGAAGGTGGCGACCGCCAGATCGAGCTGGAACTGGGCAAGGGCCACATTCGCGTCAAGCGCGACGACGTGACCTTCACCAGCAAGCTGATCGACGGCAAGTTCCCCGATTACGAGGCGGTGATCCCGATTGGCGCCGACCGCGAGGTCAAGATCGACCGGGAAGCCCTGCGCGCCGCGCTGCAGCGTGCCTCGATCCTGTCCAACGAAAAGTACCGCGGGGTACGCGTCGAGGTGTCGCCCAACCTGCTCAAGATCAGCGCGCACAACCCAGAGCAGGAAGAGGCGCAGGAAGAGGTCGAGGCGGAAACCCACGTCGATACGCTGGCGATCGGCTTCAACGTCACCTATCTGCTGGAAGCATTGGGTGCGCTGCGCGACGAATTCGTTGTCATGCAGTTGCGGGATGCCAACTCGTCCGCGCTGGTGCGTGGCGCTGGCAGCCACCACGCCCGCCACGTGGTGATGCCGTTGCGCCTGTGACCAGTCATGTCCGCATTTCGTCTCCGGCCGCCACTGGTCGAGCTGGTTGACGTGATGTTCCACGTGGAACATTTCCTGCAACGCCCGGCCTGGTCCGGGCGTTGTCGTTCCCGGCCGCGCTCGGCATTCCCGTCCCCATGCTGATCCGCAGACTCCAGTTGCAGTCGTTCCGCCGCTTCGATTCGGTGGAGATAGACCTGCGGCAAGGTTTCAACCTGCTGACCGGAGACAACGGCAGCGGCAAGACCAGCGTGCTGGAAGCACTACATCTGCTGGCGCATGGCCGCAGCTTCCGGGGGCGGGTACGCGACGGCTTGATCCGGCAGGGAGAACCCGCGCTGAGCGCCTATGCGGAGTGGGAGGTGGCCGGGGCGACGCATCGTGCCGGCCTCCGCCACGCTGGCGGCAGTTGGGAAGCGCGGCTGGATGGGGAGGATGTGCGCCAGCTCGGGCAGTTGTGCGAAGCCTTGGCCGTGATCACCTTCGAACCCGGTAGCCACGCACTGGTTGATGGCAGCAACGAGGGTCGTCGCCGCTACTTGGACTGGGGGCTGTTCCACGTGGAACATGGCTTCATGCCGCAGTGGCGACGGTATGCCCGCGCGCTCAAGCAGCGCAACGCTTTGCTGCGGCAGCCCGGCGGACACGCCCAGCTGGATGCCTGGGAGCACGAACTCGCGCAGTCGGGGGAGCAGCTGACCCAGCTGCGCGAAGCGTACGTGGCCGGGCTGCAACCCCGGCTGTCACGATTGCTGCCCGAACTCCTGCCTGCTGCCGGGGATGTTGAACTGACATTGCATCCCGGCTGGAAGCGGCAGGAACTCGCTCTCGCGGATGCATTGCTGCTGTCGCGGGAGCGCGATCTTGCGCTGGGCCATACGTCCATGGGACCGCACCGGGCCGACCTCCGGATCAGCCTGCGTGATCTGCCGAGCCGGGATGGACTGTCGCGTGGGCAGACAAAGCAACTCGCGCTCGCGTTGCTGCTCGGCCAAGCCGGGCATCTTGCGGATCTGCTCGGGTACTGGCCGGTCCTGCAGTTGGACGATCTGGGCTCGGAACTGGATCGGCACCACCAGCGCCGCCTGCTTCAGGTGCTCGTCAACAGTGCGGCGCAGGTATTGGTGACCGGTACGGAGATGCCGCCGGGATTGGCCGAGGTCGGCATCGAAGCTGCGATGTTCCACGTGGAACATGGCCGTATCCGCGAGCTCGGGCAATGACCGCTCCGCCGCGCCACTGAGCGGAAAGGTTCACTGCCGGATGACCCGTCCACTGCGGGCTGCGGGGCTGCCGGTCCGCGTCGGCTATACTGCGCATTCCTATAGCTAATGTGTCTTGGCGTGCCCTTGGGCGCGTCACGGGAGTCGAACGCGTCGATGTCGCAAAACGAACAGACCCCGGGCCAGCAGCCCGAATCCACCCCGAACACCACCTACGATTCCAGCAAGATCACCGTCCTGCGCGGGCTGGAAGCGGTGCGCAAGCGCCCCGGCATGTACATCGGCGATGTCCATGACGGCACCGGCCTGCACCACATGGTGTTCGAGGTGGTCGACAACTCGGTGGACGAGGCGCTGGCAGGCCACGCCGACGACATCATCGTGACCATCCATGCCGACGGCTCGGTCAGCGTGTCCGACAACGGCCGCGGTATCCCGGTGGACATCCACAAGGAAGAAGGCGTGTCGGCGGCGGAGGTCATCCTCACGGTGCTGCATGCGGGTGGCAAGTTCGACGACAACAGCTACAAGGTGTCCGGTGGCCTGCACGGCGTGGGTGTGTCGGTGGTCAACGCGTTGTCCAGCAAGCTGACCCTCGACATCTGGCGCGATGGCGGCCATCACCAGCAGGAATACGCGCACGGCGAGCCGGTCTATCCGCTCAAGCGGGTCGGCGATCAAGGCGACCGCCGCGGCACCGTGCTGCGGTTCTGGCCGTCGGAGGCAACCTTCAGCGACACCGAGTTCCACTACGAGATTCTGGCGCGGCGCCTGCGCGAGCTGAGCTTCCTCAATTCCGGGGTCAAGATCACCTTGACCGACGAGCGCGAGGAAGGCCGTCGTGACGTGTTCCAGTACGAAGGCGGCATCAAGAGCTTCGTCGAACACCTGGCCCAGCTGAAGACCCCGCTGCATCCCAACGTGATCTCGGTGAGCGGCGAGCAGAACGGCATCACGGTGGAGGTCGCCCTGCAGTGGACCGACGCCTACCAGGAGACGATGTTCTGCTTCACCAACAACATCCCGCAGAAGGATGGTGGCACCCACCTGCAGGGTTTCCGCTCGGCGCTGACCCGTACCCTGACCAATTACATCGAACAGAGCGGCATCGCCAAGCAGGCCAAGGTGGCGCTGTCGGGCGATGACATGCGCGAGGGCATGATCGCGGTGCTGTCGGTGAAGGTGCCCGACCCCAGCTTCTCCAGCCAGACCAAGGAAAAGCTGGTCTCATCCGATGTGAGACCGGTCGTGGACAGCACGTTCGCGGCGCGTCTGGAGGAGTTCCTGCAGGAGCATCCGAACGAAGCCAAGGCGATCGCCGGCAAGATCGTCGATGCCGCCCGTGCCCGCGAGGCCGCGCGCAAGGCGCGTGACCTCACCCGCCGCAAGGGCGCCCTGGACATCGCCGGCCTGCCGGGCAAGCTGGCCGATTGCTCGGAAAAGGATCCGGCGCTGTCGGAACTGTTCATCGTCGAGGGTGACTCGGCCGGTGGTTCGGCCAAGCAGGGTCGCAACCGCAAGACCCAGGCGGTGTTGCCATTGCGCGGCAAGATCCTCAACGTCGAACGCGCGCGCTTCGACCGCATGCTGGCCAGCGCCGAGGTCGGCACGCTGATCACCGCGCTCGGCACCGGCATCGGCAAGGACGAATACAACCCGGACAAGCTGCGCTACCACCGCGTCATCATCATGACCGACGCCGACGTGGACGGCAGCCACATCCGCACCCTGCTGCTGACCTTCTTCTACCGGCAGATGCCGGAACTGATCGATCGCGGCCACATCTACATCGGCCTGCCGCCGCTGTACAAGATCAAGCAGGGCAAGAACGAGCTGTACCTGAAGGATGATGCCGCTCTCGACGCATACCTCGCGGGCAGCGCGGTGGAAGGCGCCGGGCTGGTGCCGGCGGAAGCCGAGCCGGCGATCGAAGGCGCGGCGCTGGAAGGCCTGTTGCTGGCCTACGCGCGGGCCAGGGAGGCAATCGCCCGCAACGCCCACCGGTTCGACCCGGGCGTGCTGGAGGCCCTGATCGACTTCGTGCCGCTGGATGCCGCCTCGGTCGCCGCGCATGACGACCTGTCGGCCGCGCTGGCGTCGCTCGCAGGCCGCCTCAACCAGAGCGGCCTCGGCAAGCCCCGCTACACGCTGCGCTGGCAGACCGCGGAAGAAGGTCGACCGGCAGCGCTGCTGGCCACCCGCAGCCACATGGGCGAGGAGCTGACGCAGGTACTGCCGCAGTCGCTGTTCGAGCATGGTGAACTGCGGCCGCTGCGCGAAGCCGCCGCCAAGCTGCACGGACTGGTGCGCGATGGCGCGCGGATCGTGCGCGGCAGCAAGTCGCAGCCGATCGAGCGCTTCGCGCAGGCGCAGGCCTGGCTGCTGGAGGAGGCGAAGAAGGGCCGCCAGATCCAGCGCTTCAAGGGTCTCGGCGAGATGAACCCGGAACAGCTGTGGGACACCACCGTGAACCCGGATACCCGCCGCCTGCTGCAGGTGAGGCTGGAGGACGCGGTGGCCGCTGACACCATCTTCAGCACCCTGATGGGCGACGTGGTGGAGCCGCGCCGGGAATTCATCGAGGACAACGCGCTGAAGGTCGCCAATCTGGACGTCTGATCCGGCCGGATTGACGCCGCGTTCAGGCCCCCCAGCCTACAACGGCGTACCGCGTAAGGATCGGAGACCGACATGAACGCCAAGGCCCTAGCACTGGGTGTCGCCACCGCGCTGGCGGTGGCAGCCTGCGCCACCACCACGTCGCCGACCGGGCGCACCCAGTACGTGGGTGCCGTCTCGCAGGCGCAGTTGGACCAGCTTGGCCTGCAGGCCTTCGCTCAGGCCAAGGCATCCACGCCGCTGAGCCGCGACGCGTCCCAGAACGCGTACGTGGGTTGCGTCGTACGTGCGATCACCGCCCAGCTGCCGGCGCCGTGGAACGGCGTGCGCTGGGAATACGCGCTGTTCGACAACAACGAAGCCAATGCCTGGGCGCTGCCCGGCGGCAAGATCGGCGTCTACACCGGGATCTTCAAGGTCGCCACCAGCCAGGACCAGCTGGCGGCAGTGATCGCCCACGAAATCGGGCACGTGACCGCGCGCCACCATGACGAGCGCATCACCCGCCAGGTCTATGCCCAGACCGGACTGGGCGTGGCTGGGGCACTGGCCGGCTCGCGCTACGGCGAGGGAGCCCAGCAGACCACCGGCCAGCTGGGCGGCGCACTCCTGCAGGGTGCCTTCCTGCTGCCGAATTCGCGGGTGCAGGAGTCCGAGGCCGACGTCGTCGGCCAGGAGCTGATGGCCAAGGCCGGCTTCGATCCCGAGGCCGCCGTGCAGTTGTGGCGCAACATGGGCTCGGCCGGCGCTTCGCGACCGCCACAATGGCTTTCCACCCACCCCGACCCCGCTTCCCGCCTGCGTGAACTGCAGGCACGCGCAGCCGGGTTGATGCCGGTCATGCAGGCCGCGCGCAGCAGCGGGCACACTCCCAGCTGCCGTTGACCTGGTGCATTCCGGCACAGGTCGGCGAACCCACTTTCTGCTAAGTTTCCGCACCTGGCCGCGCCTGCCGCGGCAAATTGCCATCGAGGAATGCCCCCATGTCGAAGCCCTATCGCCGCCCGCTCACCGTCGCCCTCACCGCTGCCCTCGGCATGCTGGTGCTTGCGCCGATCGTCCACGCCGGGCCGCAGTCGCAGACGATGAGCAAGCAGGAGGAACGCGCACGTCGTCGCGCCGAGCTTGGAAAGGATCCGCAGAAGGCGGCAGAGGCCAAGCCCGCGCTGTATCCCAATGCCACCCGGCAGTCGCCGGAGGCCAAGGCCTCGCCGAAGCTGATGAAGCACTTGCAGGAGTTGCAGGCCCGCTACGAGAAGGACGACTGGGCTGGGGTGATCAGCAAGGCCGAGGAACTGGCGGCAATGCCTGCCGCGAACGCGTACGAGAAGTCCTTCGCCTACTCAATGGCAGGCAACGCCGCCGCCAACATGGACGACCAGGCCAAGGCGGGCGAGTTCTTCGCCAAGGCGGTCGATGCCAATGGCATGGAAAACGATGGCCATTTCTCGACCATGTACAACCTCGCGATCATCCAGTTCGGCAACGAGAAGTACGCCGACTCGCTGAAGACCATGGATCGCTTCCTGGCGGAGAGCAAGTCCGACAAGCCCGAGCACCTGGCATTCCGTGCCGGCGTGCTGGCCAACCTCGACCGCCACGACGAAGCCGCTGCGATCTACAAGGATCTGGTCGCCAAGAACCCGGATGACAAGCGCCTGCTGATGAACGCTGTCGCCGCCCTGCAGAATGGCGACAAGTTCGATGAGGCCAACGTCCTGCTCGAGAGCGCCTACAAGCGCGGCATGCTCACCGAGAAGCGCGAACTGCGCGCGCTGTACATCGGCTACATGAACGCCCAGCGCTGGGACGACGCCAAGAAGGTCATCGACGACGGCGTGGCCAAGGGCATCCTGCAGAAGGATGCCGATCTGGCGCGCGACTACCAGATCCTCGCGCAGAACGCCTACATGGACGACAAGATCCCGCAGGCGATCGAGTTGTACAAGCTGGCCGCCCCGCTCGCGGCGGACGGTGAGGCCTACCTCAACCTCGCCAAGGTGCTGGACTACGCGGACCGCAAGGCCGAGGCGAAAGCCGCTGCCAAGCAGGCGCTGGAGAAGGGCGTCAAGAAGCCGGAAGAAGCCAACCGCATCCTCGCGCGTTGAGACGCACCGCGCAGTTTTTGACCTACACCACAGACAAGGCTTGGAACAAGCCGGGTCTACTGGTATAAACTACGGGATTCCTGCGGCCATCAGGTCGCACCGTAATCCGTCCCGGCCGAAACGACCGGGGCCCTCCACACCAGAGCCGTGCGCATGACGGAAGATCTCGCCCACATCGAGAAGAATGACAACCGCGATGGCGGCGTGAGCTGGCCGCGCATCGCCGGCTTCAGCTTCGCCATCGCTCTGCATGCTGCGGCCCTGCTGCTGCTGCTGGCGCCGCTGTCCCCGCCTGCCCAGGAAGTGGACAAGGATGATGTGGTGAGCGTCACCTTCATCGAGCCGCCGCCGCCGCCGCCGCCGCCGCCGCCGCCGCCGCCGGAACAGCCCAAGCCGCTGACCACGCCGCCGAAGACGCTGTCGCCGCCGCGTCCGAGTCCGGTCCCGCCGCCGCCGGAAGATCCGCCGGTGGTGTTGAGCGAATCGCGTGCCGTCGACGTGGCCGCGCCGCCGCCGTCGCCGCCGTCGCCGCCGGCTTCGGTGCCGGACATCGGCTCCAGCGTGGACGCGTCCTCGCGTGCGATGAATCCGCCGAAGTATCCGCCGGAAGAGCAGCGCCGCGGCATCCAGGGCACCACCGTCCTGATCGTCAGCATCGACGCCAGTGGCGGCGTGCTTGACGTCGAGGTCGAACGTTCCAGTGGCAACCGCAATCTCGATCGCGCCGCGATCACCGCGGCCAAGCGCTGGCGCTTCAACCCGGAAGTGAAGAACGGGCAGAAGGTCGCCAGCCGCGTCCGGGTCCCGGTCGAATTCAAGATGTAACCGCTGTTCCGCACCACCCGCTCCAAACCGTAATGCGTCACCTCTTTTGAACAACTTCATCCACGACATCCAAGGGTAAGCGTATGTTGCAAGAAACTGCTGCCGCCGCACCTGCCGCCGCCGGAGGCAACAACGCCGCCGCTCTGCAGGCGATGGGCTTTGACCACCTCATCCAGAACTTCGACGTTGTCGGCTGGATCGTGTTCCTGACCTTGAGCATCATGTCGGTGATGTCCTGGTACTGGATCATCATCAACTTCATCAAGAACATGCGCCTGCGTGGCCGCGCGGACCGTGTGGTCAGCACGTTCTGGGAAACCACCAACGCCCAGGACGCGATCCGCTACATGGAAGAGCAGCCGAAGTCGGAGCCGTTCTCCAAGATCGCGCTTGACGCCGCTCAGGCCGCCGCCCACCACCAGCGCCACGACGGCTCCAAGCTGGCCGAGTCGCTGAACCGCTCCGAGTTCGTTGACCGCGCCCTGCGCCAGGCCGTGACCCGTGAGTCGCTGAGCCTGGAAGCCGGCCTGACCGTGCTTGCCACCACCGGTTCGTCGGCTCCGTTCGTCGGCCTGCTCGGCACCGTGTGGGGCATCTACCACGCGCTGATCAAGATCGGTTCGTCGGGCGACGCCTCGATCTCGGCGGTGGCCGGCCCGGTGGGCGAGGCGCTGATCATGACCGCTCTGGGTCTGTTCGTCGCGATTCCCGCGCTGCTGGCGTACAACGCCTTCGTGCGCTCGAACCGCATCACCAACAACCAGTTCGACACCTTCGCACACGACCTGCACGACTTCTTCGCCACCGGCGCTCGCGTCGGCGACGCGGCCGGCAAGCGCTGATCGTTGGCGAATGGAACCTGACGGAGGCCCCTGACCATGGGAGCAAGTGTCGGTAACAAGGAAGACGGCGCGCCGATGGCCGAAATCAACGTCACGCCCCTGGTGGACGTGATGTTGGTGCTGCTGATCATCTTCATGATCACGACGCCGCTGATGAACCACAAGGTCAAGGTGCAGCTGCCGCAGGCGGTGGTCGAGAAGAAGGAAGAGAAGAAACAGCAGATCCCGCCGGTGACCATCTCGGTGACCGAGGCGGGCGAGCTCTTCCTCAACGATGAGCCGGCGACCCGGCAGGCGATCGAAAGCCGCCTGTCGGTCGAGGCCCAGAAGACCCCGCAGCCGCCGGTGCAGATCCGTGGCGACAAAACCACCCCGTACCGGCTGATCAACGAAGTCGTGAAGATCGCGCAGGCGCAGGGCATGGCCAAGGTCGGCTTCGTCACCACGCCGCCGAAGAAAGGGCAGTAAGGAGAACGCACGATGGCCTTTGCCAAAGCCAGCGCAGGTGCCATGGCGGACATCAACGTCACCCCGTTGATCGACGTGATGCTCGTGCTGCTGATCATCTTCATGGTGACCATGCCGATCCAGTCGGTGCCGGTGGACGTTGATCTGCCGCAGAAGACGGACAAGCCACCGGAAAACCCGAAGGAACCGCCGGATCCGATCGAACTCCGGATCGATGCCTCGGGCCAGATCTACTGGAACAACTCGCCGGTCGCCGTTTCGGCGCTGGAGCGGATGATGGACGAGGAAGTCGCCCGCGATCCGACCAACCAGCCGGAATTGCAGATCGATACCAATGAGTCGGCGGAATACGGCGTGCTGGCCCAGGTGCTGGCGGCGGCGAAGAATGCCGACATGATCAAGATCGGGTTCGTCCAGAAGTAAACATTCAGGCTCCGGCTTCCGGAGCGCG
This sequence comes from Thermomonas sp. XSG, assembly GCF_014678725.1. Taxonomy (NCBI): domain Bacteria; kingdom Pseudomonadati; phylum Pseudomonadota; class Gammaproteobacteria; order Lysobacterales; family Lysobacteraceae; genus Thermomonas; species Thermomonas sp. XSG. The sequence goes on along the minus strand of NZ_CP061497.1, from coordinate 1,533,623 downwards.
TCGTGGATGACGAAACGCCGCCCTTGGGGCGGCGTTTTTTTGTGCCCGGCCGGCAGTGAAACGGCTGCGAGCGGCTGCTAGCGCTGCTGATTGCCCGGTCTTCGACCGGATTCGCAGGTCAGGCGGACGCGGCGTCCACGATCCGTCGGTAGGCGCGTACGGTGGCGTCCAGGCCGGCGTAAAGGGCTTCGCCGATCAGCGCGTGGCCGATCGACACCTCCCGCACATCCGGCACTTCCGCGAGGAAGCGGCCAAGGTTTGCCTGGCTGAGGTCGTGCCCGGCATTGACCTGCAGGCCGGCCGACTGGGCGAGCCGGGCCGTTGTGGCGGCCGAACGCAGTGCTGCATCGGCATCGCCGGCGGCGAAGGCCTCGGCATAGGGACCGGTATACAGCTCGACCCGATCCGCGCCAACGGCGGCGGCTTGCGCCACGCCGGGATCGCCGACGTCGACAAACACACTGACCCGGCAGCCGAGGACCTTGAACGCGGCGATGAGCGGGCGCAGCGATTCGCCGTCGCGGGCGAAGTCAAAGCCGTGGTCGGATGTCAGCTGGCCATCGCCATCGGGTACCAGGGTGACCTGCGCCGGCCGGACCGCCTCGCACAATGCCAGCAGGCCCGGATAACCGGCGCGTGGCGGTGCGAACGGATTGCCCTCGACGTTGAATTCCACCCCGCGCGCAGTGCACAGCGCACCCAGCGCGTACACGTCGTCGCTGCGGATGTGGCGCGCGTCGGGACGCGGATGCACGGTGAGGCCGTGGGCGCCGGCATCAAGGCAGGCCACGCCGGCCGTGACCACGTCTGGCTCAGCGCCGCCGCGCGAATTGCGCAGCACCGCGATCTTGTTGAGGTTGACGCTGAGCGCGGTCATGGCGCGCCGCCAGCGGCATCGCGCTCCTGCCTGCGCGCCTCCGCCAGTTCGCGCAACCGGCGCAACTCGGCCGGGTCGACCATCATGGTGGCATCACGGTCGCTGCCGGCCACGCGGGCCTGGTACAGGCCGAGGACCCAGGCAATGAACAGGATCAGCGCGGCGAGCATGCAGCCCGCCAGCACCGCCATTGACGTGGTGAGGAACGCCAGTGCCATCGCCGCGACGGCGAGGAGCAGGAACAGCCAGTGCATGCGTGCGGCTCCGGGTGGGTTGCGCGCAAGTTTACGCCGCCCAGTCGCCTACAACAGCGGCGCAGTCAGCCGCGCCAGCGCCTCCGGCAGGCGTGCGGTGAGCAGGGGACGCGGGCGGTCCGGGCGCACCCGCGGCGCGCAGGCGAACTCGCGTTCGATCAGCTGGGCGAGCACACCGGCGACGCCAGCATCATCGATCAGCAGCGACGATTCGAAGTTGAGGCGGAAGCTGCGATGGTCGAAGTTGGCGCTGCCGATGATCACCAGCCGGTCGTCGACCAGCAGCGACTTGCTGTGCAGCATGCGTGGGCCGTACTCGTAGACCTTCACCCCGGCCGCCAGCAGGTCGTCGTAGTAGGAGCGCACGCACCAGGTCACCAGGCGGCTGTCGCTCATCTTCGGCACCAGCAGGCGCACGTCCAGGCCGCCTAACGCGGCGGAGGTCAACGCCATCATCGCAGCCTCGCCGGGAACGAAGTACGGCGTGGTCAGCCAGATCCGTCGCGTGGCCGAATGGATGGCGCCGACGTAGGTGCGATGGATCGCCTCCCACGGCGAATCCGGCCCGGAGGTCAGCAGCTGCGCATGGACCGGACCGGGCTGCGGCGCAGGCATCGCGCGCACCACGTCGCCGATGAAGTCCTTGCGCTCGGTGGCATAGGCCCAGTCCTCGACGAAGACTTCCTGCAGCGAACGCACGATGTCGCCCTCGACGCGCAGGTGCAGGTCGCGGTAGGCGTCCTCGCGCAGGCGCTCGTCTTCCTCGTCGGTGATGTTGATGCCGCCAAGGAAACCGACCCGGCCGTCCACCACCACGATCTTGCGGTGGGTGCGCAGGTTGAGCCAAGGCCGCTTCCACGGCAGCCACAGCCGCGCCGGGTGGAACCAGGCAAGCTCGCCGCCGGCCTCGAGCAACGCTTCGAAAAACCGTTTGCCGCATTGCGAAGAGCCCATCGCGTCGAGCAGCAACCGCACCTTGACCCCCGCACGGGCGCGCTCCACCAGCGCATCGCGCAGCGCCGTGCCGGTGCGGTCCGGGTTGTAGATGTAGTACTCCAGATGGACGTGGTCGCGCGCCTGCGCGATGGCGTCCAGCAGGGCCGGATACTTGCTGCCGCCATCGACCAGCAGGCGCACGTCGTGCGCAGTGCTCGGCGCGAGCCCGCTGGTGGCATGGGCAAGGGCGCGCAGTTCCAGGCTCTCGTCGCCGGGGCCGTCACCATCGAGTGGCAGGTGCGCGTGGTGGCGCCGCCGCCGTGCGCGGTGGCGGATGATCCGCTGCGGGCCGAGGATGTAGTAGATCGCGAAGCCGATGTAGGGCAGCGCCGCCAGGCTGATCAGCCAGCTCAGGGTTGCCACCGGCTCGCGCTTCTGCAGCACGATCCAGCCGCCCAGCCAGACCAGGTACAGCGCCCAGCCTGCGGTCAGCCAGGCGCGGATGTGGGGGATCGCCCACAGGGCGTCCCAGACATCGATCAGTGCGGCCACGGCGTTCTCCTGCGTCGCGGGTCCTGCGACCACCACAGGGTAGGCTGCGCGGATGGAGATTTCATCCGCCCCGCCCCATCCCGACGACGACGCGCGCCGCGCGATGGCGCCGGTCAAGGGTCGCGGCGCGGCGTCGCACCCGACTGGCCGCTTCGAGAAGCGCGTGCTGCACTTCGACGACGATGGCTGGGGGTCCGTGTACGAAGCGCTGGAGGAGGCGCCCGCACTGCGCACGCGGGTCACCAGTGAACGCGCACGCAGCATCATCAGTCGCAACCAGTCGCCCGACGTCGGTTTCTCGCAGTCGGTCAATCCGTATCGCGGGTGCGAGCACGGCTGCGTGTATTGCTTCGCACGGCCCTCGCACGCCTATCTCGACCTGTCCCCGGGGTTGGATTTCGAGACCAGGCTGTTTGCCAAGGCCAATGCCGCGGAACTGCTGCGCACCGAACTTGCCAAGCCCGGCTACGTGCCGGTGCCCATCGCGCTGGGCATCAATACCGACGGCTGGCAGCCGGTGGAGCGCGCCCATGGCATCAGCCGCGCCTGCCTTGACGTGCTGCTGCAGGCGCGCCATCCGCTCAGCATCGTCACCAAGGGCAGCGCGCTGCTGCGCGACCTCGACCTGCTGGCGGAACTGGCCGCGCACGGACTGGCCAACGTGCATGTCTCGATCACCACCCTCGACAACGCGCTGTCGGCGAAGCTCGAACCGCGCGCCGCAGCGCCGCACACGCGGCTGAAGCTGGTCGCCGCGCTGCGCGAGGCTGGCGTGCCGGTGGGCGTGCTGGTGGCGCCGGTGATCCCGGCGATCACCGATGAATACCTGGAGCGCATCCTTGAAGCCGCGCGCGATGCCGGTGCGCAGTCCGCCGGCTATGTGCTGCTGCGGTTGCCGCATGAGTTGAAAGAGCTCTGGCGCGAATGGCTGCAGCTGCACTATCCGGACCGTGCCACGCACGTGATGAGCCTGGTCCGGCAGATGCGCGGCGGCAAGGACTACGACAGCGCGTTCGGCACGCGCATGCGTGGACAGGGGCCCTTTGCCGACCTGGTCGCGATGCGCTTCGCGAAGGCCAGCCGCCGGCTGGGGTTTGCCGCGTTGCCGCCGCTGCGCACCGACCTGTTCCAGCGGCCGCGTCCGGCCTCGCCCCAAGGCGAGTTGTTCTGAGCTACCGCGCCGGGGCGTCATCCGCCGTCGCGGGACCGGGAGGTGTGAGCAGAAGGCCTTCGACAGCCATTGCCGCGATCGCGCCGATGGCATACATCAGCAGGTCCATCGGGTCGAACGTGCGGCCGAACAACGGGAGGCCTGCCGCCTGGGCCACTTCGGTCACAACCCCGACCAGGAACGTCAGCAACGCGCGAACACCCGGGGAATGGGGCAGCCTGGCCAGGCGCTCGTCGGCTCCCAGCAGCAGCACCAGGAAGAACGGCAGCACCAGATCCATGAGATAGCCCGAGACGAACGGCCGGGCGGGGCCGTGGTAGTCCGGTCCGATCAGGACATGCAGCGCCGCGACCACCACCGCGAGCGACAGGACGAAGGGTTTGCGTCGGAGCGTCGGGAATTGCACCGCGGCTGGCCTGCTTGGGTGGTGGGGTGGACGTGGCGGCGCAGCCCGGGGGGCGTGGCCGGCGGGGCGCGGCTGCCCGCCCGGGAAGTCAGCGCGCCGGCAGGGGAATCCGGTCGTGCGCGTCGCCGGGGATCAGGCCGAATGCGCCGCTGTCCCAGTCTTGCTTGGCCTGTTCGATGCGCTCCTTCGAACTGGAGACGAAGTTCCACCACATGTGGCGCGGGCCATCCAGCGGTTCGCCGCCGAACAGCATCGCCTTCAGCGGGGTTTTCGCGCGCAGCACATGGCGCACGCCGGGATCGAGCACCACCAGGTGCTTCTCCGGGATGTCGGTGCCGTCCAATTGGGCCTGTCCTTCCAGCACGTAGAGCGCGCGTTCCGGCGCTTCCGCTTCGACTGCCAGCTCGGTATCCACCGCCAGGTCGAGGGCGACGTTGAACGTATCGGCGAACACCCGCACCGGTGATTCCATCCCGAAGCCACGCCCGGCGATCACCCGCAGCCGCGCGCCGGCGTGGTCGCGCCACGGCAGGGTGGCGGCTTCGTGGTGGTGGAACGACGGCGCGGTCTCTTCGTGCGATTTCGGCAGCGCCACCCAGGTCTGCATGCCGTGTAGGCCATGGCCCGCCGCGCGCGGACCCGGCGGAGTGCGTTCGGAGTGGGCGATGCCGCGGCCCGCGGTCATCCAGTTGACGTCCCCGGGGAGGATGTCCTGCAGGCTGCCGAGGGTGTCGCGATGGCGCAGCGCGCCGGCCCACAGGTAGGTCACGGTGGCCAGGCCGATGTGCGGATGCGGGCGCACGTCGATGCCGCGGCCGGGTTCGAACAGTGCCGGCCCCATGTGGTCGACGAACACGAACGGGCCGACGCTGCGTGCCTGCAGGCTGGGCACGGCGCGGCGGACTTCCAGCCCGCCGATGTCGTGGCTGCGCGGTGCGATCAAGGTGGTCATGGCGTCCTCCCTGTTGGCGAAGCGATCAACCGAAGTCCGGCAGCAGCGGCCCGCCCATCCACAGCCAACGCGCCATCCACGCGCTGACCAGCGCGATCAGCACGGTCAGCGGCAGGCCCACGCGCAGGAAGTCGCCGAAGCGGTACTGGCCGGGGCGCAGGATCAGCAGGTTGCCGTGGTGGCCGATGGGGGTGAGGAAGGCCACCACCGCGCCGAGCGCGGTGCACACCACGAACGGTGCCGGCGGCAGGTCCAGCACCTGCGCGGTGGCGATCGAGATCGGCCCGAGCAGCGCGGTGGTGGCGGCATCGCTCATCACCTGGGTCAGCAGCGCGGCCAGCGAGAACATCACCAGCAGGATCGCCAGCGGTGGCCAGTGCGCGATGAAATGCGACAGCCACTGCGCGAGCAGCGCGGCGGTGCCGGTCTGCTCCATCGCGATGCCGAGCGGGATGACGCCGGCGATCATCACGAAGATGCGCACGTCGATGCCGCGGTAGGCCTGTTCCACGTCGACGCAGCGGGTGGCCACCATCGCCACCGCACCGGCCAGGAAGGCCAGCGGCGGCGACAGCCACTCGGTGGCCGCGGCCAGCACGGTCAGGCCGAGGATCGCCAGCGCCAGGGGCGCGCGCAGGCGGCGCTTGGCCTCGCCCGCGAACGGCACCAGCATGAGGAAGCCGTGGTGGGCGGCCAGCTCGTTGAAACGGGCCGGCTGGCCCCACAGCACCAGCAGGTCGCCTTCGCGCAGGCGCGCATCGGACAGACGGTCGGCCATCTGCTCGCCGCGTCGCCACAGTCCGGCGATCACGGTGTGGAACTGGCGGGCGAAATCCAGCTCGCGGATGCTGCGGCCGATGAACTCCGAGCCGGGCGCCACCACCGCCTGCACCAGCTGCGGCCGGCCTTCGCCGGCGGCGAAGCTGCCGAAGCGGGCGATCGCGTTCATGTCCAGGCCGCTGTCGTCGTGCAGCGACATCAGCTCGTCGGCGGCGGCCTCCACCAGCAGCACGTCGCCAGCCAGCAGCGGGCTGCTGGCGCCGAGGTCGTCGCGGCGCTCGCCGTCGCGCAGCCAGCCGAGCAGGCGGAAGCGCTCGCCCAGCGCCTTCTGCAGTTCCGCCAGAGGCCGTGTGCACCAGTGGCCGTCCTTCACCACCACCAGCTCGGTGCGGTAGCGGTCCAGGCGCAGGTAGTCGTCGTCGTTCTGCTCGCCGCTGCGCTTGGGCAGCAGCCAGCGGGTCAGCAGCATGTACGCGGTGCCCACCAGCACCAGCGCAATACCGATCGGGGTGATCGAGAAGATCCCCAGGCCTTCGTTGCCCGCACGCTCCAGCATGTCGTTGGCCAGCAGGAAGGCGGGCGCGCTGAACAGCGTCAGGGTGGTGCCCAGCGAAGCCGCCAGCGACATCGGCATCAGCAGTCGCGAAGCCGGCAGGCGGCGGTTGCGCGCGTGCCGCAGCAGCAGCGGCAACATCATCGCGGTGACCATCACGTGGTGGGTGAAGGAGGCCAGCAGCGCCACCAGCGGCATCACCACCGCGATGGTGCGCCACTCGTGCTCGCCGGAGGCACGCTCCACCCAGCTGCCGAGGCGCTCGCTGATGCCGGTGGCGCCAAGTGCGCCCGAGATCACGAATACCGCGGCGACGATGATCGCCGGCTCGCTGGAAAAGCCCGACAGCGCCTGCTTGCCGTCCAGCACCCCGGTCAGCACCAGCGCCAGCAGGATCAGCATGGCGGTCACGTCGACCCGCAGCCGCTCGCTGATGAACAGGTACAGCCCGCCGGCCAGGATCAGGCCGAAGGCGAGCTGGGACCACAGGTGGGGATCAAGGTGCATGGGCGCATTCTGCCGAAGTCGCGGGGAAGTGCCGCATCACGCCGGGGAATGGCGAGCGCAGAAAGCATTCTGGGCGGGCCACTGCCCGCCCTGCCCGGTCAGGCCGCGCCGGCGTCGTGGCTGCGGTGGTAGGACACCGCAGCCTCCACTTCCGCCTTCGAGCCCAGGAACACCGGTACCCGCATGTGCAGGCCGGTGGGCTGCACTTCCAGCATGCGCGCCCGGCCGGTGCTGGCGGCACCGCCGGCCTGCTCTACCAGGAAACTCATCGGGTTGGCCTCGTACATCAGCCGCAGCTTGCCGCCCTTGGGCGCGCACTTGCTGTCCAGCGGGTAGCTGAAGATGCCGCCGCGGGTCAGGATGCGGTGCACGTCGGCCACCATCGAGGCGATCCAGCGCATGTTGAAGTCCTTGCCGCGCGGGCCGTCCTTGCCGGCCAGCAGGTCGCCGACGTAGGCCTGCATCGGCGCTTCCCAGAAGCGCTGGTTGGAGGCGTTGACGGCGAATTCCTTCGTCTCCTCCGGGATGCGCATGCCGCGGGTGGTCAGGAGGAAGCTGCCGACCTCGCGGTCGAGGGTGAAGGCATGGGTGCCGTGGCCGACGGTCAGTACCAGCGTGGTCTGCGGGCCGTACACGCAGTAGCCGGCCGCGACCTGCTCGGTGCCCGGCTGCAGGAAGTCTTCATCGGCGGGGGTGGTCACGCCCTCCGGGCAGCGCAGCACCGAGAAGATGGTGCCCACCGAGACGTTGACGTCGATGTTGGAGCTGCCGTCCAGCGGATCGAACAGCAGCAGAAAATTGCCACGCGGGTACACATCCGGGATCGGCATGCTGTGGTCCATTTCCTCGGACGCCAGCCCAGCCAGATGGCCGCCCCAGGCGTTGGCTTCCAGCAGCACGTCGTTGGCGATCACGTCGAGCTTCTTCTGCGCCTCGCCCTGGATGTTGCCGGTGCCGGCCTCGCCCAGCACGCCGCCCAGCGCGCCCTTGCCCACGGCGATGGAGATGGTCTTGCAGGCGCGCGCCACCACTTCGACCAGCAGGCGCAGCTCCGCATTGACGCGGCCGGCCCGCTGTTCTTCGATCAGGAAGCGGGTCAGGGAGATGTGCGGATGCGACACGGCGACGCCCTTGTGCGGAGACGGGGGACATATTGTCGCCGAAGTCGGCGGGTGGGCGGCATGGCCGCGGGATGACCCGTGGCGCGCGGGACGCCGGAAGTCAGGTCACCTTCCTGAAGATCGTCACGCCCAAGAGGAACAGCACCACCGCGATGATGATCGCGGCCCAGAACAGAAACTTGGCGATCCCGAACGCGCCGCCGGCGATGCCGCCGAAACCGAGCGCACCGGCGATCAGGCCGATCACGGCGAAAATCAGGGCCCACTTCAGCATGGCGTCGACTCCGCAACAGTGAACACGCCGTCACCATGGCGACGGTGGCGTGCAGCCACCGTGAACAGTCAGTCGGCCTGGGTGCCCGCGTGCAGGACGCGATCGGAAACCAGCACCGCTTCCGGCGGATACTCGGCCTCCCCGGCCAGGCGTGCGTAGAGCGGCGCGAAATCCGGCCGGGTGGCGTCCATCAGCTGCTCGAAGCTGTCGATGACGAAATAGGTCTTCTGGTAGCTGTCGATGCGGTAGCGGGTGCGCATCACCCGCTCCAGATCGAAGCCGATCCGGTTCGGCGACGCCGATTCCAGGCAGTGGATCGATTCGCCCTTCGAGCTGACGATGCCGGCGCCGTAGATGCGCAGCCCGTCCTGCTGCCGGATCAGGCCGAATTCCACCGTGTACCAGTACAGCCGCGCCAGCTGCATCAGCGCCTCGGGACCGAAGCCGTGCGCCTTCACCCCGCCCTCGCCGTAGGCCTGCAGGTAGTCGGCGAACATCGGGTCCATCAGCAGCGGCACGTGGCCGAACAGGTCGTGGAACAGGTCGGGTTCTTCGATGTAGTCGATCTGGTCGGCGCGGCGGATCCACCAGCTGACCGGGAAGCGGCGGTTGGCGAGATGGGTGAAGAAGTCGTGTTCCGGCAGCAGTCCTTCTACCGCCACGATCTGCCAGCCGGTGGCGGCGCCGAGGATCGCGTTGAGGTCGGAGAACTTCGGAATCCGGTCCGGCGGCATCCGCATCCGCGCCTGCGCCTGCAGGAAGGCGTCGCAGGCGCGACCGGGCAGCAGGGCCTGCTGGCGCGCATACAACTGGCGCCAGACGTCGTGGTCGTCGTCGCTATAGCTGTCCCACGGCTGTTCCACCGTGCCGGTGGCATAGACCGGCACCGAACCGCGGTCGGTCTGGATGCTTTCGAGGCGGCGTGGCTGCGGCTGTGCGGACATGGCGGGGGCGGCTGTGGTCATCCCCCAAGGGTAGGTGCAACGCTACGCAAGATGTATGCAAAATTGCATCGCATGCGGACAGTAGCGCAATATTCCAGCGTCATGACTCGCATGATTGGAAGAAATGACCGGTATCACCCTGGATCGGATCGATCTGACCCTGCTCGCCGAGCTGCAGCGGGCGGGACGCCAGACCAACGCGGAGCTGGCCGAACGGGTGCACCTGTCGGCCTCGGCCTGCCTGCGGCGGGTGCAGCGGCTTGAGCGTGAGGGGGTGATCGTCGGCTACCGCGCCGAGGTCGATCCCGAGCGGCTGGGGTTGGGCCTGCAGGCGTTCGTGCGGGTGCAGTTGAAGAGCCACGACGCCGAGCGCATCGACAGCTTCGCCCGCCAGGTCAACGCCTGGCCGGAAGTGGTGGCCTGCCATGCCTTGACCGGCGACATGGACTACCTGCTGCACGTGGTGGTGCGCAACCTGGAGCATTTCTCGCGCTTCCTGCTGGACAAGCTGCTGGCGCAGGCGGAGGTGGACGACGTCAACTCCAGCTTCGTGCTGCGCACGGTCAAGCGCGCGCAGGCGCTGCCGCTGGAGGCGGACGCCGGCTGAGTTGGCGCGGCGCTACAGCTGCGCCTGCAGCGCCAGCAGGTCGCGGTCGCGGCCAATGGCTGCTGCCGCCACCAGCACATCGTCGCGGTAGTAGCGCGCCAAGCAGTCATGGGCGGCGGGATCGCCGTCCACTTCGATCCGGTTCCAACCGCTGCCGTGGCCGAGGTAGCGCAGGTCGGTGCCGTAGTGGTGGGTCCAGAAGAACGGGGGGTCATCGAACGCGCGGTCGTCACCCAGCATGTTGTCGGCCACGCACTGGCCCTGCCGCTGCGCGTGCACCCAGTGCTCGACCCGCGCCATCCCGCCGGCGTGCGGATAGCGGGCCACATCGCCCGCGGCATACACCCCGGCGGCCGCGGTGCGCAGGCGGTCGTCGACCACGATGCCGTTTTCGATCCGCAGCCCGGCGGCATCGGCCAGCTGGATCCGCGGGCGCACGCCGATGCCCACCAGCAGCGCGTCCACGGCCAGGGTGTCGCCGTTGGCCAACCGCAGGTTGTGGCCGTCGAAATGCTCGGCCTGGGTCTGCAGGTGGAACCGCACGCCGTGGCTGCGGTGCAAATCGAGCAGGTGCTGCGCCAGCCGGGCGCCGAGGCTGCGTTCCAGCGGCAGCGCTTCCGGCGTCACCACGTGCACCGCCAGCCCGCGTGCGCGCAGCGCGGAGGCGGCTTCCATGCCGATGAAGCCGGAGCCGATCACGGCGATGGTGCCGGCATCGGCGATGCCGCGGATCAGCGCGTCGGCATCGGCCAGGCTGCGCAGGGTGAACACGTTGGGTAGGTCGAAGCGCGGCAGCGGGATGCGCGCGGCCTCGGCGCCGGTGGCCAGCAGCAGTGCGTCGTAGCCGAAGCGCTGGCCGGCGCGGGTGGTCACGCGGCGCTCCCGAAGGTCGAGCGCCGTCACCGCGCAATCCAGATGCAGGTCGATGCCGTGCTCGCGGTAGTAGGCGGGCGGCTGCAGCGGAATCCACTCGGCCGGTGCGCTGCCTGCCAGATAGTCCTTGGACAGGTTGGGCCGGTCCACCGGCGGTGCGCTGTCTTCGCTGAGCAGGGTGATGCGGCCGGCGAAGCCGCGCTCGCGCAGGCGTTGGGCGCAGGCGAAACCGGCCGCGCCGCCGCCGACGATGAGGACGTCCTGCAGCGCAGACGCCACGGGCCCGGCTTCGGCCTCGGCCGCGACCTGCTCGCCGCGCACGAACACGCGGTCGCCCTCCACTTTCACTTTCCAGCAGTCCAGCGGTGCGAATGCCGGTGCCCGCACCGCCTTGCCGCTGCGCAGGCTGAAGCAGGCGTGGTGCCAGGGGCAGCGGATTTCATCGCCCACCCGCAGCCCTTCGCCCAGCGGCCCGCCGTAGTGGGTGCAGCTGGCGGAGACCGCGTGTGGCCTGCGATCCACCAGCGCCAGCAGCACCGCGGTTGCGCCGACGTGGCCCAGCAGCACGCCATCTGCGGGGATGGACGCCAGCGCCACGCCGGCGGTGAAGTCCGGACCGGAAAGAACTGCAGCCTGTGCCATGTCGCGCTCCGTTGTCCTGTCGACGGGGGAATCCTGCTCCACTGATGCAGCAGGAGCCGCCAGGTTCCCGGGAACCTTATTCGCGCCGCTGCATCTGCCGAGGCAAGACCCCCCTGGAATGCCCCGCCATGCTGAACCCGCTTGCCACCGTGCCGCTGGTTTTCGATGCAAACGACACTGCTGCCGGAACGCCCAGCCCCAGTCGTGCGGAGGCCGAAGCGGCGGTGCGCACGCTGATCCGCTGGGCCGGCGACGACCCGCTGCGTGCGGGCCTGCACGACACCCCGGCACGGGTGGTGCGCGCCTACGAGGAATGGTTCGGTGGCTATGCCAAGGACCCGGCGAGGATCCTCGGCCGCCGCTTCGAGCGTTCGGGCTACGACGACGTCGTGTTGCTGCGCGACATCCCGCTGCACAGCACCTGCGAACACCACATGGCGCCGATCACCGGCGTGGCGCATCTCGCCTACCTGCCGGGCGAACACGTGGTGGGCCTGTCCAAGCTGGCGCGGCTGGTGGATGCGTATGCGCGGCGGCTGCAGATCCAGGAGCGGCTGACGGTGGAAATCGCCGACGCCCTGCAGCGCGAACTGCAGCCGCGCGGGGTGGCGGTGGTGATCCGCGCCAGCCACGGCTGCATGACCAGCCGCGGGGTGCACGTGCACGGCAGCGCGATGGTGACGCGGCGGTTGCTGGGCGCGTTCGAACGGGAGCCGTGGCGCAGCGATATCCTCGCTTCGCTGTCGGCGTGATGGGAGAGGCGCAATGAACACGATTGCAGCAGGCGCCGCGCGCGACTACGCCGCACTGGACGATGCCGCGCTGGTGGCCTGCGTGCTCGGCGGCGAGCGCGATGCGTTCCGGCAGATCATGCAGCGCTGCAATCAGCGCATGTTCCGGGTGGTGCGCGGGGTCATCCGCAACGAGGCCGAGGCCGAGGACGTGGTGCAGGAAGCCTACGTGCACGGCTACGAAAAGCTGGGCAGCTTCCGGGGCGAAGCGTCGCTGGCGACCTGGCTGACCCGCATCGCCCTCAATGAAGCCTATGGTCGCCTGCGCCGGAGGCGCGACAGCGTGGACATCGACGATATCAACAGGGGCGCGCCGGTGGCGGCGCAGCTGATTGCGTTTCCTGGGCACGTGCTGGGCGAGGACCCCGCCGAGGAAGCGGCGCGCGCGCAGCTGCGCCGGCTGCTGGAACAGGCGGTGGATGAACTGCCGGAAGCGTTCCGGCTGGTGTACGTGCTGCGCGACGTGGAAGGCTGCTCGGTGGAAGAAACCGCAAGCGCCCTGGAGATCCGCCAGGAAACCGTGAAAACCCGCCTGCATCGCGCCCGTCGCCAGCTGCGCGAGGTGCTGGCCAGCCGCGTCTCGGCGGCACGGGTGGACGCGTTCCAGTTCATGGGCGCGCGCTGCGCGCGCATGACCGACGTGGTGATGGCGCGGATCGCGGCACTGCCCCGCACGCAGGCTTGATGTCTTTGATGTCCAATCAACAATGGGGTGTGGAATGTTGCTGTATGCCTAGATCGTGTTCCTGGTGGGCGCCTGTGGCGGCCTGGTGCTGGCCTCGTACGTGCTGCGCGGGAAGCTGGCGCCGTGGGCCGTGTCGCTGCTGCACGCCTTGCTGGGTGCCAGTGGCCTGATCCTGCTGGTGGCCGCCATCCTGACCGGCGATGGCATCGGTACTTTGCCGGTGGTGGCGTTGTGCAGCTTCCTGGTGGCCGCCCTGTTCGGTTTCCATCTGGCGTCGATCCACTACGGCAAGCGGGTGGCGCTCAAGCGGGTGGTGCTGACCCATGCCGGTTTCGCGGTGACCGGGGCGCTGCTGCTGATCGCGGCGGTGGTGATGCAATGAGCCATCCCATCCATCCCGCCGTGGTGCATTTCCCGGTGGCCTGCTGGTCGCTGGCTACGGTGGCGGATGTCGTCGGCCTGCTCTGGGCGCCGCCGTGGCTGTGGCCACTGGCGTTCGTGCTGACTGTGCTGGGCTGCGTATCCGGATTGCTGGCGGCGCTGGCAGGGTTCCTGGAGCTGCTCAAGCTGCCGCCCGAGCACCCGGCCGGCCGTACCGCCAATGCGCATATGGGCCTGGCGCTGGCCACCTGGTGCCTGTACGCCGGCAGCGCGTTCCTGCGCCTGCACGACCAGCAGCCGGTACCGCCCGGCACCTGGGCGCTGGCGCTTGGCGGCGCTGGCTTGCTTTCGCTGCTGGCCACCGGCTGGCTGGGCGGCAAGCTGGTGTACGGCTACGGCGTAGGCGTCACCACGCGGGGGGCGTAACCCCCGGCACGATCATTTGCAGTCCGCGTCGCGGCGGAGCCTGTCCAGCAGGCCGGTCTGCTGCGCGCAGCGCGCCTTGCGTTCGGCTTCGCGCTGCTGCGCCGCCTTCGTTTCCACGGCCTGGCGGGCCTGTGCCAGTCGCTGCGCCTGCAGCGCGGCGATCCTGGCGCGGATCTGCGGCAGCGCCGCCTGCGCGGCGCGCTCGCCCTCGAGGATGGCGCGGTTCTTCTGCGCGAAATCGGTAGCGCCGATGTCGTTGACGCTGGGGCGGATCACCACGTCCGCGCGTGCCAGTTCGGCCGCGCCCAGCTTCTGGCCCATGATCGCGATGCTGCGGTTGACGTTGCCGAGCATGCTGGACGGATCCGCCGCGCCGCTGGCCTTGCTGCTGATGTCCACCGCCACCACGAAGTCGGCCCCGAGGTCGCGCGCGGCGTCCACCGGCACCGGGCTGACCACGCCGCCATCGACGTAGTGGTGCTTGCCGATGCCGACCGCCTCGAACACGCCGGGGATCGAGCTGGACGCGCGCACCGCCTGGCCGACGTTGCCGCGCACGAACACCGTGCGCTGGCCGTCTTCCAGCCGGGTGGCAACCACCGCCAGCGGCTTCTTCAGCTTCTCGAAGGTGCGTTCGCCCAGCTGCGCGTTGACATAGTCCTGCAGCTTCTGGCCCTTCACCACGCCGCCCGAGAACAGGCTGACGTCGCGGATGCTGGCTTCGTCCAGCGCCACCGCCTTCTGCTGCAGCGCGTAGGCATCCATGCCGCTGGCGTACAGCGCGCCGACCACGCTGCCGGCGCTGGTGCCCGACACCACCACCGGCTTGATGCCATTGGCTTCCAGCATCTTGATCACACCGATGTGGGCAAAGCCCTTGGCAGCGCCGCCGCCCAGCGCCAGCCCCACCCTGATCGGCGCGACGGCGACCGGTGCGCTGGACGGCGCGACCGCAGGTGCAGGCGGTGCGCTGGCGCAAGCGGCAAGGAGCGTGCAGGCAAGGACGGCAGTAAAGACGCGCATCGGATCATTGGATAACCGGGAAGCGCGCAGCTTAGCGGCGAATGCCGCAACGCCAGCCGAACCGCGGCCATTCCTGCGCGTCATCCCCGCGCAGGCGGGGCTGACCGCCATAATCCCGCCGTCGTCGCCTTCGGAAACCACGATGTCCCACCAGCCCATCGCCGTCCCGCCCTCACGCATCGAACGCTGGCTGCTGGCCGGCGGCGTACTGGCTGCACTGGCGATCTCGTTCGCCATCACCAGCGACCGCCTGACCTGGTTGCTGGAGGTGATCTGGGCCATGGTCGGGCTGGCACTGGTGGCCTGGCGCTGGCAGCGTTTCCCGTTGACCCGGCTGCTGTGCTGGTTGCTGGCGCTGCACGCGCTAGTGCTGATCCACGGCGGTGCCTACACCTATTCGCTGACCCCGGGCGGGTTCTGGCTGCAGGAGTTGCTGGGCACCGAGCGCAATCCCTGGGATCGGCTGGGCCACTGGATGCAGGGCTTTGTGCCGGCCATCCTCGCCCGCGAACTGTTGCTGCGGTTGACGCCGCTGCGCCGCGGCGGTTGGCTGGTCTATCTGGTGCTCGCCGCCTGCCTGAGCTTCTCGGCGTTCTTCGAGTTGATTGAATGGTGGGCCGCGCTGATCTACGGCGCCGATGCCGACGCCTTCCTCGCCACCCAGGGCGACCAGTGGGACACCCAGTGGGACATGTTCCTGTGCCTGTGCGGTGCGGCCACGTCGCTGCTGCTGTTGTCGCGCTGGCACGACCGCCAACTGGGCTCGGCGGTGCTGGCCGGCAAATAGCGCCGGCGCTGCATCCGCGCCGTCACTCGCGACGCCGGAACGGCAACACCTGGCCGCGTGCTTCCGTCGGCGTCTCGCGCTGCCACAGCACCGGCACGTCGTCGGGCGCGCGGGTCTCGAAGGTGCCGAAACCGTCTTCGGCCTTGCGGCGGGCTTGTTCGGCCTCGAACTCTTCCTCCAGCTCCCAGCTGTATTTCTGCCGCGCCGGCTGCGGGTCGCTGCGGCGGAACAGGAAGGCGGAGACGATGCCGGCCAGCGCGCCGCCCAGGTGCGATTCCCATGACACGCCGGCTTCGCGCGGCAGCACGCTCATCAGCATGCCGCCGTAGAACAGGAACGCGATCATGCCGGCGGCGATCGCCGCACGGTCGCGCCGCAGCAGGCCCAGCACGAACACCAGGAAACCCAGCCCATGGGTGATGCCGCTGGCGCCGAGGTGATGCGAACCGGGCTGGCCCAGCAGCCACGCGCCCAGTCCTGCGCCCAGCCACAGCAGCGGCAGCGCGCGCAGGCTGGCCTTCGGATAGACGGTGCCGGCCAGCGTGCCGAGCAGCAGCAGCGCGGTGGTATTGGCCAGCACGTGCGCCACCGAGCCATGCAGCAGCGGCGCGGTCAGCAGGCCCGCAAGCCCCGCGGCCGACTGCGGCACCACCGCCAGGAAGCGCCAGTCGAAGCCCTGCTGCGCGGCGAAGCACAGCCACAGCAGCAGCGCCCCGGCGAGGCTGGCATTCAGCGCGCGACGCACCCGGCCGCGGTCGCTCTGGTGCTGGTGGTCGGTGATGGTGGACATCACACCGAGGTGGGGGGGCGACGGCCGATTGCAACCCGGGCGCGTCCGGGCTTCCCCGGCGCGCGCCCGCCCTGCCGCCGTCAGGCGTGCGGCTTCGCCGGCCGCAGCAGGCTGAGGGCGATGGTGCTGCCGATGATCACCGCCACCGTGCCCAGCGACAGCAGGATCGGCAGCTTGTAGACATCGATCAGCAGCATCTTCATGCCGATGAACACCAGCACCAGCGCCAGCCCGTAGGGCAGCAGGTGGAAGCGGTCGGCCATGCCCTGCAGCAGGAAGAACATCGCGCGCAGCCCCAGCACGGCGAACACGTTGGAGGTCAGCACGATGAACGGGTCGGTGGTGATGGCGAAGATCGCCGGGATCGAATCCACCGCGAAGATCACGTCGGTGATGCCCAGCATCACGATGACGATGAACAGCGGGGTGAACTTGCGGCGGCGGCCTTGGCCTACCCAAAGCGCGCTGCCGTGGTAGCGGCGCAGGAACGGGATGTGCCCGGTCAGCCAGCGCAGCACCGGGTTGGATTCCAGGTCGGGCTCCTGGCCGGCGGCGCGCCACATTTTGATGCCGGTGAACAGCAGGAAGGCGCCGAACACGTAGAGCACCCAGTGGAACTTCGACAGCAGCAGCGCGCCGGCGAAGATCAGGATCGCGCGCAGCACGATGGCGCCGATGATGCCGATCACCAGCGCGCGCTGGCGCTGCATCTCCGGCACCGCGAAATAGTTGAACAGCATCAGGAACACGAAGATGTTATCGACCGCCAGCGCCTTCTCGACCAGATAGCCGGTCAGGAATTCCATGCCGATGTCGGTTCCGGCCTGCGCGCCGAAGCGCTGCCCGGTGTACCACCACAGCCAGCCGTTGAAGGCCAGCGCCAGCGCCACCCAGCCGATGCTCCACCAGGCGGCTTCCTTGAAGCTGACCTTGTGCGGTCCGCCATGCCGCATCAGCACCAGGTCGGCCAGCAGGGCGATGATCACCACGCCGCCGAATGCCAGCCACAAAAGAGGGGTTCCGATCGTTTCCATTGAGAGCTCCGCGCCTTGCGACCGGCGGAGGCGTCCATGCAGGGACGCATGGAAAGGGAGCGCGCTTCGCCGGATGGCGAAGGTCTCACTCACTGGCGGCTGGCCAGCTGCGGCGCCGGGATCAGGGTTGGAGGCCAACCGATCCGTAATGACGACGACCGCACGCGGAGTTACTCCCCTTCTTGGGAGACAATAGCAGACCCCCGTAAAACCGCGTGAATGCCACCATGGCCGAACCCCTGCCCGTCGTCCAGCTCAAGAACGCCTGGAATTCCACCCACCCGTGGATCTTCCAGCGGCTGGTGGAGAAGCCCGCGCAGCGGCCCAAGCCCGGCAGTATTGTGGATGTGGTCGGGGTGGACGGCACCTGGATCGGCCGCGGCTTCTACAACGGCCACTCGCGGATCGCCCTGCGCATGCTGGAGCGCGACCCCGACGTGGCGGTGGACGCCGCCTGGTTCGTGCGCAAGATCGGCGAGGCGATCCAGCTGCGCCGCGAGATCCTCAGGCTGGACGAGATCTCCAATGCCTGGCGCGTGGTCCACAGCGAGGGCGACGGCATCAGCGGGCTGGTGGTGGACCGCTACGACGACCTGATCGTGGTCGAGTTCTTCAGCGCCGGCGCGTGGCGCCACCGCAGCATCATCTTCGATGCGCTGCGCGAGCACTTCCCCGGCTGCCGCTTCCACAGCTTCGCCGACGAGCACGTGCAGAAGCAGGAAAGCTTCGACTACAAGGACACCCAGGGCACCGAGCCGGCCATCGTCACCGAACACGGCATCAAGTTCCGCGCCGATCCGGCCGGTGCGCACAAGACCGGCTTCTTCGCCGACCAGCGCGAGAACCGCGATTGGCTGAGCCAGCAGGTGGCAGGCAAGCGCGTGCTCGACCTGTGCTGCAACACCGGCGGTTTCGGCGTGTACGCGGCGGCGCGCGGCGCCAGTGAAGTGGTGGGGATCGACATCGACCCGGCAGTGATCGAGCTGGCCCGGCAGAACGCCTACCTCAACCACGTCAAGCCGCGCTTCGTGCAGGCCGACATCTTCCCGTGGCTGCGCGATGCGGCGGCGGCCGGCGAACAGTTCGACGTGGTCATCCTCGACCCGGCCAAGATGACCCGCGACCGCGAGCAGGTCATCAACGCGCTGAAGAAGTACCTCGACATGAACAAGCTGGCGCTGGGCGTGGTCAAGCCCGGCGGGCTGTTCGCCACCTTCAGCTGCACCGGCCTGGTCAGCGAGGATCAGTTCCTCGATATGCTGCGCCGCGCCGCGTTCTACGCCGGGCGCACGGTGCAGGTGCTCAAGGTGGCCGGCGCCGGCCCGGACCACCCCTGGCTGGCGCAGGTGCCGGAATCGCGCTACCTGAAGGCGGTGTTCTGCCGCGTGCTGGACTGACGCCTTTCAACCCTGGCGGCGTTACGCGCATCGCACCCCGCATCTCCAACCACGCGGGGCGACAGATGACGGGACGGATCACGGCGGCGCTGCTGGCGCTGGCATTGGCTGGCGTGGGTAGCGCGCCGGCGGCGGCGCAGCGGGTGGACCTGTCGGCGCTGGATGCGGCGATGCCCGGCCCGCCGACCCGGGTGTTGGTGCTGGGGTCGGTGCATCTTTCGCAGGGCGGGGCGGCCGCGTTCGATCCCGCGACCTTGGAACCGGTGCTGCAGCGGCTGGCCGCCTACCGGCCCGGGATCATCACCATCGAGGCCCTGTCCGGCGAAACCTGCGAGCTGCTGCGCCGGCGCGCGATCTACCGGCAGGTCATGGACTACTGCCCGGACGTGGCGGCCGCCCGTGCCGCCACCGGGCTGGACGGCCCGGCTGCGCTGGACGCGATGGATGCGGCGCTGCGGGACTGGCCGGCGCAGCCGACGCCCGCGCAGCGCAGGCGCCTGGCATCGGTCTTCCTGGCGGTCGGTGAACCGGCATCGGCAGTGGTGCAGTGGTGGCAGCTGCCGGAGGTCGAGCGCCGGACCGGCGACGGCCTCGGCGAGGCGCTGGTGCAGGACCTGCGCAAGCGCGAGGCCAACCCCAACGAGAACTACCAGCTCGCGGCGCGACTTGCCGCGCGCCTCGGCCTGCAGCGCCTGCATGCGGTGGATGACCACGTCGGCGACAACCTGGACATCCGCGACGAAGGAGGTTTCGAGAAGGCGATCCGGCAGGCGTGGGCGGGTGCCAGCGAGACAGCGAAACAGGCGCAGGAACGCATCGCCGGGCTGCGCGCGCGCGGCGACCTGCTCGGCACCTATCGGGCGATCAACGCACCGGACTACCTGCAGCCCACCGTGGAGGCGGACTTCGGCCAGGCACTGCGCGATCCGTCGCCGCAGCGTTTCGGCCGCCAGTACGTGGCCGGCTGGGACGCGCGCAACCTGCACATGCTCGGCCACCTGGTCGCGGCCTTCCGCGAGCGCCCGGGTGCGCGCGTGCTGGCGGTGGTCGGCGCCTCGCACAAGCCGTGGTTCGATGCCCTGCTGGGCATGACGCAGGGCGTGGAAATGGTCGACGCGGAGCAGGTGTTGCGCTGACCGGGGGTGGTCGGGGCGTTAGCATGCGCGGCAGGACCGGCGGCATGCGAAGGAGCCCCATGCACCAATTCCCCCGGATGCGGCGGCGATGCGCCTGCTGATCGTCGAGGATTCGCCGACCCTGGCCGCCAGCCTGCAGACCACGCTGGAGCAGGATGGTCATGCCTGCGACCACGCCGGTGATGGCGAGCAGGCCATCGCCTTCCTCGCCGGCCATGACTACGACCTGCTGGTGCTGGACTGGATGCTGCCGCGGCGCGACGGCCTGCAGGTGCTGAGGGCGCTGCGTGGTTCCGGCGCGCGCGCGCGGGTGCTGATGCTGTCGGCGCGCGACACCGTCGCCGACCGGGTGGCGGCGCTGGACGCCGGCGCCGACGACTACCTGGTGAAACCCTTTGCACTGGACGAACTGCAGGCGCGCGTGCGCGCACTGGCGCGGCGCGCGCGCGACGGCGGTGACACCGTGCTGGAGCTGGATGGCCTGCAGGTGGACACCGGCGCCCGCCGCGCGCGTTGGCGGGGCGTCGACCTGCAGTTGTCACCGAAGGAATACGCGCTGCTGGAACTGCTGCTGCGCGAGCGCGGCAAGGTGCTGTCGCGGCCGGCGATCTTCGACCGCCTGTACGACAGCGCCAGCGAATCCTCGGACAAGGTGGTGGAAGTGATCCTGAGTACCCTGCGCGGCAAGCTGGCCAGGGCCGGCGCGCCCGATCCCATCCACACCCGCCGCGGCTTCGGCTATGTCATCGAATAGGCCGCGCGGATGGTCGTTGCGCACCCGCCTGCTGTGGCAGCTGGTGCTGGCGATCGGCCTGCTGCTGGGCGGTCTGTTCCTGGTGCTGGACGTGCTGGTGGACCGGGCGATGTTCCGCCAGCTGGACCAGTTCCTGGAAGCGCGTGCGTCCGCGCTGGCGCAGCAGCTGCAGGTGGACGACGACCCGCGTGCGCACATCCTGCCGGCCTGGGACATCGCCGGCCACACCGATTTCTTCGCCATCTACGACGCCGGTGGGCGGCTGCGCGCCGCCTCGATGAACAGCGGCGAGGGCGCGCTGCGCCTGCCGGCCAGCGTGCGTGGCGACACCCTGCTGCCGGACGGCCATGCCGGGCGCTACCGGGTGCTGCCGCTGGCCGCTGGCCGGTTTGCCGGTGGCCGGCTGGTGATGGCCACCGAGCGCGAGAGCTGGGACCGCACCGAACAGCGCATGCACGGCGTGCTGCTGGCCGGCACGCTGGCGGCGATCGCCGCGGCGGTGCTGCTGTGCCTGCTGCTGGTGCGTCAGGCTTTCGTGCACATGGCGCGCGAGGCGCGGCGGTTGCCGCACGACGGTCCGCCGGAACCCGGCCTGCTGGCGAGCAGCCCACGCGAACTGCAGCCGTTCGTCGAGGCCGCCCACGAGGCACTGCGCCAGTCCTGGGAAATGGCCGGGCGCGAGCGCAGCTTCTCCCGCAGCGTGGCCCACGAGCTGCGCACGCCAGTGGCGGAAATCGCCGCGGTCACCGAACTGGCGCAGCGCCACGATGATCCGGCCACGCTGCGCCAGGCCTTGGCCAGCGTGCGCGACACCAATGCGCGCATGCAGCGCGGCATCGAGGCGTTGCTGGCGCTGGCCCGCTTCGAATCCGGGCAGGAAGCGCCGCAGGCCGATCCGCTGGATCTGGCGGCGCTGCTGCGGCAGCTGGCCGGCAATGGCTGGCCGGCCGACCGGCTGCGCCTGCAGCTGCCGGTAGAGGCCTGGGTGGTCTGCGATGCGGGGATGCTGGAGCGGGTGGCCAGCAACCTGCTGCAGAACGCGCTGGAATACGGAGATCCCGACGTGCCGGTGCAACTGGCGCTGGCGCGGACGCCGCAGGGCTGGTGGCTGCAGCTGCGCAACCGTGCCTCCCGGCTGGCCGAAGGTGATCTGGTCCGCTTCGGCGAACGTCACTGGCGCGGCGGCCGCGACACCGACCCGCGCCACGCCGGCCTGGGGCTGGCGCTGGCGCGGGCGATGGCCACTGCGCTGGGCCTGCAGCTGCGGTTCACCCTCGAAGGCGGCGAGCTGCAGGCCGCGCTGGGGCCGATCCCGGCGCTGTAGAAGCGGTTCGGCCAGCCGGTGGGCGTTCCGGCGCTCCTTAAGCGTGGCGAAAGCTTGCGTATTCAGACTTCGGTCATCCGCCTGACTCCGTCATCGCCATGCGCCGTCTCCCCGCCGTTCTTCTCCTGACCTCCGCGCTGCTGGCGCTCACCGCCTGCGGCTCCTCCAACGACGCCGCGCCAACGGAAGCCGCCCCGCAGGCCGACGCCCAGGGCCGGATCCGCCTGAGCGCCGCGCAGACCGCCAACCTCGGCATCCAGCGCACCCCGGCGGTGGCTGCCGACAGCGTGCCGGTCACCGGCCTGCCGGCCGAGGTCACGGTGCCGCTGGCCTCCAGTGCGCAGGTGACCATGCCGTACGCCGGGGTGGTGACGCGGGTGCTGGTGGACGAAGGCGAGACCGTGCGCCGCGGCCAGCCGATGCTGCGGGTGCAGAGTCGCGAGCTGGTGGCGGTGCAGGCCGACTACGCCAGGGCCCGCGCCGAATCCGGGCTGGCGGCGCAGCAGGCCCAGCGCGACGCGCTGCTGCAACGCGAAGGGCTGATACCGGCCGCGCGCGCGCAGGAAAGCCGGGCGCGGGCACAGGTGGCCAGCGCCAGCCTGCAGCAGGCCGGTGCTTCGCTGGCGCAGCTGCGGCCCAGCGGCGGCGCGGCCGGCGAGTTCGAACTGCTGGCCCCGCAGGCCGGCCGTGTGGTGCACAGGCAGGTGGCGCCGGGACAGGCGCTGGAAGCGTTGGCCGCGGCCTTCACCCTCGCCAGCGACGACCGCCTGGACCTGGAATTCGCGGTGCCGGTGGAACTGGCGACGCAGCTGCGCGTCGGCCAGCCGGTGGCGCTGCCCGGCGGCGCCACGGCAAGCGTGGCGGCGGTGGGTGGCGACGCCGACGCCGGCGCCCAGAGCCTGCGCGTGCGCGCGCAGTTGGCTGCCGGCAGCGGGTTGCTGCCGGGCCAGCAGCTGGACGTGACCCTGCAGCTGCCGGCCCCCGCCGGCGCGGTGGCGGTGCCCGTGGGCGCGCTGCTGCAGGACGGCGATGGCCACCTGCTGTTCGTGCTCGAAGGCGATGCCTGGCGCGGCCTGCCGGTGCGCCTGCTGGGCGGCGACGGGCGCCACGCCATCGTCACCGGCGAAGGGCTGAGCGCCGGGCTGCCGGTGGCGAGCGCCGGCGCCAACCTGCTCAAGACCCTGACGGCGGCGGAGTAGGCCCATGCTGCAACGGCTGATCGCGTTTTCCCTGCGCCAGCGCCTGATGGTGCTGCTGGCGGTGCTGGTGCTGGCCGGCTTCGGCCTGCGCGCCTACCTGCAGCTGCCCATCGATGCCTACCCCGACATTTCGCCCACCCAGGTCAAGCTGATCCTGAAGGCGCCGGGCATGACCCCGGAGGAAGTGGAAAGCCGGGTGGTGGCGCCGCTGGAGATGGAGCTGCTGGGCGTGCCCGACGCGGTGATGCTGCGTTCGACCGCAAAGTACGCGATCGCCGACATCACCCTGGACTTCAAGGAAGGCACCGACATCTACTGGGCGCGCCAGCAGGTGGCGGAGCGCTACGGCAACGTCGTCGACGTGCTGCCGGCAGGCGTCGGCGGCGGGTTGGCGCCGATCGCCACGCCGCTGTCGGACGTGCTGATGTTCACCATCGAGGGCGGCGGCCTGGACCTGCAGGAAAAGCGCACCCTGCTCGACTGGACCATCCGTCCGGCCCTGCGCACGGTGCCCGGGGTGGCCGACGTCAACGTGCTGGGCGGCCACGCGCGCGCCTTCGTGGTGGTGCCGGACCGTGCCCGCCTGCTGGCCAACGGCCTGCAACTGGACGACCTGGTGCAGGCGCTGGAGCGCAACAACCGCAACGACGGCGCCGGTCGCCTGCAGGCCGGCGAGAACGCGCTGATCGTGCGCGTGGAAGGCGCGCTGGCGAATGCCGACGACATCGGCAACGTGGTGCTCAAGCCCGGCATGCCGCCGGTGCGGGTGCGCGACGTGGCGCGCGTGCGCACCGAGGCGATGACCCGCTATGGCGCGGTGACCCGCGACGGCAAGGGCGAGGCGGTGCAGGGCATTGTCGTGGCGCTGCGCGGCGTGGACGCTTCCAAGCTGGTGCATGCGGCCGAGGCGCGGCTGCAGTCGCTGGCCTCCAGCCTGCCGCCGGGAGTCAAGATCGTCCCCTTCTACAACCGCAGCGAGCTGATCGAGCGCGCGGTGGCCACGGTGCGCAACGCGCTGCTGGAAGCCACCGTGCTGGTGGTGGTGCTGCTGCTGCTGTTCCTGGGCGAACTGCGCGCGGCGCTGGTGGTGTCGCTGATGCTGCCGCTGGCGGCGCTGTTCACCTTCCTGCTGATGCAGCTGACCGGCCAGAGCGCCAACCTGATGAGCCTGGGCGGACTGGCGATCGCCATCGGCATGCTGGTGGACGCGGCGGTGGTGGTGGTGGAGAACACCGTGACCCGCCTGCAGCCGGATGCACGCGGCGCGCACCTGCCGCGGCTGCACCGGGTGTTCGACGCCACCCGCGAGGTGGCCACGCCGGTGGCCGCGGGCATGCTGATCATCGCCCTGACCTTCCTGCCGCTGCTGACCCTGGAAGGGCTGGAGGGCAAGCTGTTCGGGCCGGTGGCATTGACGATCGTGTTTGCGCTGGGCGCCTCGCTGCTGCTGTCGCTGACCCTGATCCCGGTGCTGGCCTCGTTCCTGCTGCGTTCGCACGTGGAACACACGCCGTGGCTGATGCGCCAGGTGGACCGCATCTACCGGCCGCTGCTGGACGCCGTGCTGGCGCGGCCCAGGCGCGCCCTGCTGCCGGCGGTGGTGGCGCTGGTGCTGGGCGTGGCGGCCTACCTCGGGGTCGGCAAGAGCTTCATGCCGACCATGGACGAAGGAGACATCCTGGTGCAGATCGCCAAGTCACCGGCGATCTCGCTGCAGCGTTCCGCCGAGCTGGACCTGGCGGTCGGACGTGCGATCAAGGCGAAGGTGCCGGAAGTCGACCACGTGGTGGCGCGGGTGGGTTCGGACGAACTGGGCCTGGACCCGATGGGCCTGAACGAAACCGACATGTTCCTCAAGCTCAAGCCCAAGGCGCAGTGGCGCAACCCGGACAAGGCCTGGCTGGCGGAGGAGATCCGCAAGGTGCTGCACGGCTTCCCCGGCATGGACATCGGCTTCACCCAGCCGATCGAGATGCGCGTCTCGGAAATGCTCACCGGCAGCCGCGGCGACCTCGCCATCAAGATCTTCGGCCCCGACCTTGCCACCCTCGGCACGCTGGCGCACCAGACCGCGGTCGCGCTGGAGAAGGTGCCCGGCGCGCAGGACATCCTCACCCAGACCACCGAGGGTGTGGACTACCTGCAGGTGGTGGTCGACCCGGTGGCGGCCGGCCGCAACGGACTGGCGGTGGCCGACGTGCAGGACGAGCTGCGCGCGCAGATCGACGGCATGCCAGCCGGCACCGTGATCGAACCCGGACGGCGCACGCCGATCCTGGTGCGCGGCGGCGACGAGGTGCGGATGTCGGCGCAGCGCTTCCGCACCCTGCGCGTTGCCCTGCCCAGCGGCGGCGACATCCCGCTGTCCGCGATCGCCACCCTCAAGGCCGGCAACGGCCCGGTCAAGGTGGGCCGCGAACAGGGGTCGCGCTATGCGCTGGTGCAGTCGAACGTGGACGGCCGCGACCTGGTCGGCTTCGTCGAGGAAGCGAAGGCGGCGCTGGCCACCGCGGTCAAGCTGCCGCCCGGCTACCGGATGGAATGGGGCGGCCAGTTCGAGAACCAGCAGCGCGCCGCCGCAAGGCTGGGCCTGGTGGTGCCGATCGCGCTGGCGGCGATCTTCGTGGTGCTGTTCCTGAGCTTCGGCTCTCTGCGGCAGGCGCTGCTGATCCTCGGCAACATCCCGTTCGCGCTGGTCGGCGGGCTGATGGCGCTGTGGCTGTCGGGCGAGTACCTGTCGGTGCCGGCCTCGGTCGGCTTCATCGCCCTGCTCGGCATCGCCGTCCTCAACGGGCTGGTGCTGGTGACTTGCTTCAACCAGCTGCACGACGCCGGGCTGGAGATCGCCGAGGTGGTGCGGCGCGGCGCGCTGCAGCGGGTGCGACCGGTGCTGATGACCGCCAGCATCACCGCACTGGGACTGGTGCCGCTGCTGCTGGCCAGCGGGCCTGGTTCCGAGATCCAGCGCCCGCTCGCCATCGTGGTGATCGGCGGACTGGTGACCTCCACCGCGCTGACCCTGCTGTTGCTGCCGATCCTGTACCAGCGCTATGGCATCGAACCCTCGAAGGAGCGCGCATGAACGATCTGGTGCGATTGAGCCTGGTGTTCCCGCCGCGGCTGGAAACCGCGCTGACCGAAGCCTTGGTGGCCGGGGCCGGCCTGCCCGGCTTCACCCTGCTGCAGGCCGAAGGCCATTCCAGCGACTTCAGCACCGCCTCGGCCGCGGAGCAGGTGCACGGCCGGGTGCAACGGCGGGTGCTGTGGATGCTGCTGCCGCGGGCGCAGGTGGACACCGTTCTGGCGGCGCTGCGCGGGCAGGTGGACGCGCAGGAAGTGCGCTGGTGGATCGAGCCGGTGCTGGCGATGGGGAGACTGGGATGAAACGACTGTTCGTGATCCTGTTGGGCGCCTGCAGTCTCGGTGCGCAGGCGCAGCAGTGGCTGCCCCCGCATGCCGTGGTGCACGAGGCTATCGACATCCAGCCGGATGTGGTCGCGGCGCGCGCGCGGGTGGAGGCGGCGCGTGCGCGCGCCGGCGCCCTCGCGGCCGGGCCGCACGAATTCCAGCTGGATGCGGTGGCGCAGCGGCGCAGTACCGACGAGCTGGGCGGCCGGCAGCGCTTTTCGGAATCCGAATTCACCCTCAGTCGCGCCATTCGATTGCCCGGCAAGGCAGCGCTGGACCGCCGCATCGGCGATGCCGGCGTGGTGGCGGCGGAACTGCGATTGGACGATGCCCGTCACCAGGGCGCGCGGCGCATGCTGGATGACTGGATGGACTGGCTGCGTGCGGCGGAGCACCTGCGCACCGCGGAGGCGACCTCCGCCCTGCTGGAGCGGGAGCGCAGCGGGTTGGCGCGGCGGGTGGAACTGGGTGAATCCTCGCGCAAGGACCTGGATCTGATCGACGTCGAGCGCGCCCAGGCGCAGGCGCGCCTGCTGGCCGCGCAGGCGGCGCTGCATTCGACCCGCGAGGCCATGCACAGCGATTTCCCGGGCCTGCCGATCCCCGCCAGCGCGCCTGCAGTGGACCCGCCGCTGGCGCTGCCGGAGACGCCGCAGGCGTGGATCGACCGGATCATCGCGCGCAGCCATGAGATCGGCGCGCTGGCCGCCGATGCCGAACAGGCCGACGCGCGCGCCGCGCGCGCCCGCGCCGAACGCATCGCCGATCCCGTCCTCGGGTTCCGCCGCCTGGACGAGCGCGGCGGCGCCGAGCAGGTCAACGGCCTGGTCCTGAGCATTCCGCTGGGCGGTCGCTACCGCGCGGCCAATGCGCAGGCGGAGTCCGCCCAGGCCGCCGCCGTGCACGGCGACGTCGCCAGCATGCGCCGCGACATCAGCCGCGAAGCGGTAGTGACGGTGACCGCGGCCGCCACGCTGGCGGCGCAGTGGCAGGCCCAGCGCGATGCACTCGACGCCAGCGAGGCGGCGCTGAAACGCGTCAAGCGAGGCTGGGAACTGGGCGAGGTGGCGGTGGCCGAATGGCTGCTCGTGCAGCGTCAGCACACCCAGATCGCCGCCGCCGAGGCCGATGCCCGGGCCGATGCCGAGCGGGCGCGGCTGCGGGTGCTGGTGGACGCGCACGACCTCTGGCATGACGAGTAGCGGGCGCGCCTACAATGCGCGCACCCAAGCCCCTGCCAGGCCCGCGTCCATGCAGATCGAAACCCATCACTACCACGAGCCGCACCGCAGCCAGCACAGCGGCTGGCTGCGTGCTTCGGTACTCGGCGCCAACGATGGCCTGATTTCCACCAGCAGCCTGGTGCTGGGCATGGCCACCGCGCAGGCGGAGCCGGCCACCATCCTGCTGACCGGCATGGCCGGCCTGGCCGCCGGTGCGCTGTCGATGGCGGCGGGCGAATACGTCTCGGTCAGCTCGCAGGCCGATGCCGAGCACGCCGACATCCGCATCGAGCGCGCGGCGCTGGACCTGCATCCGGAAGCGGAGCTGCGCGAACTCACCCAGATCTATGTGCACCGTGGGCTGGAACCGGAGCTGGCGCGGCAGGTGGCCGAGCAGCTGACCGCCCACGACGACCTGGCCGCGCACCTGCGCGACGAGGTCGGCATCCACGACCTGCAGCGCGCGCGGCCGGTACAGGCCGCGCTGGCCTCGGCGGCTTCGTTCACCGTCGGCGCCCTGCCACCGGTGCTGCTGGCCTGGCTGTGGCGCAGCGGAAGCCTGGCCATCGCCATCGTCGCCAGCACCACCGTGCTGCTGGCGGTGCTGGGCTACGTCGCCGAGCGCGTGGCCGGCGGCGGCGGCATCAAGGGCGCTTGGCGGGTGCTGCTGTGGGGCAGCCTGGCGCAGGCGGCAACCGCGGCGATCGGCTGGGTGTTCGGGGTCAGCGTCGGCTGATCGCGGTCGCAGGCGCTGCGACGCCCGCCGCTACACTGGCGGGATGGATACCAACACGCTCCTGCTGTCGCTGCTGCTGCTCGCCGTCTTGGCCCTCGTCGCGCTGTTGCTGCTGCGTCGGCCTGAGGACCGCATCGCCGCGCTGCTGCGCGACGAACAGCGCGGCGGTCGCGACGAGCTGCGCGGCCAGCTGGACAGCTTCGCCCTGCAGCAGGGCCAGCGCATCGACGGTTTCGGCGCGCAGCTGCAGGCGGTGGCCGCGCGCACCGACCAGCGCCTGGACGAGCTGACCCAGCGCACCGATGCGCGGCTGGACGAACTGCGCGCGGCGCTGACCGAGGACGCCCGCAAGGCGCGGTTGGAGGCGGCCGCCAGCCAGCAGCGCCACGCCGAGTCGCAGGGCCAGCAGCTGCGCGAGATGGGCGAGCGCAATGAACTGCGGCTGGGCGAGCTGCGCGCCACCCTGGAGCAGCAGCTGCAGTCGCTGCAGGCCGACAACGCGGCCAAGCTGGAAGCGATGCGCGCCACCGTCGACGAGAAACTGCACGCCACGCTGGAAACACGCCTGACCGAGAGCTTCGGCAACGTCACCCGCATGCTGGCGCAGGTCCACCAGGGCCTTGGCGACATGAGCAAGCTGGCCGCCGACGTGGGCGGGCTGCAGCGCGTGCTGACCAACGTGAAGTCGCGCGGCATCTTTGGCGAGGTGCAGCTGGCCGGGCTGCTGGAACAGGTGTTCGCGCCCGACCAGTACGCCGCCAACGTCGCCACCATCCCCGGCAGCAGTGAGCGGGTGGAATTCGCGGTGCGCTTCCCGGGTTCGGGTGCCGACGCGGTGGTGTGGCTGCCGATCGACGCCAAGTTCCCGCGCGAGGACTACGAGCGCCTGCTGGACGCGCAGGAACGCGCCGACGTCGACGCCGCGCGTGTCGCCGGCGACGCGCTGGAACGGCGCGTGCGCGAGGAAGCCAAGCGCATCCGCGGCAAATACGTGGCCGCGCCGCACACCACCGAATTCGCGGTGCTGTTCCTGCCTACCGAAGGGCTGTATGCGGAGGTGTTGCGCCGCCCGGGGCTGTTCGAAGGCCTGCAGCGCGAGCAGCGCATCACCATCGCCGGCCCGACCACCCTGCTGGCACTACTGACCAGCCTGCAGATCGGCTTCCGCACCGTGGCCATCGAGAGGCGTTCGGCCGAGGTCTGGCGCATCCTCGAGAAGGCCAAGACCGAATTCGGCAAGTTCGGCGACGTGCTCGACAACGTCAAGAACAAGCTCGACCAGGCCAGCAAGCAGATCGAGCACACCGGCGTGCGCACCCGCGCCATCGAGCGCAGCCTGCGCGAGGTGGACACACTGCCGGGCGACGTGCCCATCGCGCTGGAGCCACCGGCGGCGGATTGATCCCCCGCGGCGGGCACGCGCGCCTGGCAGCGGCGATAATGCGCGCATGACTACGCTGCGCATCGCCACCCGCAAGAGCCCGCTCGCCCTGTGGCAGACCGAACACGTCGCCCAGCGGCTGCGTGACGCCCATCCCGGCCTGCAGGTCGAACTGGTGCCGCTGTCCACCCGCGGCGACGAGATCCTCGACCGCTCGCTGGCGGCGATCGGCGGCAAGGGCCTGTTCCTGAAGGAGCTTGAGATCGCCATGCAGCGCGGCGAAGCCGACTGCGCGGTGCACTCGCTCAAGGACGTGCCGATGACGCTGGAACCCGGCTTCGCGCTGGCTGCCATCCTGCCCCGCGCCGACCATGCCGACGCCTTCGTCAGCAACCGGTTCAACGGCCTCGACGACTTGCCGCAGGGCGCGTGCGTGGGCACTTCTTCGCTACGCCGGCAGGCGCAGCTGCGCGCGCTGCGCCCGGACCTGCAGTTGCGCGACCTGCGCGGCAACGTCAACACGCGCCTGGCCAAGCTCGACGCCGGCGACTACGACGCCATCGTGCTGGCCTGCGCCGGCCTGCAGCGGCTGGGCTTCGACGCCCGCATCCGCGCGCGGCTGGACGCTCCGGCGTGGCTGCCGGCACCGGCGCAGGGCGCCATCGCCATCGAAACCCGCGACGACGATCCGCGCATCGCGGCGCTGTGCGCGGCGCTGGACGATGCCGCCACCCGCACCTGCGTGGCCGCCGAGCGCGCCATGAACCGCGCGCTGGACGGCAGCTGCCATGTGCCGGTGGCGGGGCTGGCCACCCTGCACGGCGAACGCCTGCTGCTGCAGGGGCTGGTGGGCGCGACCGCCGACGGCCGCTGCATCCGCGCGCAGGCCGAAGGCCCGGCGGATGCGCCGGAGGCGTTGGGCATCGGGGTCGCGCAGGCGCTACTGGCGCAGGGCGCGCGCGCCTTAATCGACGGCTGAGGCCATCATGCAGCTTCCGTAGGAGCGCACCGCAGGGGCGCGAGCGCTTTTTGCCAGATCACGCAAAGAGCATCGCGCCCCTGCGGTGCGCTCCTACAGGAATCCGTCGGCCACGGCGCCTAGAACGCGTATTTCAGCTTCAGCGTCGCGTCGGTCTGGTTGCGCCCGGCCAGGTCGCTGTCGCGGCGCATTTCCACGCCGGAGCTCAGGGTCAGGGTGGGCTGGAGCTGCACGTTCAGCAGCAGGCTGTTGCGCAGGTAGGCGCCGTGCTGGCCGGTTTCCACCCGGGTGACCTGCGACAGTCGCGCGCGCTTGCCCAGCGCCTGGTTCCATTCCACCTGGCCGCGCAGGATCGGCCCGGTGCCGGCGGTGCCGTCGTCGGCATAGCCCTGCAGGCGGTAGCCGGTATCCACCGACACGCGCACGCTGGTGCCCGGCCTCTTCACCGCCTGCAATCCGTACTGCATGCCGACACGCGCGTTGCTGCCCTGTGCCTTGACCCAGTCTCGGCGTTCGTTCGGAAGGCGCAGGCGGCCACCGCCGCCAGGCAGGTCGTCGGCATCCACCCGGCGCTGCCCGGAGGGAATCGCCGCCATCGCGTCCACCGACCATTCGCCATTCACGCAGCGCGCCTTCAGGCAGCGCGGCGGCGCCACCAAGCGCTCCGCCACCTCGGGTGGCAGCACCGGCAACAGCGGCGGGTGGAGGGCGGTCGGCGGCGCGGAGAACGCCAGCCACAGCAGCGGCAGCATGGTCGTCTTGCTCGGGGGCTCGGCCGCATTCTAACCACGCCCGCAGGCACCCACGGTGAACGCCTGTCGCATAATCGGCGCATGGACCGCTATGAACGCATCATCGCCCTGCACCGCAGCCTGCAGGCCGCGCGCCGCCCGGTGACCGTGGCCCACCTGCAGGACGAGCTGGGCTGCTCGCGCGCCACCGTCTACCGCGACATCGCCTTCCTGCGCGATGCGCTGATGGCGCCAGTGATCGGCGACGGCGAGGCCGGCTTCCACTACGACAAGGCCGAGGCCGAGCGCTTCGAGCTGCCCGGCCTGTGGCTGAACTCCGAGGAGCTGCACGCGCTGCTGGCCGCCCAGCAGCTGCTGGCGCGCAGCAGCGGCGGGATGCTCTCGGCGGCGCTGGCGCCGTTGCAGCAGCGGGTGGAGAAGCTGCTGGACGCGCACTCCGGCGGCAAGCGCTGGCCGGTGGAGCGGGTGCGGGTCATCCCGCACCGCATCCGCCGGATGGACGAGCACGCGTTCCGCATCGTCGCCTCGGCGGTGCTGGAGCGGCGCCGGCTGGCGTTCGACTATCGCGCCCGATCCACCGACGAAAAGACCCGCCGCACGGTCAGCCCGCAGCGGCTGACCCACTACCGCGACAACTGGTACCTGGACGCTTGGGACGAGGACCGCGAGGGTCTGCGCAGCTTCTCCATCGACCGCATCGCTGGTGCCCGGCTGGCCGATGGCAGCGCCCGCGACGTGGCCGAGGAAGAACTCAACGCCCATCTCGCCGGCAGCTATGGCATTTTTTCCGGCGCGCCCAAGGGCTGGGCCACGATCCGCTTCTCGGCCAAGGCCGCGCGCTGGGTGGCCGACGAGCACTGGCATTCGCAGCAGCAGGGCCGCTTTTTGTCGGACGGCCGCTACGAGCTGAAGCTGCCGTATTCGGTGCCGCGCGAGCTGCTGATGGACGTGCTGCACTACGGCGCCGACGCCGAAATCGTGGAGCCGAAGGCGCTGCGCGAACAGCTGCGCGCGCACCTGCAGCTGGCGCTGTCCAACTACGGGCAGGACTGATGGCAGCGCCCGCCCGCGAGGATTCGCCGCCGGGCACGATCGTGCTGGCGCTGGGTGGCGGCGGCGCGCGCGGGCTGGCCCAGATCGGTGTGATCGAGGTGCTGCTGGCACGCGGCATGGACATCGAGGCGGTGGCCGGCACCTCCTGCGGCGCATTGGTGGGTGGGGCGTTCGCGGCCGGCAAGCTGGATGAGCTGCGCGACTGGATGCTGCGCACCAGCCGCAACGAGATGCTGCGCCTGCTCGACCCCGGCCTCGGCCGTCCGGCCATGTTCACCGGCACCCGGCTGGTGCGCGCGCTGCGCGAAGTGGTCGGCGAGCCCCGCATCGAGGACCTGCCGATCGACTTCACCGCGGTGGCGGTGGACCTGCTGCGCCAGCGCGAAGTCTGGCTGCGCCGCGGCGACCTGTGGGACGCGCTGCGCGCCTCGTTCGCGATCCCAGGCATCTTCACCCCGCTGAATATCGGCGGCATGGAACTGGTGGACGGAGGCCTGCTGGCACCGCTGCCGATCACCGCCACCCGCCTGGCCGGCGCGCACCGGGTGGTGGCGGTGGACATCCACGGCAGCACGTCGCAGCGCAGGGACGAGCCGGTGCGCGTGGTCGACACCCAGCCGGACGAACCTGCCGTGGGCCTGCTGGGACGCTGGATCGACCGGCTGGGCGAGGAAGCGGCCAAACCCACCCATCGTTTCGGGCTGATGGAAGTGATGTCGCGGGCACTGGACACCATGCAGGAGCGCATCGCCCGCGTGCAGCTGGCGCTGGAGCCGCCGGAGCTGCTGATCCGCATCCCCCGCGATGCCTGCCAGTTCTACGAATTCTGGCGCGCGTCCGAGTTGATAGACATCGGCCGGCGCGAGGCGGAAAAAGCGCTGGACGCGGCGGGGTACTGATCGTCCGGAAGCCCCGTTGGCCCTCGCCTGCGCGCCGTCGCAGCCGGTGAGATGTGCGCCTTGCAAGCTGGCGGCACCTACCACGGAGTTGCCGCCATGACCCATCGCGACCTTGATTCCCTGCTGCGCCAACTGGTGATCCTGGGCGCGCTGGCGGTGCTGCTGGTGCCCGCCGCGCGCGGCAGCAGCGCGTTGTTCGGCTGGCTGCCGCTGTGGCTGTTGGGTATGCCGCTGGCCGCTTGGTGGAGCCTGCGCCGCTTTCCGCTGCCGACGCTGGCGCTGCGCCTGCCGAGGCGCCGGCGGGCGCAGGCACGGCGGCGGCGTGGGCATCGCGTGGCGGCGGCGCTGCGGGTCACCCGGCGCGCCTGAACACGGCGACGTGCGGGCCATGCTGGCGTAGCCGGCGCTGTGCTAGCTTTCGGGGCTTTCCAGAAAGCCCCCCGGAGCCCGCCATGTCCCAGTTTTCCAGCGCCTGCCTGATCGCCGGCCTCGCCATCGCCGGCAGCGCGTCCGCCCAGACCGCGCCGCCTTCCGATCCGCATGCCTGGCTGGAAGACGTGCAGGGCGAGAAGGCGCTGGACTGGGTCAAGGCACGCAACGCCAAGGCCGAGGCGGAGATCGCCGGCACGCCCGCGTTCAAGACGCTGGAAGCGCAGATCCGCGCGATCCTCGATTCCGACGCCAAGATCCCCGGCGTCGAGAAGATCGGCGGGTACTACTACAACTTCTGGAAGGACAAGCAGCACGAGCGCGGCGTCTGGCGCCGCACCACGCTGGACGAGTACCGCAAGCCGGAGCCGAAGTGGGAAACGGTGCTCGACCTGGATGCGCTGAACAAGGCGGAGAACGCCAAGTGGGTCTGGCATGGCGCCGACTGCCTCAAGCCGAAGTACGAGCGCTGCCTGATCGCGCTGTCGCCGGGCGGCTCCGATGCCGACGTGACCCGCGAGTTCGACCTGACCACCAAGCAGTTCGTGCAGGACGGCTTCTTCCGCCCGGAAGCCAAGGGCGGGCTGGCCTGGATCGACGAGGACACGGTCTATGTGTTCACCGATTTCGGCCCGGGCACGCTGACCACCTCGGGTTATCCGAACATCGTCAAGGAATGGAAGCGCGGCACCCCGCTGTCGGCGGCGAAGACCGTGTACGAAGGCAAGCCGGGCGACATGTACATCGCCGCGATGCGCGACCACACGCCCGGCTGGCAGCGTGACTTCGTCAGCCGCACGCTGGCCTTCTACAACGACGAGCTGTACCTGCGCGGCAAGGACGGCACGCTGGTCAAGATCGACGCGCCGAACAGCGCGCAGAAGAACGTGCACAAGGAATGGCTGCTGCTGGAGCTGCGCGAGCCCTACTCCGCTGGCGGCAAGACCTATGCGCCGGGTGCGCTGGTCGCCACCCGCTTCGACGACTTCATGGCCGGCAAGCGCGAATTCACCGCGCTGTTCGAGCCGGATGAACACTCCTCGCTGGCCGGCTACACCTGGACCCGCGACCACCTCGTCCTCAACGTGATGCAGGATGTGAAAAACCGGTTGTCGGTGCTCACCCCGGGCAAGGACGGCTGGGCGAAGTCGGACTTCGTTGGCGCGCCCACCATCGGCACGCTGGGCGTCGGCGCGGTGGACGCGGATGACAGCAATGCGGTGTGGCTGACCGCCACCGACTTCCTGACCCCGACCACGCTGTCCATCGCCACCGTTACCGATAAGAGCGGCGGCCAGCAGCCCGAGGTGCTGAAGTCCAACCCGGTGTTCTTCGACGGATCGAAGGACGTGATCGAGCAGCACTTCGCCACCAGCAAGGACGGCACCAAGGTGCCCTACTTCCTCGTCAGGCCGAAGGCGCTGGCGTTCGACGGCAAGGCGCCGACCCTGCTGTACGGCTACGGCGGCTTCGAGGTGTCGATGACGCCGGCCTATTCCGGCGGCATCGGCAAGGGCTGGCTGGAGAAGGGTGGCGTGTACGCGCTGGCCAACATCCGCGGCGGCGGCGAGTACGGCCCGCGCTGGCACCAGGCCGCGCTCAAGGCCAATCGCCACAAGGCGTACGAGGACTTCGCCGCGATCGCCGACGACCTGGTGGCGCGCAAGGTCACATCAAAGCAGCACCTCGGCGCCATGGGCGGCAGCAACGGCGGCCTGCTGATGGGCAACATGCTGACCCAGTACCCGGAGAAGTTCGGCGCCATCGTGGTGCAGGTGCCGCTGCTGGACATGAAGCGCTACAGCCACCTGCTGGCCGGCGCCTCGTGGATGGCCGAATACGGCAACCCCGACACGGCGGACTGGGAGTTCATCAAGGGCTTTTCGCCCTACCACCTGTTCGACCCGGCCAAGACCTATCCGGCGACCCTGTTCACCACCTCGACCAAGGATGACCGCGTGCATCCGGGACATGCGCGCAAGATGATGGCGCTGATGGAAGCGGCCGGTAAGGACGTGCGCTATTACGAGAACATCGAGGGCGGCCATGGCGGCGCGGCCAACAACGCCCAGGCCGCGCACATGACCGCGCTGGCCTACACCTTCCTGTGGGACCAGCTGGCGAAGTGACGTTTGTCCCCTCCCCTGCGGAAGCGGGTGGACGCTGTTCTCCTCCCCTTTGCGCGTAGCGCAAGGGGAAGGTTGGGAGGGGGTGCTGTTCGCGCGATGCCCGCAAGAGCGCCCCCCCAACCCTCCCTTGCGCTGCGCGAAAGGAGGGGGTCAAAGCCTATCCGCCGCACTCGGTGAACGGCCCGATTGCAAACCGCACCATGGAGCCCCATGCATGAAGTCCCACGCACTGATCGCCGGTCTTGTCCTCATGAGCAGCCTTGCCTCCGCCCAGACGCCCCCCACCCCGCCCGATGCGGAGAAGAAGCCGCACGTGGTGAAGGCGCCGTTCGGTGCCGAGCGGCAGGACGAGTACTACTGGCTGCGCGACGACAGCCGCAAGGACGCCGCGATGCTCGGCTACCTCAACGCCGAGAACGCCTACGCCGACGCCGTGCTGGCGCCGACCAGGCCGGTGCAGGACAAGCTCTACAAAGAAATCGTCGCGCGCATCAAGCAGGACGACGCCAGCGTGCCGTACCGCGACCGCGGCTGGTGGTACTACTCGCGCTTCGAGACCGGCAAGGACTACCCGGTGCATGCGCGCCGCAAGGACGCGCCCGGGATCGATGCGCTGTCGATCCAGCAGGCCAACGCGGCCGGTGATTTCGCCGGTGAAGAAGTGCTGCTGGACGTCAATGCGCTTGCCGCCGGCAAGGACTACTACAGCGTCGGCGATTACGAGGTGACGCCGGACAACGCCGTACTGGCCTATGCCGACGACAACAACGGCCGCCGCCAGTACACCATCCGTTTCCGCAACCTCGTCACTGGGCAGGCCTATCCCGAAACCATCGCCGGGGTGTCGGCCAACCTGGTCTGGGCCGATGACAACAGGACCCTGTTCTACGTCGAGAACGACCCGGAAACGCTGCTCACCGTGCGGGTGAAGAAGCATGTGCTGGGCACCGACCCGAAGCTGGATCCGGTCGTCTACGAGGAGAAGGACGACAGTTTCTACATGGGCATCGACCGCACCCGCGACGAGCAGTACATCGTCATCGGCGTGAGCAGCACGGTGTCCGACGAACTGCGCTACGCGCCGGCAGCCGACCCGCGCGAATTCAAGGTGCTGGCGCCGCGCGCGCGCGACGTTGAGTACGACGCCGACCACTTCGGCGGGCGCTGGGTGATCCGCACCAACGATGGCAAGGCGACCAACTTCAAGCTGGTCACCGCCACCGACGGCGCAACCTCGTGCAAGGACTGGCAGGACTGGATCGCGCACCGCGACGACGTGCTGGTCGAAGGCTTCGAGCTGTTCGACGGTTTCACCGCCATCGCCGAACGCAGCGGCGGGCTGGAACGCGTGCGCCTGCTCAAGCCGAACGGCGAGGAATACATCAAGGCCGACGAGTCCGCCTACTCGATGGGCCTGGACGTCAACAGCGAGCCGGATACCGACTGGGTGCGCTACAGCTATACCTCGATGACCACCCCGGCCACCGTGTACGAGCTGAACGTGAAGACCGGCGAGCGCCGCCTGCTCAAGCGCCAGCCGGTGCTGGGCGGCTATGACCCGGCCAACTACGTCACCGAGCGGCTGTGGGCCACCGCCCGCGACGGCACGAAGATTCCCGTCTCCATCGTCTACCGGAAAGGCTTCGAGAAGAACGGCAAGGCCGCGCTGTTGCAGTACGCCTACGGCAGTTACGGCATGTCGATGGATCCGGGCTTCTCGGTCACCACGGTGAGCCTGCTGGACCGCGGCATGGCCTACGCCATCGCGCATATCCGCGGCGGCCAGGAAATGGGCCGCAAGTGGTACGAGGACGGCAAGCTGCTGCACAAGAAGAACACCTTCACCGACTTCATCGACGTCACCGATTTCCTGGTCAAGGAAGGCTATGCCGCACCTGATCGCGTGGCCGCGCACGGCGGCAGCGCCGGCGGCCTGCTGATGGGCGCGATCGCCAACATGGCGCCCGACAGGTACCGCGTGATCCTGTCGCAGGTGCCGTTCGTGGACGTGGTCACCACCATGCTGGACCCCACGATTCCGCTGACCACCAACGAATACGACGAGTGGGGCAACCCGGAACAGAAGGCGTTCTACGACTACATCGTCACCTACTCGCCCTACGACAACCTGGAAGCCAAGGCCTATCCGGCGATGTTCGTCGGTACCGGGCTGTGGGATTCGCAGGTGCAGTACTGGGAACCGGCCAAGTACGTGGCGCGGCTGCGCGACCTCAATACCTCGGCCGAACCGGTCATCTTCCGCACCAACATGGAAGCTGGCCACGGCGGCAAGTCCGGCCGCTTCCGCCGCTATCGCGAGCAGGCGGAAATGTACGCCTTCATGCTGGATCGGTTGGGCGTGGAATAACCTCCGCACACACACCTGTAGGAGCGCACTGAAAGGGCGCGATGCTTTCTGCATGATTCCGTACAGCACGATCGCGCCCCTGCGGCGCGCTCCTACGACAGCAATGGCAGTGACCCCATGACCCGCTGGTTATGGGCCGCGTTGGCCTGGACCAGCCTGACGCTGGGCATCATCGGCGCGTTCCTGCCGGTGATGCCAACGGTGCCGTTCGTGCTGCTGTCGGCGTTCGCCGCCACCCGCGGCTCCGATCGCCTGCGGCGCTGGCTGGTGGAGCACCCGAAGTTCGGCCGCGCCATCCTCGACTGGGAGCAGAACGGCACGGTGTCGCGGCAGGCCAAGCGTTTCGCGATCGGCATGATGTGCGTGTCGTCGATATCGATGGCGATCTTTGCGCCGCGCTGGTGGATGGCTGCGATCGGCATCGGCGTGATGGCGCTGGTATCGGTATGGCTGTGGCGGCGCCCCGAGCCGCGACAGTGATGCGGGCGCGCGGGTACACTGCGGCGATGACCAAGCGCCTCGTCCTGCTCTCGCTCCTTTCCTGCCTGCTGGCCGCCTGCGGCAACAAGGGGCCGCTGGTATTGCCGGAACAGCCCGCCGCTGCGCCGGCAGAGCAAACCCCGGCCGAAACCCCGCCAGCGCCCGCGGCGGAACCGCCGGCCAACGGGGACGCCGGCACGCCTACCAGCCAGCCCTGAGCCGGCCATGCGTTTCACCAAGATGCACGGTGCCGGCAACGACTTCGTCGTGCTGGACCTGCGCGGCGGCCTGCCTGTGCCCACGCCCGCGCTGTGCGCGCGCCTGGGCGACCGCCATTTCGGCGTCGGCTGCGACCAGATCCTGACCATCGAGCCGCCGCGCAATGCCGGCAGCATCGCCGCCTATCGCATCTGGAACGCCGATGGTTCGGCCTCCGGCCAGTGCGGCAACGGCGCGCGCTGCGTCGCCGCCTGGCTGGTGCGCGATGGCGCTGCGCCCGCGGATGCCGGCTTCGCCATCGAAAGCCCGGCCGGCGTGCATCCGGTGCGGCATGACGGCGTGGGCGGCTTCATCATCGACATGGGCGCGCCGCGCTTCGCACCGGCCGATATCCCGCTGGCCGGCGTCGACGGCGAACACGCCGAATACACGCTCGCCATCGACGGCGAAACCCTGTGCTTCGGCGCGGTGTCCATGGGGAACCCGCATGCGGTCATCGAGGTCGCCGACGTCGACGCCGCGGATGTCGCCCGCATCGGCCAGGCCGTACAGGCCAGCGCGATGTTCCCGGCGTCGGCCAACGTCGGTTTCGCCCAGGTGCTGGCGCCGGACCGCATCCGCCTGCGCGTGTTCGAGCGTGGCGTCGGCGAGACGCTGGCCTGTGGCAGCGGCGCCTGCGCGGCGGTGGCGGTGTTGGCGCGGCGCGGCCGCGTGCAGGCGGATGCCGAGGTGGCGGTGGACCTGCCCGGCGGCACCCTGCGCATCCGCAACGATACCGCCGCCAACAGCGTGTTCATGGCCGGCCCGGCCGCATTCGTGTTCGAAGGCAACCTGCTTTTCCAGGAGCAACCGTGACGATGGATTTCAACGACGCCACCGAGAAGCTCGGCGCGCACGAAGTGGCGGCCTGGCTGCGCCGACACCCGGCCTTCCTGCAGCAGTTCCCGGACCTGGCGCTGACCCTGGTGGTGCCGCGCGAGAACGGTCCCACCGCCTCGCTGGCCAGCTACCAGCTGGACATCCTGCGCGAGAAGAACCGCGAGCTGACCAAGCGCCTGCACGAGCTGTTCGCCAACGCGCAGGAAAACGAGCGGCTGGCGGTGCGCACGCACCAGCTCACCTTGGCGCTGCTGAAGCAGGACAGCGCGGCCAGCACCCTGCGCGCGATGGCGGCGGCGCTGGCCGAGGACTTCCACGGCGATCTGGTGCGCATCATCGGCTTCCGCGCCGTTGACGGGCTGGAGGATGCGGACTGGTTCCAGCACATCGCCGAGG
This sequence comes from Thermomonas sp. XSG, assembly GCF_014678725.1. Classification (NCBI taxonomy): domain Bacteria; kingdom Pseudomonadati; phylum Pseudomonadota; class Gammaproteobacteria; order Lysobacterales; family Lysobacteraceae; genus Thermomonas; species Thermomonas sp. XSG. The sequence goes on along the minus strand of NZ_CP061497.1, from coordinate 1,493,116 downwards.
ATCATCCGCGGGTGGAAGGTTTCCGCGACATCCTCGCCGCCGGCGAGCCGGTCTGCGGCCGCCTGCACCCGGACAAGAACGCGCTGCTGTACGGCGTGCGTGCCGACGAAGTGCAGAGTTCCGCGCTGCTGGCGTTGCCGGGCGTGGGCCTGGTGGCGGTGGGCAGCCGTGACGCCAACCGGTTCTTCCCCGGCATGGGCACGCTGTTCCTGCGCATGATGGGCGAGGCGCTGGCGGCGGGACTGCGGCGCTTCGGCTGAGACGCCTGCGGGCGCTGCGCATGACCACCCGCATCTTCCACAACGGCCACGTCCTCACCGCGCGCGGCTTCGAGCGCGATGCCTGCGTGGTGGTCGAGGACGGCCACGTCGTCGCGCTGCTGCACGGCGAGCCGCCGGCGCGCGGCGAACGCATCAACCTGCAGGGCGGCTGGCTGGTGCCCGGCTTCATCGACGTGCAGGTCAACGGCGGCGGTGGCTTCCTGTTCAACAACGACCCCAGCGTCGAGGCGATTGCCGCCATCGGCCGCGCGCATCGCGGCTTCGGCACCACCGGTTTCCTGCCCACCCTGATCAGCGATGACGCCGCGGTGATGCAGCGCGCGATCGATGCCACCCGCAGCGCCATCGCGCAGGGTGTGCCCGGTGTGCTCGGCATCCATCTGGAAGGGCCGTACCTCGCGCCGGCGCGCAGGGGCACCCACGATGCCGGCAAGTTCCGCGTACCGGATGCGGCGGAAATCGCGATGGCGACGTCGCTGGACAGCGGCATCACCGTCATCACGCTGGCGCCGGAATGCGTGCCGGCGGGAACGATCCGCGCGCTGGTGGCGCGCGGCGCGATCGTCTGCGCCGGCCACAGCGCCGCCAGCTACGAGGAAGTCCGGGGCGGCCTCGCTGCGGGCATCACCGGCTTCACCCACCTCTACAACGCGATGACCCCACTGCAGGGCCGCGAGCCCGGCGTGGTCGGTGCGGCGCTGGAGGATGCCGACAGCTGGGTCGGGGTGATCGTCGACGGCGTGCACGTGCATCCGGCCAGCCTGAAGGTGGCCATTGCCGCCAAGCCGCAGGGCAAGGTGCTGCTGGTGACCGACGCGATGCCGATGGTCGGCGGCGCCACGCCCAGCTTCGACCTCTATGGCGAAACCATCACCGCCGTCGACGGCGTGGTGCGCAATGCCGCCGGCGCGCTGGCGGGCTCCGCGCTGGACATGACCAGCGCCGTCCGCAACACCGTGCGCCTGCTCGGCCTGTCGCTGGATGAAGCCTGCCGGATGGCGTCGCAGTACCCGGCCGAGTTCCTTGGCCTGGGCGGCGAACGGGGGCGGATCGCGCCCGGCTATCGCGCCGACCTGGTATTGCTGGATGCCGGGGTGAACGTGCGGCGCTGCTGGATCGGCGGCGACGAATGAGTGCTACGCCGCGGCTGCGGGACGCCCGCCGCGCTGGTTGATCCAGAAGCCCAATGCGGCGACCAGCAGCACCAGCAGCTGTGCCAGCAGCGTCTGCCAGGTCGGGAACACGCCCAGCCAGTCGACCCGCGGCGCGGCCACCGCGCCCAGCCCGATCCAGCCCGCCTCCTGCAGTGCGGCCACGCCCTTGCCGGCCAGCACCACCGCCAGCACCGCGATCAGCGCCGAGCTCCAGGCGAAGAACTTGCCGATCGGCAGGTGCATGCCCAGCCGCAGCAGCGCCCATGCCACCAGTGCCAGCAGCGCCACGCCGGTGGCCATGCCGGCGAGGATCGCGCGCGCGGTGTCCGGCGACCACATCGCGGCATAGAAGAGGATGGTTTCGAACACCTCGCGGTATACCGCCACGAAGGCCAGCACGAACAGAAACACCATCGAGCGCCGCCCCAGCGCGGCCGAGACCCGCTCGCGCAGGTAGTGCTGCCAGCGGCCGGCCAGGCTCTTCTGGTGCATCCAGATGCCCACGCCCAGCAGCACCAGCGCGGCGAACAGCGACGACAGGCCTTCGGTCAACTCGCGGCTGGCGCCGCTGATGTCGACCAGCCAGGTGGCCAGCGCCCAGGTGATGCCGCCCGCTGCCAGTGCCAGCGTCCAGCCCGCGTGCACCCACGGCAGTGCTTCGGAGCGGCCGCTCTTGCGCAGGAAGGCGATCATGCCGATCACCACCAGCATCGCCTCCAGTCCTTCGCGCAGCAGGATGGCGAAGCTGCCGAGGAAGGCGGCGGTAACGTCGCCGCGGCCTTCCTGCAGCACTCGGTCGGCGCGGTCGAACAGCAGCACTGCCTGCGCCGCGTCCTGGCGGATCGCGTCGATGCCGGCGCCCGCGGCGATGTCCGAGCGCAGCTTGCCCATCGCGGTTTCGATCCCGCGCAGCAGCGGGGTATCGCGTGCGGCCAGCAGCGGCTCCACCGGCTCCACCCCATCGAGGTAGGCCGACAGCGCCAGTGCCGACGCCCGCTTGCGATCACCGTCGGCATACGCCCGCAGGGCGGCCTGCAGCTGGCTGCGCGCGAGCGCCAGCGTCGCCGGCTTGGCCTCGCCTGCCTGCCGCAGCGCCTGCGGCTGTGCGCGCAGGAACGCGGTGATGGCGGCGGCCTGGCGGGCGTCCAGTACCTGCGCCAGCTGCGCCGGGCTGCTGCGCACCAGCGCCTGCAGGGAGGGCAGCGCGGCGTGCAGCCGGCCATCGTCCCGTGCCCACAGCGCTTCGCCCTCGCGGCGGCTGGCGGCATCGAAGGCCATGCCGCCGACGTGGAACGCCAGCGCCCACCGCTGCGCTTCGTCCAGCTGCGCATACGCCGGCATGGCGGTGCCGGCCACGCCACGGCTGATCGCCTCATACAGCGCCAGCGGGCTGCGCTGGGTCGCGCGCGTGAGGTCGGTGAAATCGATCGGCGCCGGCACCATGCCCGCGGCCGCCGGGCCGTCGCCGCGTCCGGTGGCTCCGTGGCAGCCGGCGCACTGCGCGGCATACAGGCCGGCCGCGCCGGCCGGATCCGGCGTCGGCATCGCCGCGCTGCCGTCCCCGTAGGCCGCCAGCAGCCCGTCAGCCAGCGCATGCGCAGCCTGCGCGACCTGAGCCGCATCGGCCCGGCGCTGCACCAGCGCGATCAGCCCATCCGCCTGCGCCAGCAGCACACCACGCCGAGGATTGTCCGGCAGCGCGCCGATGCGTTCGCGCGCGGTGGCGGAGAACTCGCGCATTTCCGCGTATTCGCCGTCGCTCACCACCTTGCCATCGGCCACCGCGCCGCCGTAGTCCACCGCGATGTAGTCCAGCAGCTGCCAGGCCTGGCGCACGTCGCTGCCGTCCTGCGCCGCAACCGGGGACAGCCCGGCGGCGACCAGCAGGGTGGCCAGTAGCAGGCGACGGAGGAAGGCGGGGACCATGGCGCGGACAGCCGGAAGGGAGCCCGTCCACTCTAGTCCAGTCGCAAATAAGAATCAATATTATTTAAACGTGATCGTCCGGATCATCGGGGGCGGGCACCGCCGGCTTCCGAGGACCACGACGAAGGCGGTGGCCACAGGCCCTTGGCGGCAAGCTCCCGCTGCATGGCGGAGACTTCCCCTTCGTTCCAGCGCTGCACGGCGGCTGCAACGCTTCTGTCGAGCGCCGGTTGGTTGGTGAACAGCCACGCGACCCGGCGCTTCTGTTCCTGCCAGCGCGCGTGTTCCGCGGTGCCGGCCGTCAGTTCCGCCATCACCGAGGTGCCGATGCTGTGATCGATGAGCGCGTTGCCGTCGGCGATCTTTGAAAAAACCTGGCGGCACGCCATCAGCCGCGCCTGTGACCGAGTCCCGGCCGGTTGGTCAACGCAGGCGCCGCGCGCCTCCACGTAGGCTGGCACCTGAGCCGCGGACACCGCGATGGCAACGACAGCCGCCAGATCGGACGGGGTCGGGGGTGCAGTGGATCGCTGGGTCGCCGCCCACTCCCGTCGAAGTTTGGGCGTGTCGCACGACGCGGGCAGCGGCACGTCCTTCAGTACGTCGCGCATGCGTTGGAATCCATCGACGATGCGGGGCTGGTAGTCGGTCGCATTTGCCGCGGCCTCCAACGTTGCCTGGATGACGGCCTCATCACGAGCGCGCGCGGCTTCACGGACGGCCAGCAACCAACCCGCCAGATTGTCCGGCTCGACCGCCAGCAGGTGGTCGACGGCCGGCCCGGCATCGCACGCTGGATCGTTAAGGCAGCGATTGGCGTGATACCAGGCGAGATCGGGATCCTGCGGATACGCCCGCACCGCCGCCGCCAGCTCCGCGTCCGTTTCCAGCAGTGGCGGGGTGACCGCTCCCACGGGGAGGGTCAGCAGCATAGGCTCCAGCATGGATCGGCCGATCACCGCGTCTGGAGAACCGATCCCGGCCAGCTCCTCGAAGCGCCGCCTGTGCATCGCATATACCTCCTTCGCGCAGGCATCTTCCGCGGCCGATGCTCCTGCCATCGTCGGCGGACTGGCCGGCGCCCCCCTGTCGCGTGCGGGGACGGCAGTAGGGACAGCCCGCGCGGCGACCGCCGCTTGCTGGTTGGTCGGGGAACGACCCCATTGCCACCATCCGCCCATCGCGCAGGCAAGCAGCAACACGACAAGGACGATGCTGGCGGCAAGGCGCGGCGAAGGGTGCATGGACAGATGCTATCCGGTGTGGCCGCGTCGGCGCGCCATCACTGACATGCGGCGATGGGGCTGTGGCGTGCGGGACGCGCAGCGATGGATGGCCGCCTCCGACCGTCGCCCGGGGCGGGGCGGTTGGGCTGCTAAAATACCGAGTCTTTGCTCGAACGCCGCCCAAGCCGCGGCGTTCTGTCGTTTCCGGAGTCCGCCATGACCAGCACCGCCGAACTGTCCTCGCCCGAATCCGCCAAGTCGCTGCTGACGCACGACGTGCTGGACACCGACTACACGCTGGAGGACAAATACCGCCGCACCCAGGGCCGGATCTACCTGTCGGGCGTGCAGGCGCTGGTGCGGCTGCCGCTGGTGCAGAAGCTGCGCGACGAGCGCGCCGGGCTGAACACCGCCGGCTTCGTTTCCGGCTATCGCGGCAGCCCGCTGGGCGGCTTCGACCTCGAGCTGTGGCGGGCCAAGAAGTACCTGGAAGGCGCGTCGGTGAAGTTCACCCCGGGCCTCAACGAGGACCTCGGCGCCACCATGGTCTGGGGCACCCAGCAGCCGGGCCTGTTCCCGGGGGCGAAGCACGATGGCGTATTCGCCATGTGGTACGGCAAGGGCCCCGGCGTGGACCGCTGCGGCGACGTGTTCAAGCACGCCAACGCCGCCGGCACCTCCGCCTACGGCGGCGTGCTGGCGCTGGCCGCCGACGACCACGCCTGCCGCAGCTCCACCCTGCCGCACGGCAGCGAGGATGAATTCGTCAGCGCGATGATGCCGGTGCTCAACCCGGCCGGCGTGCAGGACATCCTCGACATGGGCGTGCTGGGCTGGGCGATGAGCCGCTACACCGGGCGCTGGGTGGGCTTCAAGACGATCGCCGAGACGGTGGAATCCTCCGCCTCGGTCGATGTCGATCCGCATGCGCTGCAAATCGTGCTGCCGGGCGACGACGATTTCGAAATGCCCACCGGTGGCCTCGGCATCCGCTGGCCGGATCCGCCGATGGAGCAGGAGATGCGCCTGCACCGCTACGCGGTGAAGGCGGCGCAGGCGTTCGCGCGCGCCAACAAGCTCGACCGGGTGGTGATCGATTCACCGAAGGCGCGGCTGGGCATCGTCACCACCGGCAAGTCCTACCTCGACGTGCTGCAGGCGCTGGAATACCTGGGACTCGATGAGGCCGCCTGCGCCGACCTCGGCATCCGCGTGTACAAGGTGGCGATGACCTGGCCGCTGGAGCCGGTCGGGATCGAACGCTTCGCGCGCGGGCTGGAAGACATCCTGGTGGTCGAGGAGAAGAAGGCCTTCATCGAGCGCCAGCTCAAGGAACAGTTCTACAACTGGCCGGACAGCTGGGGCGCCCGGCCGTCGATCGTCGGCAAGTACGACGAGGCCGGCAACTGGATCCTGCCGTCCACCGGCGAGCTCACCCCGGCCACGATTGCCGGGGTGATCGGCCGCCGTCTGCAGCGCTTCCACCGCAGCGAGAAGATCGACGCGGTGCTGGCGTGGATGGCGCAGAAGGAGGGCGAGCTGGCGCTGCCGCGCGCCAACTTCCCGCGCGTGCCGCATTACTGCAGCGGCTGCCCGCACAACACCTCCACCAAGGTGCCGGAGGGCTCGCGCGCGCAGGGCGGCATCGGCTGCCACTACATGGTGACGTGGATGGACCGCAGCACCGACACCTTCACCCACATGGGGGGCGAAGGCGTGACGTGGGCGGGGCAGGCACCGTTCACCGACACGCAGCACATCTTCCAGAACCTCGGCGACGGCACCTATTTCCACAGCGGTTCGCTGGCGATCCGCCAGGCCATCGCCGCCGGCGTCAACATCACCTACAAGATCCTCTACAACGACGCGGTGGCGATGACCGGCGGCCAGCCGGTGGACGGCACCCTGACCGTGCCGCAGATCGCCCACCAGATGCGCGCCGAGGGCGTGCAGACCATTGCGCTGGTGTCCGACGACATCGACAAGTGGACCGATCCGTCGATCTTCCCGGCCGGCACCAGCTTCCACGACCGCCGCGACCTGGACGCGGTGCAGAAGATGCTGCGCGAGGTGAAGGGCACGTCCATCCTGATCTATGACCAGACCTGCGCCACCGAGAAGCGCCGCCGCCGCAAGCGCGGCAAGCTGGTCGATCCGCAGAAGCGGGTGATGGTCAATTCGCTGGTCTGCGAGGGTTGCGGCGACTGCGGTGCCAAGAGTTTCTGCGTGTCGGTCACGCCGAAGGAAACCGAATACGGCCGCAAGCGCGCGATCAACCAGAGCGACTGCAACAAGGACTTCAGCTGCGTCGAGGGCTTCTGCCCCAGCTTCGTGACCGTGCACGGCGGCAAGGTGCGCAAGGGCAAGAAGGTCGATGCCGCCAGCCTGCTGGCCAACCTGCCCGCGCCCGCCGCCCGCACCGACCTGTCCCAGCCATGGAACATCCTGATCACCGGCGTCGGCGGTACCGGCGTGGTGACCATCGGCGCATTGCTGGGCATGGCCGGCCATCTGGAGGGCAAGGGCGCGACGGTGCTCGACCAGACCGGGCTGGCGCAGAAGGGCGGCGCCGTCACCACCCACATCCGCATTGCGAAAACCCCCGCCGACATCCACGCCGTGCGCATCGCCGCCGGCGAGGCCGATCTGGTGCTGGGCTGCGACATGGTGGTGGTCAACGACTACTGGGTGCTGTCGAAGATCCGCCCCGAGCGCAGCACGGTGGTGGTCAACACCAACGAGGCGATGCCGGGCACCTTCACCACCCGACCGGACATGCAGTTCCCGGCCGCCGACATCGTCAAGGCGATCGGCACCGCGCTGGGCGGACAGGCACCGCTGCAGATCGATGCCACCCAGATTGCCACCGCGCTGATCGGCGACGCCATCGCCGCCAACCTGTTCATCCTCGGCTATGCGTGGCAGCAGGGGCTGGTGCCGATTTCGTTCGAGGCGCTGATGCGCGCCATCGAGCTCAACGGCGCCGCCATCGAGATGAACAAGACCGCGTTCGCCTGGGGCCGCCTGGCGGTGGTGGACCTGGCCGCGGTGGTCGAGGCTGCCGGCATCGTGCGCAACCTGCCCACCCGCAGCGAGGCCACCGCGCATGCGCTGCCGATGCTTGGCGCCACCGCCAACGAGGCGGCCGAGTCCGGCCTGATGCCGCAGGCCGCCGACCTGCGCGACGAGGATGCGCTGCGCCACGTACCGGCCAGCGGCGATGCCGGCAGCGTCTTCGCGCCGCTGGACGACGCGCGGCTGTCGCGTTCGCTGGACGAGGTGATCGCGCGCCGCGTCGCTTTCCTCACCAGCTACCAGAGCGCCGGCTATGCGCGCCGCTACAGCGACTTCGTGGCCAAGGTGCGCGCCGCGGAAACCGCGAAGGCGCCGGGCAGCAGCGACCTGTCGGAAGCCGTGGCCCGCTACTTCTTCAAGCTGATGGCCTACAAGGACGAATACGAAGTGGCGCGCCTGTACACCAGCGGCGATTTCCGCAAGCAGCTGGAGGCGCAGTTCGAAGGCGACTTCAAGCTGAAGTTCCACCTCGCCCCGCCGCTGCTGGCGAAGAAGAACGCGCAGGGCCAGCTGGTGAAGAAGGAATACGGGCCGTGGGTGTTCACCGCGTTCCGCGTGCTGGCCAAGTTGAAGGGCCTGCGCGGCACCCCGCTGGACGTGTTCGGCTACACCGCCGAGCGCCGCGGCGAGCGCGCGCTGATCGGCGAGTACGCGCAGACCGTGACTGCGCTGCTGGACAAGCTGGATGCCGGCAACGTCGACCTGGCCGCGCAGATCGCCAGCGTGCCGGAACACATCCGCGGCTTCGGCCACGTCAAGGAAGCACACCTGCACCAGGCGCGTGCCCAGTTGGCGCGGCTGCTCAAGGAGTGGGACAACCCGCTGCGGATCGTGCAGGCGGCGTAAGCTCGCGGAGGCTGGGCCGGAAACCCGGGCAGCGTCGCTTTGCCGACGGGCGGCGGCCCACCGTGCCGAAACGTGGAGGGCGTCACGACGGTGCAAGGATTCGCGGTGCTAGCGTGATCCCGGGTCAACTCCCGGGACACGACGATGCGCACCCATGTTCGCGCCCTGCTGCTTGCGTTGCTTGCCCTGTTGTCCGCCCCGGCGTTGCACGCCGCCGAGCGCGCGGTCTGGGTCTGGGAAGATGCCAGCACCGGCTGGCTGGATGACCCCGCATACGCCGGCGACGCCATCGCCTTCCTGCGCGGGCGTGGCATTTCCACCGTCTACCTCTACGTGGAGCCCTACCCGGCCAGCAACCGGCTGGCGAACGACCCGGCCGCGTACCGCGTGCTGTTGTCGCGCCTGCGGGCCAACGGCATCCACCCGCACGCGCTGCTGGGGTCGGGCCACCTCAACAGCGACGCCTACACCGCCGCGCAGCGGCGCGCGATCGCGGAGGCGCAGTTCCAGGGCGTGCTGGACTACAACGCGAGCGCGCTGCCCGCGGAGCGTTTCGAGGGCGTGAGCCTGGATATCGAGCCTCACCTGCTCAAGGCTTGGTCGAACAAGCAGGCCACGCTGTTGGTGCAGTTCCTCGACCTCGGCCGCAGCCTGATGGACATGAAGCGGCGCTCCGGGCAATCGGCACTGCAGGTCGGTCCGGCGATTCCGTTCTGGTACGACGGCCTGCGCGTGAAGTGGAACCGGCGCACCCAGTACATGCACGAACACGTGCTGGACGTGTTCGACCACGCGGTGCTGATGGACTACCGCGACCACGCCGATGGCAGCGACGGCATCATCGCCCACGCCCGCGCGGAGATCGACGCGGCGGCGCTGCGCGGCAAGCGCGTGGTGATCGGGGTGGAGACCGCCGACAACGAGATCGCCAAGGTGACCTTCTTCGACAACACCGACGCGCAGCTGGAACTGGCGCTAGCGCAGACCGCCAGCGCCTATGCCGGGCACGCTGGCTTCGGCGGTTTCGCGGTGCACCACTTCGAATCCTACGTGGAGTGGCTCGCCGCGCAGTAGGCCCCCCGGCTGGGCCGGGCAGCGCTGGCCCAGCGCGGCCCGCGCGCAGGCGGATGGCCGCCCGCGCGTTCCCGCCACGTCGCGCTTACTTGCGCGCGCTGAGGATCGGCGTCAGGTAATCCGGCTTGCCTTCGATGCGCACCAGGTGCGGATGGCGCAGGCCGCCGTGGTAATCCAGCTTCACCGTGCGGTAGCGGTCGAACTCCTTGACCAGCAGTTCGATCGGCGCCTTGCTGTTGGTTGCCGCCTTGATCGCATCTTCCAGCACGTCCGCGTCGTAGGCCATGCCGTTGACCGCGACCACCTGGGTGCCGCTGCCAATGCCGGCGTTGAAGGCCGGGCCGTCCCAGCGCACGTCGCCGATGGCGCCATCCTTACCGAGCGACAGGCCGATCGAATAGGTGAAGTCGGCGCCGCCGCGGTTGCCCGCGCCCTTGGCATAGGCGTTGGGTTCGTCCTTGTAGACCAGCTTCCAGCCGCTGGCCTCGATGCCGCCGGCCAGGCCGGTCTTGCCGTCCAGGCGATCGCGCAGGAAGGTCGCCCAGTCGTGCGGATGCACGCCGTTGAGCGTGGCCACCACGTCCTCGAAGGTGTAGGTGTTCTGCACCTTCCATTCGCCGTCGTTGACGCCGAAGAACGCCCTGGCGAAATCATCCAGCGAGCGCTTGCCGTTGCTGCCGGCGCGGATCAGCGCGTCGGCTTCCAGCCAGATCATCTGGCCGCCGCGGTAGTAGTCCTCGCTCATCTGGTAGTTGAGGTAGGCGCGCGGCGCGCGGCCGACCACGATCGGGTCGTTGGTGGTGTCCTGGATGCCGCGCCAGGACAGGCCCGGGCGATTGTCGGCATAGGCGGCGGCGACCAGCGCCAGCGCGTCGATCGACGCCGGCAGCGGGCGCATGCCGCTGCGCGCGGCCAGCACGTTGCCCCAGTACTGGGTCTGGCCCTCGTACACCCACAGCAGGCTGTTCTGCATGGGCGTGTTGAGGTTGGGCACCCACAGATCCTTGCCGCGGCGGTACTTGCCGTTCCAGGAATGCACGAACTCGTGCGCCAGCAGGTCGGTGAAGCCCTGCTTCTCCTTCCAGCCGGTGAAGTAGTCGGTGCCGACGCCGTTCTCGCTGCTGCGCTGGTGCTCCAGGCCGTTGCCGCCCATCTGGTCGGACAACGAGAACAGGAACTGGTAGTGGTCGTAGTGCTGCGCGCCGAACAGCTTCATCGCCTGATCGACCATCTTCTTGTGGATCGCCACCTGTTCCGGCTTGGCTTCCAGGTACTTCGGCGCATCCGCAACCACGCCCAGCTTCACCTGCGGCTTGCCGGCCGGGGTCAGGTCGATGTTCTTAGCGTGGCGGCCGGCGTACACCGGCGAGTCGACGAAGATGTCGTAGGGCACGTTCTCGTAATCGACGGTATCGCCGCTGCGGCCGTCCTCGTGCAGGGCGGTGAACGCGGTCCAGCCGGCCGGATAGGTGACGCGCGGGTCGACCATGATCCGGCTCATGTAGTGGCCGGCCGGGTACAGCGAGGTCGAGATGAACTGGATGTTGAGCATGTTCGGCGTCATCACCACGCGGCCCTGGCCGGGACCGGTGGCGGTGAGCAGGTCGAACTCGGCGGTGATCTCGGTGACGCCGTCCGGCACCACCAGATGGAACGCGCCCACTTCGAGCGTGTCGCGCTTCCAGTCCAGCTTCAGGCCGTTGGCCTTGAAGGTCAGGCCGGCGATGTCGTCCAGCCCGTTGCGCGGCGAATGGCCGCCCGGCACCCAGCGCGGGTACAGCAGGGTCAGCGGGCCGGCCTGCACCGGGATGGTCTGCTTGATCCTGAAGATGCGCTGCGAAAGATTGGTGGCGTCCACCTCGACCTTCATCATGCCCGGCGCATACGGCACGTCCTGCGGCTGCGGGACCGAGGCCTGCGCATGTGCGCCACCGGCAAGCACGAGGGAGAGGGCAAGGGGCAGCAGGCGGCGGCGGGTCATGGCAACTCCGTTAGGACGGTCAAACCCGCATGCTACTGGCCGCACCGGGCAGGCCCCCCTGCCGAAAGGCATGCACGGAGGATTCATCGGCGCGGCGACATGATGGGCGCGTCACATTTCCGCGAGCCTGACCATGTCCATGCGCCTGTCCCTGCTGTCCCCGCTGCTGTTGCTGGCCGCCTGCGCCAGCCCGCCCGCCACGCCGCCGCCGGCCGCGGAAGCGCCGATGGCCTGCAATGCCGATGCGGCCAGGCGCTGGGTCGGGGAGCCGGCGACCGCGGCCAATATCGAGGCGGTGCGCAAGGCCACCGGCGCGGTCGTGATCCGCGTGCTCAAACCCGACCAGATGGTGACGCTGGAATACCGCGGTGACCGGGTGAACGTGCTGCAGGACAGCGCCGGCGTCATTGAACGCATCAGCTGCGGCTGACCGTCCGTACCGGGGCGCCGCTTACACGCGGTCTTCGATGCCCTGCACGCCGGATGCCTGCGCACAGTGCGCGCAGCAGTAGAACTTCCCGGCGTGTTCGGCGCCGTGGCCGATCACCCGGCAGCCGCAGTGCGCACAGGTCGGCGCCACCGCGTGGATCGCGCATTCGAAGGAATCGAACACCTGCTGCCGGCCGTCGGCGGTGGTCAGGGTGAAGGCCTTGTCGTAGTCGTTGCCGCACATCGCGCACTTCGCCATCGCGGGACTCCTGTCGTGGATGTCCCGCCAGTCTTGCGCGCGGTGCGGTGAGTGATGGGTGAAGCGTGCGTTATCCGCGCGCGGCTCAGGGGGACCCTGCCGCGGTCGCGTCCTGGTCAGTGCCGGGCGCGCGCTGCGCGCGGTCGGCGAAACGCCACGCCACGAACGCGGCGGTCGCCAGCAGCAGCGCGGCGATCAGGAAGGCCACGCCGGGCAGGTGTACCGGCGTGCGCGGGCCGATGAAGAACCCGAACGAGCTGGCGAACAGCGCCGGCGCCACGATTCCGGCCAGCGACACCAGGCTGCCCAGCGAGCCCTGGATGCGGCCCTGTTCGTTGGCCGGCACCTGGCGGGTGATCAGTGCCATCGTCGCCGGCCCCGCCACCGCCCACAGCGCGCTGATCGGCAGGCCGATGAGGAACACCCAGCCCGCCCCGGCCAGCCCGTACAGCACGAAGCCGGCGGTGCCGCAGGCCAGCCCCAGCAGCATCGCGCGGCGTTCGCCCAGCGCCTTCACCAGCCGCCCCACCAGCGCCACGTTGACGATCACGCTGCACACGCCCACCGCCGCCAGCACGTAGCCGGCCTGTTTCTCCTTCCAGCCGAACGCGGCGTCGGCGAACAGCACGAAGGTGCTGGGATAGACGTAGTGGGCGAAGTTGGCGATGAACACCACCGCCACCAGCGCCCAGATGCGCGGGTGCTCCAGCAGCATGCGCACGCCGCCCATGGGGCGCGCGTGCTTCCAGTCGAAGCGCGCGGTGCGGCGTTCCCGCGGCAGCGATTCCGGCAGCACGAACAGGCCGTACAGGAAGTTCAGCAGGGCCAACCCGGCGGCGAACCAGAACGGCAGCCGGTGGTTGATGTCGCCCAGCACGCCCCCGATCAGCGGGCCGACGATGAAGCCCAGCCCGAACGCCGCCCCGATCATGCCGAAGCTTTTCGCGCGCTGTTCCGCCGGCACCACGTCGGCGATGTAGGCATTGGCGGTGGAGAAGCTGGCCGAAGTCGCCGCCGACAGCAGTCGGCCCACGAACAGCCACGCCAGCGTGGGCGCCAGCGCCATGAACACGAAGTCCGCGGCCAGCCCGAAGCAGGACAGCAGGATCACCGGGCGGCGGCCGAAGCGGTCGGACAGCGCGCCCTGGATCGGCGTGCAGAAGAACTGCACGATCGAGAACGCGAACGCGAACACGCCGGTCCAGTAGGCGGCAGTGGACAGATCGCCGCCGACCATCTGTTCGACCAGGTGCGGCAGCACCGGGATGATCACCCCGAACGCGATCACGTCGATCAGCACGGTGACGAAGATGAAGGCGAGCGCGGCCTTGCGCGCGCCGGGAGCATGGGTGGCGTTCAAGCGGGAATCCCTGGGTCCTGTTGTTGCCGCGCCGCGCGCGGCGGGCGGTGCATCAGGCGACGAAGGCGTCCGTCGCCAGCCATTCCACGTGTTCGCGCAGGTCATCCGGCCAGCGCGCGATGCAGGCCTGGAAGCGGCCGTCATCGCCGGCGTACAACGCGCGCGCGGCGTCCTCGAAACCCGCCTCGTTGCCGGCCATCGCCTGCATGAAGCGGTAGGTGGCCTCCTGCGCGGCGCGGCGACGGTCGTCGCCGGCGGACACCTTGCGGGCCGCATCCACCAGCCGGCGCAATGCCACCGAGGCGCCGCCGGGCTGGGCCGCCAGCCATTCCCAGTGGCGCGGCAGCAGGGTCACCTCGCGCGGTACCACCCCCAGCTTCGGGCGCCCGGGCCGGCGCGGCCGCTCCGGCTCGGCCGTGGCCTCGCCCAGGCGTTGCGGGCGGGACAGCCAGGCCAGCAGGTCGGCCGGCGGCAGTTCCAGTGGCAGCTCCAGGGTGCGCGCGTCGGCGTCGTCGAACACCAGCACCGGCCGTTCCGGATGCGCGTCGAAGGCCTGCTTGGCCTTCAGCGCGACGTGGCGCAGTTCGCCGCTGGCGATCCGGTAGTTGCCGGAAAAGGCAGTGCAACGCAGGGACGGGCTGACCACGGCGGATCTCCGGGCGGGAAGGTCAATATTACCCGGATTAAATGAGCTCAAACAAGCGTTGTGTTCAGCGGCCCGGGCCGACCTCGATGAAGCGCAGGAACTCCGCGCGGGTGCGCGCATCGTCGCGGAAACTGCCCAGCATTTTCGACGTCACCATGCTGACGCCGCGCTTGTGGATGCCGCGCGTGGTCATGCATTCGTGCGCGCCCACCACCACCACGCCCACCCCGCGCGGCTGCAGCGCGCGCTGGATGCAGCCGGCGATCTGCGCGGTCATCTTCTCCTGCACCTGGAAGCGGCGCGCATACGCCTCGACCACGCGCGCCAGCTTGCTGATGCCCACCACCTTGCCGTCCGGCAGGTAGCCCACGTGGACCTTGCCGATGATCGGCGCCATGTGGTGTTCGCAGTGGCTTTCGTACTCGATGTCGCGCAGCACGATCATCTCGTCGTAGCCGCCCACTTCCTCGAAGGTGCGGGCCATGTAGTCGTCCGGATCCAGCGCATAGCCGCTGAACCAGTCCTCGTAGGCCTTGGCCACCCGTCGCGGCGTGTCCAGCAGGCCTTCGCGCGTCGGGTCGTCGCCGGCCCAGCGCAGCAGCGTGCGTACGGCATCCTCGGCCTGCTGGCGGGTGACGTCGTGGCGGGAATCCTCGCGGGGGGCGTCGGACATCGTGGCTCCAGGATCGGGCGTGGACGGCCGCGCATGTTAACGCGTCCAGCAAAAAGGCCGCCCGGAGGCGGCCTTGTCATCGCTCGTGGCAGGACTCAGCGGCCGTCGCGGTCCGCATCGCCCGGCATGGCGCGCTCGATGTGGTGCCAACCGTCGCGCACCGCACCCTTGGCCTCGGACCAGGCCAGGCGCGAGTTCGCCTTGGTGGCCTCCCAGTTGCGCTCGAGGTCGGTTTCCACGTCCTCGAACTTGCGGCCGCGGTACTGGCCGTAGGTGTCGTAGCCGTACTTGTAGGCCGGCTCGTAGTCGCGCCATTCGCTACCGCTCACGTAGTACGGAGCGCTCTTGTAGTTGCTCTCGAAGTGACGGGAGTATTCGGTCGGGTTGATGGCCTCCGCCACCGCGCCGCCGCCCTTGGCGCCCAGTGCACCGCCGGCGATAGCACCGACCACGGTGCCGACCGGGCCGGCAGCCGAACCGACGGCCGCGCCCGTGATCGCGCCCGCAACCGCGCCCGTACCTTCACCGATGCTGTGATCCTTCTTGACAGTCATGTCGCGCTCCTTGGATGTTTCCGTTGGGGGAGCCGGCTGTTGCCGACCGGGCCAAGTTGCACCCGGCGCTGTCTTCAGGCGATGAACTTTCCGTTAGCCCCATGTGGAGGCTCATGAACCGCTCATGGTGGTGAAGGCGACTGCACGAACCGCAATGCGCGGCCGCCGCTATCGCACGCGGCGGCCGCGATCAGGGTCAGAAGGAATTGTCGCCGTCGAGGATGCGGCCGAGTCCGCCCAGTACCGAGCCCTCGCCACGGCTGCCGCCGTTCTGCGGTGCCGCCGCCAGCATGCGGCCGGCCAGGCGCGAGAACGGCAGCGACTGCAGCCACACCTTGCCGGGGCCGGTGAGGGTGGCCAGGAACACGCCTTCGCCGCCGAAGAACATCGACTTCAGGCCGGCGACCGGGCGCACGTCCATGTTGACGCTGGCATGGAAGCCGACCACGCAGCCGGTGTCGACGTCGATGCGCTCGCCTGCGGCCAGCTCGCGCTCCACCACGCAGCCGCCGGCATGGATGAACACCCAGCCGTCGCCTTCGAGTTTCTGCATGATGAAACCTTCGCCGCCGAACAGGCCGGTGAGGATCTTCTTCTGGAAGTGCACGCCCACCTGCACGCCGCGCGCGCCGGCCAGGAAGCTGTCCTTCTGGCAGATGATGCGGCCGCCGTGCTCGTCCAGCTTCATCGCCATCACCGTGCCCGGATATGGCGCGGCGAACGCGACCTTGGCCTTGCCGCTGCCGGCGTGGGTGTACAGCGTGGTGAACAGGCTTTCGCCGGTGATGACGCGCTTGCCGGCCGACAGCAGCTTGTCCATGAAGCCGCCGGCCTGGCCGGAGGCCGAGCCGTCGCCGAACACGGTGTCCATCTGCACCGCGCTGTCCTTGAACATCAGTGCGCCGGCTTCGGCGATCGCGCTTTCGCCCGGATCCAGTTCGATCTCGACGAACTGCATTTCCTGGCCGTGGATCTTGAAATCGATCTCGTCGCTGCGGCCCTTGCCGCCATTGCGCGGCGGCGGCGGCGGCGCGCCGGCCACGCCGCCGGGGGCAGCGTCGTACAGCTCGGCGATGTTGCGCACCGGCAGCCAGTCGCCCATGCCTTCCTTCCACGCCAGCAGCGAGGGATTGCGGGCGGCCTCGGCGCGCGCGGCGTCGGCGTCCATCGGGCCGAGGCGGCGGTTGGCGGACGGGTCGTGCAGGAACCACTGGCTCATGGCGCTTTCCTTGGCGGTGGGGGTGAGGCGCCAGTGTAATCGCGGCCGTTTGCGGGACACACCGTCACGGTCCGGGCCGCGCCCGGCGGGGTCGCCACGGCGGATAATGGACACCCGTTTCCGCGTACAACGACATGCCCGAACAACGCATCCTCCACGTCGGCCTGCGCGAACGCGTGACCAGTGCCGCCCAGGCCGCGGCGCTGATCCGGCCCGGCGAAACCGTCGCGATGAGCGGCTTCACCGGCTCCGGCTACCCCAAGGCGGTGCCGCAGGCGCTGGCCAGCCACATCGAGGCGGCGCATGCGCGCGGCGAGGCGTTCCGCATCAACCTGCTCACCGGCGCCTCCACCGCGCCCGAACTGGACGGCGCGCTGGCGCAGGTGGACGGGCTGGCGATGCGGATGCCGTTCCAGAGCGACCCCAACGCACGCAAGCAGATCAACGCCGGCAAGCTGGACTACCTGGACCTCCACCTCTCGCACGTGGCCCAGCACGTCTGGTTCGGCTTCTACAACCAGATCGACACCGCGGTGGTGGAAGTGGCGGCGATCCTCGAAGACGGCTCGCTGGTGCCCACCACCTCGGTGGGCAACAACAAGACCTGGCTGGACCTGGCGCAGCGGGTCATCATCGAGGTCAACCAGTGGCAGCCGGTGGAGCTGCTGGGCATGCACGACATCTACTACGGCACCGCGCTGCCGCCGCACCGCAAGCCCATCCCGATGACCCGCGGCGACGAGCGCATCGGCCAGACCACGTTGCGCTGCGACCCGGACAAGATCGCCGCGGTGGTGCTGACCGACGCGCCCGACCGCAACAGCCCGTTCAGCCCCATCGACGCCGACAGCCAGCGCATCGCCGGCCACCTGATCGAGTTCCTCAAGCACGAAGTGGCGCGCGGCCGCCTGCCGGCCAACCTGCTGCCGCTGCAGTCGGGCGTGGGCAACATCCCCAACGCGGTGCTGGCAGGGCTGGCCAGCAGCGGCTTCCGCGACCTGGAGGCCTACACCGAGGTGATCCAGGACGGCATGCTGGATCTGTTGAAATCGGGCGTGCTGCGCTACGCCTCGTGCACCGGCTTCGCGCTGAGCCCCGCGGCGAACGAGGAGTTCCGCCGCCACCTCGACTTCTACCGCAGCCGCATCGTGATGCGCACGCAGGAAATCTCCAACCATCCGGAGATGGTGCGGCGGCTGGGCTGCATCGGCATGAACGGGATGATCGAGACCGACCTGTACGGCAACATCAATTCCACCCACGTCATGGGCAGCAGCATCATGAACGGGATCGGCGGCTCCGGCGATTTCGCCCGCAACGGCTTCCTGTCGATCTTCCTCAGCGCCTCCACCGCCAAGAACGGCACGATCTCCTCGATCGTGCCGATGGTCAGCCACGTCGACCACACCGAGCACGACGTGGCGGTGATCGTCACCGAGCAGGGTCTGGCCGATCTGCGCGGGCTCTCGCCCAAGCAGCGCGCGCGCGAAGTGATTGCCCATTGCGCGCACCCGGATTACCGCGACGCGCTGCAGGACTATTTCGACCGCGCCTGCCGCGACAGCTTCGGCAAGCACACGCCGCACCTGCTGCCCGAGGCGCTGTCCTGGCACCAGCGCTGGCTGGACAGCGGGACGATGCAGGCCGGCTGAGCCGGCGGCGTCAGGCCTCGCAGCGGGCCAGCGCGGCGTCGATATGCGCGGCCTCGCGCAGGGTGCCGAATGTCGCCGCGTGCGGCGCGCCCAACCGGCTGGCGCACCAGGCCTGCGCCAGCGGGTGGTTGGCGCGCAGCAGGGTGGCGCCCTGCAGCAGCAGCGCCAGCCGTTCGACGAAGCCGCGTGCGCCGGTTTCGTCGCAGCCTGCATCCAGCAGGGCGAGGCCGGCTTCCAGCGCCGCATCGAAATGCACGTCGAGGCCCGCCGCCGCCTGCCATTCGCTGCGCAACGCGGCGCCGGTGTCGGGGTCGCGCGCCAGCGCGCGCAGCACGTCCAGGCACTGGATGTTGCCGCAACCTTCCCAGATCGAATTCAGCGGCGCCTGCCGGGCCAGCCGCGGCAGCAGCGTCTCCTCGATGTAGCCGAGCCCGCCCAGGCATTCCTGCGCCTCGTTGGCGAAGACCGGCGCGCGCTTGCAGATCCAGTACTTGCCGATGGCTGTGGCGATCCGCGCCAGCGCCGCCTCCCGTGGGTCCTGCGGCGCGCGGTCGACCGCGCCGGCCACCCGCAGCGCCAGGGCGGTGGCGGCTTCCGACTCCAGCACCAGGTCGGCCAGCACGTTGCGCATCAGCGGCTGGTCGAGCAGGCGCCTGCCGAATGCGTGGCGATGACGCGCATGGTGCAGCGCCTGCCGCAGCGCCATCCGCATCAGCCCGGCCGAGCCCAGCATGCAGTCCAGCCGGGTCAGCATCACCATCTCGAGGATGGTGGCCACGCCGCGGCCTTCGTCACCGACGCGGAACGCCCAGGCATCGTCGAACTCCACTTCGCTGGACGCGTTCGACCAGTCGCCCAGCTTGTCCTTCAGGCGCATCAGCCGCAGCGCGTTCTTCGTCCCGTCCGGGCACCAGCGCGGCAGCAGGAAACAGCTCAGCCCGCCGGGTGCCTGCGCCAGCACCAGGAAGGCGTCCGACATCGGCGCCGAGAAGAACCATTTATGCCCGGCCAGCGCGTATTCGCCGTCCGCGCCCAGAGGCATCGCGCGGGTGGTGTTGGCGCGCACGTCGCTGCCGCCCTGCTTCTCGGTCATGCCCATGCCGAGGGTGACGCCGCGCTTGTGCGCCAGCGGCACGTCGCGGCCGTCGTAGTCGAACATGCACGCCTTATCCGCCCATTCGCGCAGCGCCGGCGCCTGTCGCAGCACCGGCACCGCGGCGTGGGTCATCGTCAGCGGGCAGCTGCTGCCCGGCTCGGCCTGGTAGTGCAGGTAGCTCAGCGCCGCGCGCGCCACCTGCGCGCCCGGCTGCGGCTGCGCCCAGGACAGCCCAGCCACGCCGTGCGCGATCGCGGTGCCCATCACCTCGTGCCAGGCGGGGTTGAAGGCGACGCGGTCGACGCGGCGGCCGTAGGCATCGTGCGTCTGCAGGCGCGGACGATCGCGGTGGGCTTCGTCGGCCAGCCGCAGCAGGGTGTCGCCGGCCAGTGCGCCGTAGCCGGCCAGCCGGGCCACGAAGCTGGCGCCGCTCTCGCGCAGCACCGCTTCGCGCAGGCCGGGATCGTCGCCCCACAGGTCGAACGGCCCGGGCGCGGGCGGCTGGTTGAGGACGTCGCTTGCGCCTGCGTGGGTCATCGCCTTGCTCCTGCCGGGTCGGCCCATTCTGCGCTCAAGCCAATGCGCCGATCCCGACCGCCGCGGCCACGCACCACAGCACCGCGGTCCATGCCGGCCAGCGCAGCCCGGCCAGCAGCGCGAAGCCGACCACGGCAATCGCCGCGTCCACCGGCGCGCGCACGCCGCCGCTCCAGACCGGGTCGATGAACGCCGCCGCCAGCAGGCCGACCACGGCGGCGTTGATGCCGGCCATTGCGCTGGCCGCGCGGCGGTGCCGCACCAGCCCGGCCCACAGCGGCAGCATCCCGGCCAGCAGCAGGAAGCCGGGCAGGAACATCGCCAGCAGCGCCACCAGCGCGCCCACTGCCGGCGGCAGGCCGCCCAGCGGGATTTCCGCGCCGAGGAACGCCGCCAGCGAGAACATCGGCCCCGGCACCGCCTGCGCCGCGCCGTAGCCGGCCAGGAAGCTGTCCGCGGGCAGCCAGCCGGGCGCCACCAGCGACTGCTGCAGCAGCGGCAGCACCACGTGGCCACCGCCGAAGACCAGCGCACCGGCGCGATAGAACGCCGCCGCCACCCCGGCCAGCGAGGGCGTGGCGCTGGCCGGCAGCAGCAGCGCGGCCAGCAGCCCCAGCAGGAACAGCGCCAGGCAGACGGCGGCGATCCGCCGGCCACCGCCGAACGGGAACAGCGCCGCCGCCGGCGCCGCAGCCTGCCGGCGCCACCACGTTCCCAGCACTGCGCCCAGCGCGATCGCCGCCAGCTGCAGCCACGCATTGCCGGTGGCCAGCACCAGCGCTGCCGCGCCGGCTGCGACCAGCAGCCGCGGCAGGTCCGGCGCCAGTTGCCGCGCCATGCCCAGCAACCCATGCGCCACTACCGACACCGCCACCAGCTTCAACCCGTGCAGTGCCGCCGCGCCCGCGCCCAGCCGCGGTGCCAGCGCGGCGAACCCCAGCATCAGCAGCGCCGACGGCAGGGTGAACCCGGCGAATGCCGCCAGCGCGCCGCGCCAGCCGGCGCGCGCCAGGCCGATGCCAAACCCCATCTGGCTGCTAGCCGGCCCGGGCAGGAACTGGCAGACCGCCAGCAGCTGGGCGAAGTGGGCATCGTCCAGCCAGCCGCGGCGACGCACGAAGGCCTCGCGCATGTAGCCAATGTGGGCGATGGGGCCACCGAACGCGGTCAGCCCCAGCCGCAGGAAGGCGACGAACACCTCGCCCGTGTTGCCGGGCGGATTCGATCGGGTTGGCGGGACGGCAGTAGGCATCAAGGCAGGGAGGGCGCGGCGGTTCGGCGGCGGCCACGATACCCGGCGGATGTTGCGTTTGCCGCGACCCTCAGGCCCCGGCCGCCTGCGGTGCGGCCATGCCCTTGCCGTAGATCCCGGAACGGTCGAAGCAGCAGATCCGCCGCTTGCCCGCCGCCAGCATGTCGCAGGCATTGCCGATCCGGCGTTCGCGGGTTTCGGCCTGCTTGGCGGTGCCCAGCCACTGGATGAAATCGCGGCGCGCGGCCGGGGTCAGGGTTTTCCATTGCGCCAGCGCCTCCGGCGCGTCCGCCAGCGCGCCGCGCAGATCGGCCGGCACCCGCGGCTCCGGCGCCTTCTCCGTGGGAGCCAACGACAGCGCCACGCTGTCGCCCACCGCCACGCCGGCGGCTTCATGCAGCGCGCGCGGCAGCTTCAGCCAGTGGCCGCCTTCGCCATCCGGTTCCAGGGTCGCGGTGAAGGCCTGGCCTTCCAGCGTGCCGTCCACCGCCACCATCCCGCGCGACGGCAGCAAGTCGCTGGCGGCCTGCGGCAGGCGCAGGAACCGCCAGCTCGCGTTCCTCGGCTTGGCCGGGCGCAGCAGCGTGGCCTTGCAGCGGATGGCGAAGCCGGGCGCGGGCATCGCCGTCAGCCTTGTGCCACGCGCGCGGCCACCGCATCGGCGTGCAGCGCCTCGTTCAATTCGTCCACCACGATCGCCCAGTCGGCGTCCTCCCGCCATTCCTCGCGGATGAACTGGCGCTGGCCGTCGTTCCAGAACGGCGCCTCGGAGATCAGCAGGGCTTCCGGCAGCTGGTGCTCGCGGATGAAGCGGGCGATGTCGTCCTTGCCCGCGGGCAGGCCCAGCTGCAGGAACAGGTTGGTCATGCAGGATTCGGTGGTGTCCATCGAGCGACTCCTTGCGCTGCGGATGTGTGGGCAAAGTGTGGCCGCAAGCATGTAAACGCCGGATCGACAGGCACGGGCGCGGGCGCGCCTACACCTGCACTGTCTTCCAGCGCCCGCGGCTGAACAGCCACAGGGTGAACAGGCCCACCGCCGTCTCGGAGACGAATACCGCCCAGAACACGCCCGAATGCCCCAGCTTCAGGTGCAGCGCCAGCAGCCAGGCCAGCGGGATCTGGATCAGCCAGAAGAACACCACGTTGATCCAGGTGGGCGTGGCGGTGTCGCCGGCGCCGTTGAAGGCCTGCACGCTGACCATCCACCAGCCGTACACGAACAGCGAGTACGACAGGATGCGCAGCCACTCGCCGCCGATGTCCACCACCTGTGCATCGCTGCTGAAGAAGCCGACCAGCTCGCGCGGCAGCAGGAAGAACAGCAGCGCGATGCACAGCAGGTAGCCCATGTTGTAGCGGCCGATCTGCCATACGGACGCCTCGGCGCGCTCCGGCTGCCGCGCACCGAGGTTCTGTCCCACCAGCGTGGCGGCGGCGTTGGACATGCCCCAGGCCGGCATCATGGTGAACATCATCACCCGGATGGCAATCGTGGCGCCGGCCACCGCCTCGCTGCCGATGCTGGCGAGGATGCGCATCAGGAAGATCCACGAGGTCATCGACACGAGCATCTGGCCCACGCCGCCCAGCGAGGTGCGCACGATCTGCCAGACCACGCCGGCGCGCCACGCCAGCTGCGCCGCCTGCAGGCGGATGTGCTTGCCGCCGTGGAACAGGATCCACAGCTGCAGCAGCACGCCCGTGCCGCGTCCGATGGTGGTGGCGATGGCTGCGCCCTCCACGCCGAACGCAGGCACCGGGCCCCAGCCGAAGATCAGCAGCGGGTCCAGCAGGATGTTCAACCCGTTGGCCACCCACAGCACGCGCATGGCGATGGCGGCGTCGCCGGCGCCGCGGAAGATCGCGTTGATCACGAACAGCAGCAGGATCACCACGTTGCCGCCCAGCATCCACTGCATGTAGCCCACACCGTGCTGCAGCGTCCACGCATCCGCGCCCATCAGCGCCAGCAGCTCGCGCGCCCACACGATGCCGGCGATGGCGAACGGCACCGACGCCAGCACCGCGACCCACAGGGCCTGCGCGGCGGTGACCGAGGCTTCCTCCGAGGCGCCCTCGCCCACCCGTCGCGCCACCAGCGCGGTGACCGCCATCGCCAGCCCCATCGCGATGGAATACAGCAGGAACAGGTAGCTCTCGGTTAGGCCCACGGTGGCCACCGCCGACGGCCCCAGCTTCGCCACGAAGAAGATGTCCACCACCGCGAAGGTGGATTCCAGCACCAGCTCCAGCACCATCGGCACCGCCAGCAGGAACACCGCGCGCCGCAGCGGAATGCGCGTGTAGTCCGCGCTGGTGCCGCGGATGGCATCGCGCAGGCCGCCCCACAGCGATTCGGGCGGCGCGTCGGCGGGGCTGTCGGGCGAAGGCGTGGGCTGCATGGCGGGCTCCCGTGGTGTGGCGATCCTACCTGCGACGGATGACGGGGCGCGCAATCGACACGGCGTCGATTCGTGCCCATGTGGGTGGGTCGCCGCAGCGTCCGCACGGAATGGCGGTTGCCGGGCGCCGTATCATGGTCGCGCATCCACCCACAGAAGAAGCCGCGCGATGGCCAAGGCAAATCCCCTGCAGGAACAGCTGCTCAAGGCAGGGCTGGTGAAGAAATCCAAGGTGGCCGCGGTGGCGCGCGAGCAACACGTGGCCAAGCACGCCAAGGCGCAGGCCGCGCCCAGCGAGGCCACGCTGGAAGCCGAGCGCGCGCGCGCCGAAAAGGCGGAGCGCGACCGCGCGCTGGAACGCGAGCGCAAGGCGCAGGCGCAGGTGGCCGAGCTGCGCGCGCAGGCGCGGCAGATCATCCAGGACCGCAAGCTGGCCGCGGCCGGCGACATCGAATACCGCTTCACCGTCGATGCCGCCATCCGCACCATCCTGGTCAACGACGACCAGCGCAGGAAGCTGGCCGCAGGTTCGCTGGTGATCGTCCGCGTGGGCGAGGGCTTCGGCCTGCTGCCGCGCGCCGCCGCCGACAAGGTGCGCGAACGCGACGCCGGCATGATCGTGCTGGACCACGGCCTGTCCGCGGACGCCGAGCCCGCCGCCGCCAGCTCCGAGGACGATGCCTACTACGCGCAGTTCCAGGTGCCGGACGACCTGGTCTGGTAGTTCGCCGCGGCACACCGCCGCCTGTGGGGGCCGACGCGCGCGGCCCTTACAGCTGCGAGCGCAGCGGCCGGATGAATTTCTCCACCAGCTTTTCCTTCAGCGGCCGGCGGGCCCATATCTCGTGGGTGTAGCGGACGGTGTGCTTCAGGTCGTCCTCGAACACTTCGGTCATGCGCGCGGCGAAGCCGGCGTCGTAGACATTGAGGCTGGCCTCGTCGTTCAAGCGGAAGCTGCGCACGTCGAAATTGGTGGAGCCCACCGACACCATCAGCCCGTCCACGATCAGCAGCTTGTTGTGCATCATCGTGGGCTGGTACTCGTGGATCTCCACGCCCGCCTGCAGCAAGTCGCCCCACTGCGCGCGCGAGGCCAGCCGCACGGTGTCGGAGTCGATGAACTTACCCGGAACCACCACCCGCACGCGCACGCCGCGCTGCCGCGCCGCCAGCAGCGCCTTCATGATCAGCGGGTCAGGTACGAAGTAGGCGGCCTGCAGGTCGATGCTGCGCTCCGCCGCCGCGATCGACATCAGATACATCAGATGCATGGATTCGCTGCCGCCGGCGGGCGAGGCCACGAACACGTGCGCATCGGTGTCGCCCACCCGCTGCAGCGGCGGGAAATAGGCCTCGCCGTTCAGCACCACGCCGGTGGTCTTGATCCAGTTGTCGTTGAACGCCGCCTGCATCTGCGCCACCACCGGGCCCTCGATGCGGAAATGCAGGTCCCGCCAGTGCTTCGGATCCTGCGCGTGGCCGGACCACAGGTCGGCGATGCCCACCCCGCCGGTGAACCCGATCCTGCCGTCCACCACCAGCAGCTTGCGGTGGGTGCGGTTGTTGAGGCGGGTGATGTTGTACCAGTGCAGCGGGCGGTACTGGTGCAGCTCCACCCCGGCATCGCGCATGGTCTGGATCAGCGCATCCTCCATCTTGATGCTGCCGGCCCAGTCCACCATCACCTTCACCGCCACGCCGCTGCGGGCGCGCTCCGACAGCGCCTCGGCGAACTGGCGGCCCACCTCGCCCGACCAGTAGATGTAGGTTTCCAGGGTGATGGTGTGCTGCGCGGCGCGGATGGCCGCCAGCATCGCCGGGAAGATCTCGTCGCCGTTCTGCAGGTCGTCGACGTGGTTGCCCGGGACGATGCCCGGCCCCAGCATCACCCCCATCTCGCGGCGGAACTGCGGGTCGGCCACCGCATAGCGGTGT
The DNA here is from genome assembly GCF_014678725.1 of Thermomonas sp. XSG. Classification (NCBI taxonomy): domain Bacteria; kingdom Pseudomonadati; phylum Pseudomonadota; class Gammaproteobacteria; order Lysobacterales; family Lysobacteraceae; genus Thermomonas; species Thermomonas sp. XSG. The sequence goes on along the minus strand of NZ_CP061497.1, from coordinate 1,467,537 downwards.
TCCAGCTTGCGTTCCAGCGCCTTCTCCGGGGTCTTGAAGTTGGCGGCCAGGACGATCGCCAGCGCGGTCAGCAACACGGTGGTGATGACGGCCCAGATCATGGACTTGCGGCTCCAGCGTCGTGGCATTGGCTCGATTCGCTTTGCACGAATGCGGCGCACAGCATCGCGGGGCCCGGTTCAGGATCGTGTGAACGCCACCCTGGCCAGTCTTCGGTCGCCGGCTACGCCCCGCGCCGGGCCTTGTGGATCGAGTTCAAAAAACGCTTGAGCGGCGCGCCTGTTTCCTGCGCGATGCACGATTGGGTGAACTTGACCCGTTGCTTGCCGTTTGTGCGCTCAGGAGAATTCGCTGATCAGCACCACCAGTGCGAACCATGTGCATCCCGTGCGTGTCACGGGATGGATGCGCCCGATCTGTTTCCGGTCGTAAAGCCACAGGGACAGGAAGAAGCCGATCCAGCTGCCCCACCGGAACACGAGGTAGGCGGCCTCGTCTACCTGCCTGGTGTAGAGCGTGGAAAACAGCGGCTTGGCCCACGACATGACCAGCGGGTCGTACACGCGGTCCACCACCGGGCCCAGCATGAAGAAGGTGCCGATGAAGATCAGCCGCTTGTGCCAATCGGACCGCCCGCGCCGCTGCCATGCAAGCAGGATGCACAGCGCATAACCCGGCAGCAGCAGGCGGTTGGCCCGCACCTCGGGCTCCATGTCCGCCCAGCCCTTCCACAACACCACGAATATGTAGAGCGTGCTGAGGGTGACGCCGATGGCGACGATGAAAGCAGCGATGCCGAGCTTGCGGTGCAGCCGCAGGTTGCGCGTCCGCACCAGGTTCGCCTGCGTTGCCAGCAGCACGTACCAGGCCAGCCCGAACACGCCGTGGACGATGAACTTCGGGTCGCGGTTGCTGGGCTGGCCCACGTCCGTGAACAGGTTGTCGGAGAACGCGACAACGCTCAGCACCAGCAGCAACACGCTAACGATGGAAAAGTAGGTTCCCGACGGTGGCTGGGTCATTGCGCTCCCCGCGCGGGTGGAAGACCGAAGTTGCCTCCCCAAAGCACGGGGCTTCGGTGCTACACCGGCCATGTGCTTTCGAAATCGACTCCGGCCCGGGGATTCACGGGTCTGGTCAAAGAAGCGCTTAAGTGAAGCGCCTATTTCCTACTGTTTCGATAAGTGAACCTGACCCCGTTCTTCGTTAGCGCTCAGTGGTTGAGCGGCTGACATGAGAAGGGATTGAGGCAACCTTTACCGCCGGTCTCTGCGCAGGCGTCTTTGTTCAAGGCATCCGCCATGATCTGGCAGCTCTTCATATCATCCATGAACCCGTGGACGGTGGCCACGTGGTCCGTCGGGTTGTTCCATTTCACGATCGCATAGTCTGGCGAGGAGCCAACCTTATTCGACTCGAAGTACTGTCGCGGCCCGCCAAGATTGTCGCCTTTATCGCAGCCGGCGCAGATAGCGATTGCAGTGCCTAGAAGCAAGAACATCGGTGATCTGGCCATGAGCGCTAACACCTGAGTTAAGCCGTGGAGCGTAGTGGCGACAATTGTGGCACGCTTTTTGTGCCGCAATTGCCGCCACGAAGCGGAATCGGCTTGAACGAATTGTTAGGCAACATGTGCGGAATATTGGGCGTTGAAGAACGCGACAGTGTTCTCGTACTTGACGCGGACGTCTTGCGGCAATTCTTCAAAAGGGCCAAAGGTTGGTTCAAATATTTGATAGAAGCCTTCTGTAGTGAAGGGCGGTTCGACTTTGAGCTGGTGAGCCATCAAAGCTGGCCAGTTGAGTACTTGCATATCTTCAACTGAATTTTTCAAAGGTACCGGCCAGGCAACAATGACATTGCTCGCATTTGCTCCAGGCTCTCCGGCAACTAGACCGAGGGCTGCCACCTCATTGGCGACGGATGGGGCGAATGTAGCTCCTAACCATTGGGAAGACTCGCCAACGCGATAAGCCTCGATCAAAGCGGGTCCCGCATACATTGATCGCTCGAAATTGACGTACAGATCACCTTTTGCGACACCGATTCGTATGGGTACTCGGTTGTAGAGGGAATTGTTAAACATTTGGGCCGCCACGATGGTAAGAGCCCGAAGATCGGCTTCAGTGTCGCCGTGGGTGAACAGAAATACTGTGTCGGAAAAAGTGACTGCTTTGACGTGTTCTGGGACGTGGATTAGCTCGCTCCGGTCCTTGAACTCAAGACTTACATTTGTGGAGGAGTCACGCGCGTCCACCAGCGCCGATAGCATGGACCACGCTTCCTCTGGGTCTTTGCTCATGATCGCTGACATACCGAGTATGTCTAGATGAGCCACATAACGACGATTCGATGTAGTCACGTTTGTTGCCTAACGCCTGAGTTAAGCCGGAACGCGCAGTGGCCGCGGCAGTTGATTGAATCATAGCGATCAAGTGCCGAGGCCGCGAAGCGGTCTCGGCTTGAACGAATTGTTAGGCGCCGAGCTCTTTAGCCGCCCAGTACAAAATAAATGAAATTGGAATCGCTACCAGCATAGCCAGAAACTCTGCTGGCTCTCGGAAGCTGAGGAAGAAAGTTGCAGACGAGACTATGGTAAATGCAGATGCAAGAGTTTCAATAATCTCACCGCACAGTTCCTTGAAGTGTTTGCATTTGTTGTTCTGTCTTATAAAAACAGCGGCGACGCCAACTATGGCGACCAGAACGAGCGCTGATGGCATAAGCCACTTCAAGGCTTCTTCTGATCTCCCCTCGCGTACGAATGCAAGAGCGGCTCTTGTGCCCACGCCGTCGCTCCATACGTATGCCATGAGCCAGAAGCCCGTTGCAAAAATGAGCCAAGACACTCCTGTTTTGACTATTGCATGGGCAGCTTGAGGCCTCATGAACTCTCCCTAGCGCCTAACGCCTAACTAATAACTAGTTTCCGATTTCGAAGCATAGCAACCTAAAACCGCCTAATTTCGCAGCCTATCCCAACCTCCACCCCAACCCCGACACCCTTCCCGCGTGCCTTCCCAGCGCCGCGGCAATCACCTCCGCGCTCCCTGCTATATGCAACGCGGTCCGCGCGCGGGTCAGGCCGGTGTAGAGGAGTTCGCGGCTGAGCACGCGGGCATCGGCGCGGGGCAGCTGCAGCCAGACTTCGTCGAATTCGCTGCCCTGTGCCTTGTGCACGGTCATGGCGAAGGCGGATTCGTGCGCGGGTAGTGCGGCGGGGTGGAAGGCGCGGACGCCTTCGTTGCCGCCGGGGAACCAGGCCAGCAGCGCGCCGCTGGTGTCGAACAGGCAGACGCCCACGTCGCCGTTGAACAGGCCGTGGCGGTAGCTGTTCTCGGTGATGAGCAGCAGGCGGCCGGGGAACCACGCGGGTGGGCTGCCGATGCGGCGGCCGGAGAGCTGGGCTTCGATGCGAGCATTGAGACCGCGTGCGCCCTGCGGGCCGTCGCGTAGGGCGGTGAGCAGGCGCAGGTGGTTGGCGCCGGCCAGCGCGGCGGCGGGATCGGCGGCGCTGGCCAGGCCGCGGAAATGCGCCAGCAGGTCGAAGCCGCGCGCGGCCAGCGGGTCGTCGGTGCTGTCGTGGAAATGGACGTTGGCGAGGCTCCCGCCACGCAGCAGTGCGAGCGTGTCGTCGGCATCGCCGCGGCGCACGGCATCGGCCAGCGGCGCGAGCGTCAGGCTGTCGCTCTGGCGCCAGCCGCGGGTGAGGTGGATGCGGTGGCCGTGCAGGGCGGATGGCGCCGACGTTGAGGAAGGGAACAGCGGCAGCGTTGCCTGCGGTTCTGCAGCTTCTACCGCGGGCGGGATGTTGTCGGCCGCCGAGGCCACGGCGGCCGCACCGAGCAGCGGCGCCAGCGCGGCGGCATCGTCCGCGCCCAGCGCATCGCCGGCGCCCGCGGCGCGCAGGATGCCGGCCAGCACGTCGCCGGCTTCCACCGAGGGCAGCTGGTCCGGGTCGCCCAACAGGATCAGCTGGGTAGGTGCCTGCTGCGCGCCATCCGCCACCGCCTCGGCGAGTTTGCACATCAGCGGCAGGTCCACCATCGAGGCCTCGTCCACCACCACGATGTCGAACGGCAGCGGGTTGTCCGCGTGATGGCGGAAGCGCGGCGCATCGGGGATCACGCCGAGCAGGCGGTGCAGGGTGCTGGCCTCGCCCGGCAGCGCGGCCAGGGCGTCATCGATGCCGTAGGTTTCCATCTGCCGCACGGCGCGGCGCAGGCTTTCGGCCATGCGGTCGGCGGCGCGGCCGGTGGGCGCGGCCAGGGCGATGCGCGGCGGCGGGTGGCCGGCCTGCAGCGCCTGCGCGATGCGCAGCGCCAGCAGGCGGGCAATGGTGGTGGTCTTGCCGGTGCCGGGGCCGCCGGTGACCAGCAGCAGGTTGCGACGCAGCGCCAGCGCGGCGGCGCGGGCCTGGGCGTCGCCGCTGGCGGCGTCGGGGAAGAGCTGCGCGAACAGCGGCGCCAACGGTTCGATGCCTGTCTCCGGCACCGTAGCGGCGGCAATCGCACGCAGGCGCAGCGCCAGCCGGCGTTCGTATTCGCGGTAGCGGCGCAGGTAGAGCAGGCCGTGTTCGAACACCAGCGGCGCGGCGGCGGCCTGCGCATCGGCCGCCTCGGGCGTGGCCACGAACGGCGACGCCGCCAAGACCTGCGCCCAAGCGTCTGCATCCGGCCACGCCAGGTCGGCATCCACCAGCAGGCGCGGCTGCGCGGGGTCGAAGCCGGCATGGCCCTGTGCCACCGCCAGCGAGGCGAGTGCCGCGGCGGCCAGCACGCTGTCCGGGGTGTCCGCATCGAGCCGGCGCAGGGTATTCGCCAGTGCATCGTCCAGCGGGCGCAGCGCACCGATGCGGTTGAGTTCGCGCAGCAGGCTCATGCGGCCACTCCTTCGGCGTGGCCGAACAGGGCATCCAGCGCATGCACCAGTTCGGGCGGGAAGCGCTGCGCGTGGATGCCGGGCGACGCCGCGCTGCCGGCATCGAGGCCGCGACAGAACAGGTAGCGGATGCCGCCGAAGTCGCGCGCGTAGTCGTAGCCCGCCCCCAGCCGGAAACGCAGCCAGCGATGCAGCGCCAGCGTGTAGATCAGCGCCTGCAGGTCGTATTCGCTGTGCGCCATCGCGTGCTGCAGCCCCGCGTCGTCGTAGCCGGGCAGGCGGTTGGACTTGTAGTCCAGCACGTACCACTTGCCGCCGTGCCGGTAGGTCAGGTCGATCAGGCCGGTCATCAGGCCTTCCAGCCGCTGCCGCGCGCCGAAGCGGTCGCGCTCGCGGACGATACCGTGCGCGTGCAGCAGCGCCAGCAGCGCTTCCACCTGCACGGGTTGCAGGGCGAACTGGAACTCGATCTCGGGGCGCCGTTCGCTGGCCGGCACGTCGCACAGGCGGGTGCCTTCCGGCAGCGCCACGGTGAGCGTGTGGCCGATCAGCTGGGTGGTCAGCGCGATGCCGTCGTCCAGCGCGTCCTCGCCGTAGCCTTCGCCGCGCAGCGCCGTAGCGATGACGTCGGCTTCGTCCGCCGGCGCCGGCTCGCCCGGATGCCAGTCGCCCCAGGTGGCGAAGTCGGTGTGTTCCAGCGCCGAGTGCAGGGCCACGCCGTAGCGGTTGCCGGCGAAGCGCGGGTCGAACGCTTCGACAGGTGCGGTGTCGTCCGCGTTCTCTGGTTCGTCGTGGCCGCCGGGCGCCGGCAGGGTGGCGGCGCTGGCGGTGTCGCCGCCGGCCTCGGCGCGGGCCAGCTGACTGAAGCTGTACACCCACCAGTCGTTGTGCAGCGCGCGCGTTGCCTCGCGCGCGGGCGGCACCGCGGCATCGGACGCCGGCGGCAGGCGCGGCAGATCGGTGGGCAGCGGCGCGGCATCGAACACGATGCCGGCCTGCTGCAGCGCATCCGTATCGCCCAGCAGCTTTGCCAGCGCGGTCCTGTCGGCGGCGAAGAAATCGCCACTGGCGATCCACAGCGCGTGCTCGGCGCGGGTCAGGCCGACGTAGAGCAGGCGCGCGTCCTCGGCGCGCTGCTCGGCCTTCCATGTGGTGCTGGCGCCGGTCCAGTCCGCTTCCGGCAGGGTCTCGAACTTCCAGTGCAGGCGGCGCGCGCCTTCCAGATGCACGCTGCAATGGCGGTTCGGCGATTTTTCGTTGCTGCCGATGCCGACGAAGGGCAGGAATACCAGCGGGTATTCCAATCCCTTGCTCTTGTGCAGGGTGACGATCTGCACGCGGCGCGCGTCGGATTCCAGCCGCAGCAGCTGTGCTTCGTCATTCGCATCGGCGCCGGCGATGGCGCGGCCCAGCCAGTCCACCAGCCCGTGCAGGCCCAACGCCTGCCGCTGCGCTTCCTGCAGCAGTTCGGCCAGCTGCAGGTAGTTGCTGAGCCGGCGTTCGCCGTCGACCAGCGCCAGCAGGCGCTCGCCGTGCGCCGCGCACAGGTCGCCCACCAGCGCCAGCGGGCCGCCGCCGCGCAGGCGCTCGCGCCAGCGCTGGGCCTCCAGCTGCCAGCGGCGGTGGGTGTCGCCGTCGCGTTCCAGCGCGTCGATGGCAAGTGCGTCCAGTCCCAGCAGCACCGTCCCCAGCGCCGCGCGCAGGCGGCCATCGTCGGCGCCGTGCAGCAGCGCCAGCAGCAGCGCGTGCAGCTCGCGCGCCTCGCCGGTGGCAAACAGGCTCAGCTTGCCGGCTGCGACCGCGGGAATGCCCAGCTGGGCCAGCGCCTGCTGGATCATCAACGCCTCCCGGTGCGAACGCACCAGCACGGCGATGTCGCCGGGCTGCACCGGCCTGCCCTCGATCAGCGCGCGCCCGGCGCGGGCGTCGGTGAGCACGCCGTGGATGGCGGCGGTGCAGGCGCGGGTGGCAAGCGCGCGCGCTTCGCCGGCGTTCCAGCGGGACTTCGGCTTGCCCTTGGCGTCGAGCCCGCTGGGCGGTGCTGCCTGCCAGACCGTCAGCGCGGGTGCGGGTTCGCCATCGCGCTGGAAGTCCGCGTCGGCGCGCTTGCCGCCGGCCTCGACTTCGAAGAAGCGGATGCGCGGATCGACGAATGCATCTTCGCCCGCCTGTTGGTACAGCGCGGCAATCGCGGTGAGCAGCGCTGGCCGCGAGCGGAAGTTGTGCGCCAGCGCGGGCGCATGGTCGGCAACGGCGGCGGCCTCCAGATAGGTATGCACGTCGCCGCCGCGGAAGCCGTAGATCGCCTGCTTGGGATCGCCGATCAGGAACAGCGCGGGCTCGCTGCTGCCGCTGCCGAACACGCGCTCGAAGATCCGCCACTGGCGCGTGTCGGTGTCCTGGAACTCGTCCACCAGCGCCACCGCGTACTGCGCGCGCAGGCGTGCGGCGAGGGCGTCGCCGTGCGGGCCTTCCAGCGCGTCGGCGACGCCGTCGATCAGGTCGTCGTAGCCCTGCACGCGGCGCTCGCGCTTGCGCGCGGCCATGCGGGTGCGGGCGTCCTCGCGCAGGCGATGCAGCAGGGCGGCGCGACGCAGCGCGCGGTATTCGACCTGCGCATGCAGGGCGTTCAGGTACGGCGTGATCAGCCCGCACAGCGGCGAGGCCGGCACCTGCGCGTCCTTGCCCTTGTTGGCTTTGCCGCGCAGCGTCTCCGGCGCGAAGCGTTCGATGCGCGCATCCGGCGGCACTGAGAAGTCCCCGCCATCGCACCAGTTCCGCCACGCCGGCCACAGCGCTTCGATCCAATCCAGCTTGTAGCTCTGGCCGTTGAGCACCTTGTTCGACAGCGCGGCGCGCAGCGCATCGAGGAAGTCGTCGCCGTGCGTACGGAACCCGTCTGCCAATGCCTGCCCGCTGGCCTGCACGCGCGGCAGCGGGTCCGCCGGCAGCGGCGCATCGGGCGGCAGCAGCACCTGCCCGCCCAGCAGCGCCGGCAGATCCTTCGCCAGCTCCTCGTAGCCGCCCTTCCACAGTGCGGCCAGATCGTCCGCGCCCTCGGACGTCTGGGAATGCTGGCGCCACAGGTCGGCGGCGATCTCCTTGCGCAGCTCGGCGTCGCTGGCCAGCAGCTCCGGCGCATCGAAACCCTGGCCGGCTTCCAGCGCGTGTTCGCGCAGCACCCGCGCGCAGAAGCCGTGGATGGTGAAGATCGCGGCCAGGTCGATTTCCACCGCCGCCTGGCGCAGGCGCCGGCGCAGCGCGGCATCGCTTTCGCCTACGGCGGCGCGATGGCGCTGCAGCACTGCGCGGGTGAGTGCGGCTTCCGCGCTTTCGTCTTCGGCCGGCGCCGCGTCCACCAGTGCCAGCGCCAGCTGCAGGCGTTCGCGGATGCGCTTGCGCAGCTCCTGCGTGGCCGCTTCAGTGAAGGTGACGGCGAGCACCTGGCCGATGCGCAGGCCGCGCTCCACCACCAGCCGGGTCACCAGCGTGGCCAGCGTGTAGGTCTTGCCGGTGCCGGCGCTGGCCTCGACCAGGCGCACGCCGTCCAGCGGCAGATGCAGGTACGGATCGGGCGCGGGCAGGCTCATGCCGCGTCCTCCGTGTCGTCGTCCGGCAGCGCCACGTCGTCGATGTCGATGGACGCGGGCAGGCCGCAGGTGGCGGCGCCGAACACGATCCCGGTCACCCGCGCGAAGTCGCGCAGCGCCGCGGCACTGTCGAACGGGTCGCGCCCGCGCAGCGCCAGCCGCAGCGCCTCGGCGCTGCCTTCGGCCCAGCCGCCGTTGCCGTTGCCGCGCCATTTCTTTGCGGCGTTGCCGATGCCGGCGTTGACGGTCTTCGCGGAGAACAGCTCCCAGCCGCTGTAGGGCGCGAATGGCAGCGGCTGTTGCAGGCCCTCGCGACGCAGCGCCAGCAGCGCGCCCAGCGCCTCGATCGCGTCGTCGCGTGACAGCGCATTGCGGGTGTACGGGCCGATGTCGCCCTCGATGTCGTGGAACTCCACGAACGGCAGCTCGACGCCGGCCGCACGTGCCAGCAGCCAGTCCAGGCCGTTGCGCAGCATCGACGGGCCGTTCGGCGCGCCGAAGCGCAGCCGGGCGATGCCCTGCGGCCAAGCGTCGGCAATGCGGCCATGCAGGCGCAGCCCGTCGATCTCCACCTCCAGCGGCAGCGTGTCTGCCGCCGTCGCGCCGCGCCACTGCGCGTACGGCGCCACGTAGGGCGTGACCTCGCCGGCGATCTCCGCCAGCGCGCGCCGGCCCGGCGGTCCGGAGGGCAGCAGCCCGCGCGCGCGCAGCGGCGCCTGCATCGCATCCAGATCGTCGCCGGCCAGCAGGCGTGCGAACACCGCGCGCTGCAGCAGGCTGCGGGCCAGTCCGCGACCAGGCGCCTGCAAGGGTTCGATGTCCTCGCCGCCGTCTTCCGCTTCCGGCAGGCGCAACTGCAGGCGCTGGCGCAGGAACTGTTCCGCCGGCGCCAGCAGGAAGCGGCGCAATGCGTCGAGCGACAGTTCGTTCTCGTCGGGCAGCGGTGCCAGCGCCGCATCCATCCGCATCCACGGCGCCAGCGCAGTGCGCGCGCCGGACAGGCGGCCGGCGGCCGGGTGCCAGTGGCGGCGATAGCTGAAGCGGCGCGGGTCCTGCGCGCCGCCGTCATCGGCAGCGCCGAACGCGGCCGGCGAGAACGGCTGCAGCGGGTGCCGCAGCACCAGCTGTTTCGCGGCGGCAGCGGCATCGACATGCTGCGCCGCGGCCGCGGCCAGCAGTTCGGTCACCAGCACCGACGGTTCGCGCGCGCTGCCGTCGCGCGCATCCGCGCCCAGCCAGCTGAGATAGAACACGTCCTGCGCCGAGGCGAACAGCTGCAGGAACAGGAAGCGGTCGTCCTCGCGGGTCGAGCGGTCGCCGTGGCGGCGGCGTTCGCTGCCGAGCTCAGCGGTGAGGCGGTTGAGCCCGGCGGCGGGGTCGCGGCGCGGGAAGTCGCCGTCGTTCATCCCCAGCAGGCAGATCACCCGGAACGGCAGCAGCCGCATCGGCACCATCCGCGCGAAACTGACCCCACCGGTGAGCAGCGGCGCGCGGGTGTCGGCCTCGCCCAGCACGGCGGCGAAATGCGCGCGCACCGGTTCGGCCGGCACCGGCGCGTCGAAGCCGGCCTGTCCGGCCTGCGTGGCGAAGGCATCGATGAGCTTGCGCAGCCGCTCCAGCGCGCGCTGCGCGCCGCTGTCCGCCGGCGGCTTGGGCAGCAGTGCGTCCAGCAGCTTCAGCAGGCGCTCGCGCCACTGTGCCGGCGGCACGGCCTCGTCCAGCGCGCGCGCATGCCGCGCCAGCACGCGCAGCAGCCGCAGCAGCCGGTCCAGCGCCTCCAGCGCACTGCCCTCCAGTTCGCTCCACGGCGCGACCCCGGCGATGTCGTCGTCGGCGCCGCTGGCATGGCCCAGCAGCAGCCGGTCCAGCGCGAACTGCCACGTGTAGGCATCGTCGGCCGGTGCGCCCTGGCGCGCGCGGTGGCCGGCATCGATGCCCCAGCGCGCGCCGGCCTGGCCCAGCCAGCCGAGCAGGCGTTCGAAATCATCGGCGTCCAGGCCGTTGGCCTCGGCCAGCACCGGCGTGGCCAGCAGGTCGAGGACTTCCTCCAGCCCGAAGCGCGCCACCGGCAGCGCCAGCAGGCGCAGGAACAGGTCGGCCAGCGGCTCGTCGGCCAGCGGGCTGGCGTCGGCCAGTGCGTACGGAATTGCCTGCCCAACAGCCTGGTTGCGCTGGCCGTGGCCACCGAACACGGCGTCCAGATAGGGCACGTACGGGTCGATGTCCGGCGCCAGCACCGCGATGTCGCGCGGCTGCAGCGGTGGGTCGAAGCGTGGGTCTTCGAGCAGGCCGCGCAGGCGGTCGTGCAGCACCTGCAGTTCACGCAGCCGGGTATGGCTGGCGTGGCACTGCAGGCTGGGATCGTCGAGGTCGACGGCTTCACGCAGCGGCGCCCCCGGGGTGGCGCGGCGGTGGAACAGATCGGCCTGCAGGCGCTGAAGCAGGCCGGCGTTGGCGCTTTCGGCCGGGTCGGCATAGGCGGCGATCTCGCCGCTGGGATGCACCACCTCGTAGCTGCCCAGCAGCGCCATGAAATCGCGGCCGGCCGCGCCCCAGTCGCGCAGCAGCGGGTTGTCGGCGGCATCGCCGGCGAACGGCTCCTCGCCCGCCCGCAGGCGTGCGCCCAGCGTCTGCAGGTCGCCCCAGTAGGCGCGACTGGGCGTGGGCAGGTAGAAGTGCAGGGTGCCGACGCGCGCCTGCGTGGCCAGCACCCGCAGCACGTCCGGCGAGATGTTGAGGGTGGCGAAGGCGAACAGCCGCGACGGCAGGCCAGCGGGTTTGGCGTCGCCGTCGGCGAAACGGGCGAGGTAGTCCTGGATGCGCCGCGCGCGGTGGCCGCGGCCGCCCGCCACCGCGCGCCACAGGATCGCCTGCGGGTCGTCGCGGTCGGCGCCATCGTCCCAGCGCAGCAGCCAGTCGCGGCGCCAGGCCTGGTATTTCTCGAACACCCCAGCCAGCTCCCCGGCCAGCGACCACGGCTTCAGCGGATCGGCATCGCCCAGCCAGCCCGCGATCTGCGCCAAGGCCGGCTTCGACAGCAGCGACGGATCGGTCAGCGCGGCGTACAGCCGCCAGTGCAGGCCGGCGGCGTCGAGGTCGTCGCCGGCCTTGCCGAGGTTGGCGTCCAGCGCGCGGGTGACGAATTCGCCGGGGGTGAGGAATTCGAGGTTGGCGGCGACCCCGTGCCGCTGCGCCAGGGTGGCCTGCAGCCAGCGCCGCATCGCCACCTGCGGGATCAGCACGGTGTCCGGCGCCAGCAGCGGCTGGCCGGCGGCAGGCGAGCGCAGTTCATCGGCCAGCAGCGCGGCCAGCACGTCCAGTGCGTTGGAGTGGTAGAGGCGGAAGTCGGAGGCGGTGCCGGACATGCAGCCATGATGCCGGAGCCCCATCTCATGCAGTGAGCCGCACGCGCCGGGACCGCGTCCGGCAGGACGCAGCATTCCAGCCCGGCAGCCGGATGGCGGTACACCGCGGTGTCGGGATGCGCGATAATTCCTGTACCCGCTGGTTCAGTCGCTTCGGCCCTGTTCAGCCATATCGCGGCAACCTGTGCGGCCTCGCGCTCGCGCGCGAAGCCATTCCGGCGTCCCCCATTCGGTTCCCCCCAGTCCATGTCCGACCCGTCCGCCATTGCCGTGCGCCTGTCGTCCGTTCGCCTTGATCGCGGCGGGCGCAGCATCCTGCACGGGCTGGACCTGGCCATCCCGCAGGGCAGCATGACCGCGGTGCTGGGCCCGTCCGGCACCGGCAAGTCCACCCTGCTGGCGGCGATCACCGGCGAACTGGTGCCGGCGGCCGGCCGCGTCGAGGTGTTCGGCAAGGAAGTCCCGCGCCAGCCGCGCGCGCTGCTGGAAATGCGCAAGGGCCTGGGCGTGCTGCTGCAGGGCAACGGCCTGCTGACCGACCTGACCGTAGCCGAGAACGTGGCGCTGCCGCTGCGTACCCATGCCCGCCTGCCGGAACCGGTGCTGCGCCGGCTGGTGGAGATGAAGCTGGACGCGGTGGGCCTGCGCGCCGCCGCCAACCTGTTCCCGCGCGAGCTGTCCGGCGGCATGGCCCGCCGTGCAGCGCTGGCGCGCGCGCTGGCGCTGGACCCGCCGCTGCTGCTCTGCGACGAACCGCTGACCGGGCTGGACCCGATTGCCAGCGGCGTGATCATGAGCCTGCTGCGGCGGCTCAACCAGACCTTGGGCCTGACCTGCATCGTGGTCAGCCACCACGTGCGCGAAACCCTGCCGGTCTGCGACCAGGCGGTGGTCATCGCCAATGGCACCATCATGTTCGACGGCGCCCCCGATGCGCTGCAGGCCAGCACCGATCCGCTGCTGCGGCAGTTCCTGGACGGCGCGCCCGACGGCCCGATCGCGTTCGAAAGCGCGCCGCGGCAGGAGGCTGCCTGATGCCCGTGGTCGCCTCGATGCGTGCGCTCGGCCGTGCCGGGCTGTTCTCGCTTTCCGTGCTGCGCGCCTCGCGCCCGAGCGCAGATTTCTTGGCCGAGCTGGTCAAGGAGATCTACAAGGTCGGCGCGCGCTCGCTGCCGATCATCGCGGTGGGCGGCGCCTTCGTCGGCCTGGTGCTGACCCTGCAGGGCTACCGCACGCTGCAGACCTTTGGCGCCTCGGACGCGCTGTCCACCCTGCTGGGGCTGTCGCTGTACCGCGAACTCGGCCCCGTGCTGACCGCGCTGCTGTTCATCGGCCGCGCCGGCAGCTCGATCTCGGCCGAGCTGGGGCTGATGCGCGCCACCGACCAGATCAAGGCGCTGGAGCTGATGGCGATCGATCCGCTGGCCAAGGCGGTGGCGCCGCGCTTCTGGGCGGCGGTGCTGTGCGTGCCGCTGCTGACCGGTTTCTTCTGCTCGCTGGCGATTGCCGCCAGCTGGTTCGAGGCGGTGCGCATCCTCGGCCTCGACAACGGCACCTTCTGGTCGGCGCTGCAGAACAGCGTGGATGCGTGGGACGACTTCGGCGTGGCGCTGCTGAAGTCGGCCGTGTTCGGCGGCACCGCGGCGCTGGTGGCCTCGCATTCCGGCTTCCATGCCGAACCCACCATCGAGGGCACCTCGGTGGCCACCACCCGCGCGGTGGTCAACGCCTCGCTGCTGGTGCTGATGCTGAATTTCGTGATGTCCGCGCTGCTGTTCCAGTAATCCATTCCCATGCCTCCGCGCATTGCTGCGCAGGGGTTCAACGCAACACCGGGGCGTTGCTCATGCCCGGCAAGTTTGGACAGAGGTAGATCAATGGCAATCCGTGGCCCCAGGCTCGAATTCGCGGTCGGTGCGTTCCTGCTGCTGGCGCTGGCATCGCTGCTGGTGCTGGCGTTCGCCTCGACCAACCGCCAGTTCGGTGGCGGCGGCGACACCTATCCGCTGACCGCGCGCTTCTCCACCCTCGGCCAGCTGCGCCTGCAGGCACCGGTGAGGATCGGCGGCGTGGCGGTGGGCCGGGTGGCGAAGATCGACCTCGACCCGAAGCGCTTCGACGCGGTGGTGACGCTGGACATCGACCAGCGCTACCAGCTGCCCGCCGACACCTCCGCCGGCATCTTCACCAGCGGGCTGCTGGGCGAGAGCTACGTCGGCCTGCAGCCGGGCGGCGACCCGGAAAACCTCAAGTCCGGCGAGGAAATCGCCTATACGCAGCCGGCAGTGGATCTGATCCAGATGGTTGGCAAGTACATGTTCGGCGGCGGCAACGCATCCGCGCCGGCCGCTGCCAACGACAGCGCAACTCCCCCGTCCCCCACGGAAACCACCCCATGAAGTCCCTGATCCTGTCCCTGTCGATCGCCGTTGCGGCGCCACTGCTGGCGGTCACGCCGCTGGCTGCCCAGGCCCAGCAGGCCGCCACGAGTCCCGGCCAGCAGGTGGTCGCCACTGGCGGCCGCGTCCTCGCCACCCTGCAGCAGCGCCGCGCCGAGTTCCGCAAGAACCCGGCCGCCCTGCGCAGCTTCATCGACACCGAGCTGCGCGGCAGCTTCGACAGCATGTACGCCGCCCGGCTGGTGCTGGGCGCGCACGGCCGCGGTGCGAGCGAGGCCGACGTCAAGCTGTTCGCCGACGCCATGGTGGACAACCTGATGCAGCGCTACGGCACCGCCCTGCTCGACTTCGAGGGCAAGCCGCGGCTGCGCCTGAAGGGCGAGACCGCCCTGCCCGGCGGGCGCGGCGTGAAGGTGTCCACCGAGCTGCTGCGCGACAACGGTGCGCCGGTGCCGGTGGACTACCTGGTCCGCAACAACGGCGGCTGGAAGATCTTCGACGTGATGATCGAAGGCGTGTCCTATGTGCAGACCTTCCGCGGCCAGTTCGACAGCCCGCTGCGGCAGAAGGGCATCGCCCAGGTCGCCGCCGACCTGCGCAACGGCAGCCTCAAGACCGCTACCGCCGGCAATGGCAGCCGCTGAGGCGACCGTCGAGCGCGTGGGCACGCTGCTGCGCCTGCGCGGCCGGCTGGACCGTGCCAGCGTGGCCGCCGTGTGGCCGCAGGCGCTGGCCGCGCTGGACGGCGTGCAGGGACTCGACCTGCACGCGGTCGAGGCGCTGGACAGTGCCGGCCTGGCGCTGCTGGCGGAGCTTGCCGACCGCCTGCCGCCGCAGGCTCGGCGCATCGAAGGCCAGCCGCCCTGCTTGGCCGGCCTGTGCGCCGCCTACCGTATGAACGCGGACCTGATCCGCTCGGAAGGAACCGTATGAACCGCCTGCTTGCCGGCGCCACGCTCGGCCTGCTGCTGGCCACCGCCGGCTGCGCCACGCAGCCCGCGCCGCGCACCGCAGCGGAATCGCCGGCCGACACCATTGTCGAGGCGCCGGTCGCGGAGGCGCCAGGCGCCGAACCCGCGCCGCCGGCAGCCCCCGCCGCGACCACCGATCCGGCCGCGCCGCTGGCGGGCGATGCCGCGACGGCCGCCGTCGCCGCTGTCGAACCACCGGCCGAGGAGGGCGGCGACGAGGATTTCGCCGCCATCTACGGCGAGGATGCCAGCGGCGGTGCCAATGGCGACAGCTTCGCCGCGCTGGACCCGTGGGAGCCGATGAACCGCCGCGTGCACGCGTTCAACAGCGCCATCGACCAGGGCTTCATGCGCCCGCTGGCGCGCGGCTACGTGAGGGTCGTGCCTGCGCCGGTGCGCACCGGGGTCAGCAACTTCTTCGACAACCTCAGTGCCCCGCTGGCATTCGGCAACCTGCTGCTGCAGGGCCGCCCGCGCGAGTCGGTGGAAACGCTGGGGCGGTTCCTGGTGAATACCGTCGCTGGCCTCGGCGGGTTGTTCGACCCGGCCACCAAGGCGCTGAAAATGCACCGCCACGGCGCCGACTTCGGCCGCACGCTGGCGCGCTGGGGCTGGCGCGAGTCGCGCTACCTGGAGCTGCCCTTCCTCGGCCCGCGCACGTTGCGCGATGCGGTGGGTGCGTTCGGCGATACCTCGATGGCGCCGATGACCTATGTCGAGCACGACCGCACCCGGGTGTCGCTGGAGGCGCTGTGGCTGGTGGACGTGCGCTCCGCCCTGCTGTCGCTGGACGAACTGCGTGATGCCGCGCCGGATGAGTACGTGCTGACCCGCGATGCCTGGCTGGCGCGCCGCCGCTATCTGGTGGAGGCCGATCGCAGCGAGCGCGACGAAGGCAACGAATCGCTGCCCGCCTACCTGATGGAAGCCGAGCCCGCGCCGTCGCGTCCCTGAGCGGTGTGCGCCGTTACAGGTGGCGCAGCGTGTCGCGCAGCTGCGACAGGCAGCGCCGGCTGACCTCCAGCGGTGTCGCCACGTTGCGCAGCACGGCATGCACCTGGCCGTCTGGCGCGCGCTGCAACTCGACGATCTCGTCGCGGGCCACCAGGCAGTTGCGGTGGATGCGGATGAAGCGGGTGGGGAACTCCGCCTCCAGCGACTTCAGCGATTCCTCGATCAGGTCCTCGCCGCGGGCGTGGTGCACCACCACGTACTTCTCATCGGCCTGCAGGTAGCGGATGTCCTCGATCGCGATCAGCCGCAGGCTGCCGCGCAGGCGCGCGCACAGGTGACTGCGCGGCGGGCCCGCCGGTGCCCCGTCCTGCTGGCGCGCGCGCCCGGCGAGGAAGGTGCGCACCTTGTCCAGCGCCGCGGCCAGGCGTTCGCCGCGCACCGGCTTGACCAGGTAGTCCAGCGCCTGCGCTTCGAACGCCGACAGTGCATGCGCGTCGAACGCGGTACAGAACACGATGGCCGGCCGCGACTGCAGCGCACCCAGCCGGCGCGCGGTCTCCAACCCGTCGATACCGGGCATGGCGATGTCCAGCAACACCAGCTCCGGGGCCTCGGCGGCACAGGCCGCCAGCGCCGCCTCGCCATTGCCGGCCTCGCCGATCACCTGCACGCCCGGTTGCGCCTCCAGCAGCGCGCGCAGCCGCGCCCGTGCCAGCGGCTCGTCATCGACGATCAGCACGCGCAACGTGGTTGCGGTCATGGCGTGTCTCTCCCCGGCAGCGCCCGGCCCTGGCGGCGATGGTAGCCGCGGCGCGCGGCGCGCGTCACCTCAACCGGCGGCCAGGCGCGCGTCCATCCAGTCGGCCAGATCGGCGATCTCCTCGGCGCAGACCTGGTGCTGCATCGGATAACGATGCCACTGCGGGTCAAAGCCGAAGCCGCGCAGCGCCTGCATCCCGGCTTCGCCCGCGGCGACCGGCACCACCGGGTCGAAGCTGCCGTGGGCCATGAACAGCGGCTGCGCGGCGGCCTGCGGCTGCAGCCGCTGCTGCGCCAGCGCCAGCGGCATCGGCAGATAGGTGGACAGGGCGATCAGCCCGGCCAGCGGCTGTGCGCGCGCCAGTCCCGCCGCCAGGGTGATCGCGCCACCCTGCGAGAACCCGGCCAGCAGCAGCCGCTGCGGCGGAATGCCGCGTTGGGCTTCGCGCGCGATCAGCGCGTCCACCTGCGCTACTGATTCATCCACCCCTTGCAAGTCGGCGCGGTTGGCCAGGTCGAAGTCGCGGATGTCGTACCACGCACGCATCCGCGCGCCACCGTTGATGGTGACCGCGCGTACCGGCGCATGCGGGAACACGAAGCGCAGCGCCGGCCAGTCGCGGCGCACCAGCTCCGGCACGATCGGCGCGAAATCGTGGCCATCGGCGCCGAGGCCATGCAGCCACAGCACGCACCATCGCGGGTCCGGACCGGTTTCGTGTTCGACGGTATCCAGCAGCATGCGCGGCTCCAGCAAAAGGGGGCCGCGCATTATGCCGGGGCTTCCTCAGTCGTCGGTCGCGGCCAGCAGCGACGCCGTGTCCAGCAAGCGCAGGCCGGGCGTGCGCGCCAGCGCCGCGCGCAGCCAGTAGCCGTGTTCGGCGCCAACCAGCACCACGATGCGCTTGCCCGGGTGCTCCCGCGCGGCGCCCGCGATGGTGGCCAGGAACTCGCCGTTCCAGGCCTCCCAACCCGCCTGCTCGCCTTCGCCGATCAAAGCCGCCTGCAGCGCATGCTTGGCCTGCATCTGCGCGTCGGTGACGGCGTCGTTCACCCGGGTGGGCGAGGTCCAGTACAGGCGCAGGGTGTCGTACAACGCGCTGGTCTGCGCCTGGAACGCCTTCGACGCGGCGGGCTGCTGCTCGGCGAATGCGCGGCTGGCGGCAAGGTAGGGTTGCAGGATCTCCGCGTCGCGCGGCGCCGCCGGCTCCATCGGATACACCCGGTAGCCGCGCGCATCGATCAGCGGGTAGACCACCGCCGGGTACTCGACCTTGTTGGCCTCCGGTCCGCGTGCGGCGTAGCGCACCGGGCTTACCTCGATGCACAGCACGTCCGGCGCCAGTCGTTCGATGCTGCGCTTCAGCGCCGCGTCGTCGTAGGCGGGCACCTGGGCGTGCATCCGGTGCAGGGTGGCCAGCACCGCGACCTCGGCGGGCGCAGGTTCGCCGGCGTGGGCCAGCGGCAGGCAGCAGGACAGCAGCAGGGCGAACAGGTGGCGCATCGCGAAGACCTCGGCGGCTGCGCGCAGGATGCGGCGCGTCCCGGCGCGTCGCCAGCGCCGGAAGTCACCACGCCTTGGATGGATGTTTGGCAGGGCGGGTGCCACCCGCGGCAGCGGATGGCACTTCGCCCATCGGTGTTTACAGGTCGAAGCCGAAGCCTGCGCCCGCGCTGTTTTCGCCACCGCTGAAGCTGGCGCCAAACGTGAAGCTCGCGCCGCCGGGCAGGCGCTTGCCGTAACCCACCGACAGCGCCGCCTTGCCCGACTGGGTGCCGACGCCGATCGCCATGCGGCCGTTGCCCGCTTGTGCCGGTACCGCGTTGGCGGTCATCTGGGTCATCGCACTGCTCATCGCGCCCATCTGGCTGATGCGTTCGTCGGTGGCGACGAAGCGCTGGTCGACTGCCTGCTGGTACTGGGTAAAGCGGTCGTTCCAGGCGGTGAAGCGGGTATCCGTGTAGGCATTGGCCGACGTCATCGCGTTGGCCGAGGACGTGTCCGCGTAGGTTCTTGCCGCGGCAAGCGTGGTCGCGTCGCCGGCGGCCATGTCGGTGCGGATCGCGGTCTCGCGGGTATCGGTGTAGGCATTGGCCTGATCGATCGCCACCGCGCCGATCTGGCCCATGTCGGCCCGGATCGCCGCCTCGCGTGTGTCGGTGTAGCTGTTGGCGCTTGCCAGCGTCTGCGCGTCCGCCGCCGCCATGTCGGTGCGGACCGCTGCTTCCCGTGCGTCGGTGTAGGCGGCATTGCTGGCCGCGCCGGTTGCCGTGATGTCGGCGCGGATGGCGGCTTCGCGCTGGTCGGTGTAGGCGATCGCCGTGGCGAGCGTGCCATCCAGCTGGCCCTTGTTCACCGCATCGGTGGCGGCGACCCCGGCGCCGACGTTCACCAGCCGCGGGGTCAGCGCGGTGGCATACGGCGTCCCGTTGGCGCCAAGGTCGCCGACGGCATGGCCGAACGAGACCACGCCGGCCTGGTTGGCCACGGCCTGATAACCGATCGCCGTGCTGCCACCTGCGGTGACGAAGGCCCCGCTGCCGAATGCGCCGCCATTGGCGCCACTGGCGGCCGCGCCCATGCCCACCGCGATGGCATTGGTGCCGGTTGCGCCATCGTTCGCGGCGTTGCTGCCCGCCCCGGTGGCGCTGGAATTGACGCTGAAGTACTGGAGGCCGCCAGCGGCCAGCGCGCAGCCGAGCACGCCATTGCTGTCGCTGGTCACGCCGTTGCCGCAACTGATCAGCGAGCTGACCTGGACCTTGCCGATCACGTGCAGCGCGGACTGCGGGTCCCAGGTGCCGATGCCGACGGAACTGTTCTTCAGGGTCAGGGTGTTGGTGGCGTTGCCGGGAGCCATCCGGAACGGCAGCCGTTCGCCGCCGGTCTGGTCGCGGACGAAGAAGTTGCTTTCGTTGGCCCCGATGTCCCAGGTATAGGGGATATAACCACCACCCGCGACCTGCTCGAAGCGGATGGTGGGTGTGTTGTTGTTGACCATGTGCAGGGTCTTCAGTGGCGTATCGGTGCCGATGCCGACGTTGCCCGATGCCGGGAAGGTGTTGACGCCGAGGGCCAGCGGGGTGACGCCGATGGCGAGGGGGCTCGCGCCGATGGCAGTGGGGTAGGCATAGGCGGAACCCGATGGGATGCCCGACAACGCGGGATTGATGGTGCCGCTGAGGGTGGATTCGCTGCCGGCAACCATCGGGTCATCGGCCAGGCCGGCGCTGTCCGTCGCCGACGCGCAGCCCGCGGCGTCGCCACCGGGCCCGGCGATTGCGCCGTCCTTCGGCGCAAGCCGGCTGGCCGGTTCCCTCATCGGTTCGCCACTGGTGCTCGCTGCGGAAACGCAGGCCGGATCGGTCGCGAAGGCAGGCGCAGCGGCGCCCAGCAGGAGCAGCGCCAATGCGGCGCAAAGAGGGTGTGGCTGGAAGCGGCTGCGGATCAAAACAATTCCCCTTTTCTGGTTGTGAAATTTCGTGGCCCGGGCGAGTGCCACCGAAGACGGTGATGGACCCGTCCGAGCGCTCGACTGATACCACAGGGGGAATACGGAAATTACCGATGAATGGGGACAACTTGCGACATTTACGGGGAATTTCCTGCGAAATCCGACCCATGTTCCAAAGCTTGCAGCTATGGTCTGGTGTCGAGCGCGGGGCCTGCCCATGCATTGGGGACGCGCGCGGGCACGCGGCGCGGCGCGGCAGGGCGTTGGTGTTGCCCGTCGTTGCGGGCCAGCGCCCGGCCTCAGCGCGAGCCGGCGCCCGCCACCGCAGCCGCGCGGGCTTCGCGCTCCAGTGCGGCCTGCGTCATCGTGCCGTCGGCGAACGCGGCGGCGGCGGTCTGGTAGTCGCTGATCGCCTGCAGGGTCAGCGCGGGGTCTTCCGGCAGTTCGGGCTGCGCGACGTCGCGTGCGTAGGCCGGCCGCAGCGTATCCACCCTGCGGTGCGGCGAGAGCTGCACCAGTTTGTCGTCGCGCAGGTAGCCCAGCAGCTGGTAGGTGCCGATGAAGGCGCGTTCGCGGCCGGTCGGTTGCTGCAGCACGTCGACGCCGTAGAAGCGGCTGTCGTAGTCCATGCCCAGCAGGCCGAGCAGGGTGGGCGCGATGTCGATCTGGCTGACCCGGCGCTCCACCCGGCCCGGTGCCACCTGGCCGCCGGGCGCGTAGAACCACAGCGGGATGCGGTAGCGGAACGCAGGCAGGGCAGCGATACCTGCACTGGAGGCGCAGTGGTCGGCAGTGATCACGAACAGCGTGTTGCGGAACCACGGCTTGCCGCTGGCGCGGCGCAGGAAGTCGCCGATCGCCCAGTCGGTGTACGCCACCGCGCTGTCACGCTTGCCCTGCGGCCACGGTCCGCGGCCGGCGGGGAAGGTGTACGGGCGGTGGTTGGAGGTGGTCATCAGGTGGGCGAAGAACGGCTTGCCGGCTTTGAAATCGGCATCGAAGTGTTTCATCGCCATGCTGTAGAGGTCTTCGTCGGCCACGCCCCAGACGTTCTCGTGGTGGATCTCCTTGTCGGGGATGTCGGTGCGGTCGTGGACGTCGTAGCCGTTGTGGCCGAAGAAGCGGTTCATGTCGTCGAACGCGCCGTAGCCGCCGTACAGGAACATGGCGTGGTAGCCCTTGCCGCGGAACACCTCGCCCAGCGTGGCGAGGCCCTCGTTGTGCTCGCGGCGGACGATGGATTCGCCCGGCGTCGGCGGCACCGACAGCGACAGCGCCTCCAGCCCGCGCACGGTGCGGGTGCCGGTGGCCCACAGGTCGGCGAGCAGCAGGCTGTCCGTGGTCAGCGCGTCCAGCCTTGGGGTCAGCGAGTCCTTGCGGCCGTAGGTGCCGGAGAAATCGGCGGACAGGCTTTCCACGCTGACCAGCACCACGTTCATGCGCTGCTCGGGCGCCGGGTTGTGGATGCGGCGGGCGATGCCGGTGGGACCGAAGAAGGAGGCATCGGGCGTGGCCACCTGCGCGCGCGCCTGCGCCCACGCTTCGTCGATCGGCACGGTGCGGTAGTAGCGCGGGTAGTCCAGCGAGGCGCTGCGGTAGGCGGCGAAGAACTGGTAGATGCCGTTGCCCGCCAGTTCGTTGACGTAGGCGTTGCTGCTGCGGTCCTTCATCTCGCCGCTGACCAGCCAGGTGGCCAGCAGGCTGGCCGCCAGCCAGGCCGCCACCACCACGCTGCGGGCCGCGAAGCCGGCGCTGTCGTGGACTACCCGCCGCCAGCGGCCGGTAGCGGTGAACGTGCCCAGGGCCAGCGCGGCCACCGCGGCCAGGATCCAGCCCACCGGGTAGGACTGGCGGATGTTGCCGATCACCTCGGTGGTGTAGACGAGGTAGTCCACCGCGATGAAATTGAAGCGTGCCTGGAACTCCTCCCAGAACGTCCATTCGGCCACCGCCACGAACAGCAGCACGAACAGCAGCAGCAGGCACAACGCGCCCACCGCCAGCCGCCCGCGCCTGCGCAGCAGCCAGCCGGCAGGCAGCAGCCACAGCAGCAGCACCAGCGGCCAGGCGAAATACACGAAGGCCAGCAGGTCGTAGCCCAGCCCGACGCCGAATGTGTAGAGCCAGGCACCGGGCGCCGCCGGCACCCCGCTGCCAGTGGCCATCAGCAGGGCCAGCCGGGTCAGCGCGGAAATCGACAGGAAGCAGAGGGCCAGCCACGTCAGCGGGCGGAAGCGCCCGGGGCGCGTGTCGGGGAGCAGAGTCATGCAGGCAGCCTGCGGGGGCGCCGGTAAGTGCACCTCAGCCGAATCTCAGCCGCCCGTTAACACGGCACCGTGCAGTGGTGGCAGGCTATCGCCATGTCCAGCCCCGCCCCGCCCGGCCCGCCTGCTGGTGGTCTGCGCGTCCTGCTGATCGAAGACCAGCACGATATCGCCGCCAACATCTGGGACTTCCTCGAACGTCGCGGCCACGAAGTGGACCACTGTGCCGACGGGGTCGCCGGCCTGGCGCGCGCGCTGCGCGGCGGCTTCGACGTGATCGTGCTGGACCTGGGCCTGCCGCGACTGGACGGATTGGCGCTTTGCCGGCGCCTGCGCGAGGCCGGACACGGCGTGCCGGTGCTGATGCTGACCGCGCGCGACACCCTCGACGACCGGCTGCGCGGTTTTGCCGAAGGGGCGGACGATTACCTGGTCAAGCCGTTCGCGCTGCCGGAGCTGGAGGCGCGCATCCGCGCGGTGCAGAGGCGCGGACGACCGGTCGCCGGCGAGGTGGCCTACGCCGCGCTGGCCTACGATCCGCGCACGCTGACCGCGCGGCGTGAAGGGCGCGACATCCCGCTGACCCGCCTGCAGGGCGCACTGCTGGGCGTACTGCTGCGCGAAGCGCCGCGGATCGTGCCGCATGCGCGCCTGATCGAGAGCGCCTGGGGCCCGGGCGGCGCCGACACGGCCGCGCTGCAGACGCAGGTATACGAACTGCGCACGCTGGTCGACCGGCCGTTCGCGCAGCCGCTGCTGCAGTCGGTGCGCGGCGTGGGGTACCGCATCGTGGCGCCGGCATGAGCGCGCGCCGCCCGCTGTCGCTGCGGCAGCGCTTCACCCTGCTGGCCGCCCTGCTGGGCCTGCTGCTCGGCGGACTGGCTGCGGTCACCGTGCTGGCGGTCGCCGAGGACAACGAGTACGTGCTGGCCACGGAAATCCTGCGCGGCCAGGCCGAGGACTACGGCCTGCGCCTGGCCAACCACCTGCCCGCACAGCTGCCGCGCACCCAGCGCCTGCGCGGCTACCGCGGCGACGATCCCGCGCTGCCGCGCGGCTACGCGGCTTTCCCGCCCGGCGTGCAGGAGGACCCGCAGGATCCAGCCACGCATGTCGGCGTGTTCGATACCGCGGCCGGCCGGCTGATCTTCGTCATCGACCTCGGCGACATCGAGGCGATGGAGCGCCGCCTGCACCTCTTGGTGGCGGCGATGCTGCTGTCCTGCACCGTGCTGGCTGGCTGGCTGGGCTGGTGGCTGGCGGGGATTGCGCTCAAGCCGGTCCGCGCGCTGGCCGAAGGCGTGGAGGCGTTGCCGGTGCAGCCGCAACCCACCCGGCTCGCCGCCGCGGTGAGCGACGACGACCTCGGCCGGCTGGCGCGGGCGATCGATGGCTACCAGACGCGCCTGGTCGACGCCGACGCGCACGAGCAGGCGTTCCTGGCCGACGCCAGCCACGAACTGCGCACCCCCTTGGCGGTGATCCAGGGCGTGGCCGAGGTCCTGCTGGACGACGATGGCGCGTCGCCGGCGCAGCGGGCCCGGCATGCGCGGCTGGCGCGTGGCGTAGGCGAGATGCACCGACTGCTCGAAGCCATGCTCGCCGCGGCGCGGCGGCGCCCGCTGCAGGTCGAGACCCTGGAGGCCGCGCCGCTGTTGCGGGAGGCCGCCGACATCGCGTTGGCCGGCAAGCCGGGCATTGCCGTGCAGGTCGATGCGGTGGGCGATCTGTCCACGGCCCCGCGCGAAGCCGTGCTGCTGATCGCCGGGCTGGCACGCAAGCTGGCGCAACCGCGTACCGAGGGCACCCTGCGGCTGGCGCGCGTGCAGGACCGGATCATCCTCGCCATGTCGCCGGAAGACGCCGGTGGCGATGCCACCCTGGCCACGCGTGCGGATACCGGCACGGGATCCGCCCTGCTCGACCGCCTCGCCGCGCGGCTGGGGTGGAGGGTGGCGTTCGATGCGCCGGCGCAGACTTTGATTCGCCTGCGCTGACATGGGCCCACCAGGACTCGAATAATCAGTCCATGCTACTGATTAGGTGATTTTTTCTCAATTTGATATCGCTACCTGACTCCCAATTTGACTCACTTTCTGGTCACCCACTCAAGCCCGAGAAAATTCAGCACGATCGCCAGCTTCAGAGTCAGGCCGTCAAATCGTGACATTACGCAGCGCGAGCCGTTAGCTCCGTCAATCGATGCTACTCGGCTCCTAAAGCAACCAGCTACGAACTTCGCGCTGAGCTATAGCATGCGTAGGCTGTCGCTGCCGACCCATTGAACAGACGCTACGCTGCGTCTACGAACCACGCGGGGGGGATGAGACATGGTTGAAGGTGAGCATGAGTACGGACTCGTCGATGAGGACGGCTGGAAAGTTGTGCGCACACCGAAAAGCTTCGAAGAAGCGCTAGTGCATCTCCACGAAACCTTGAAAGAGAAGACGCCAAACAAGACCAATGATGTCAACACCAAGTTTCTGCGCGGGATCCGGATTGAACATGCGCACGAGATGCTTCAACTGGCGATCGAAGCGTACAACCGGAAAGAGATATCCCATGCTTGGTATTTCTTGACGGAAGTAGCCGAATGCGTTGGCTTCCTCGTTGGATCAGAAGGCGCGATCTACCCCAGGGAAAACGACACTGACCTGCGATCCTCGCTCAGTAAAGCAGGCAGCAAAGGCGGAAAAGCTAAAGGCGAGAACGCACAGAAGGTGCTCGAGTCCATCGCACAAAAAATTCTTGCCAAGCAAACACCGAAAGGCGGCTGGACAAGGAACCTGATGCGGAAGGAATACAACCAAGTCACAGGCGAGCTACCCGACTACAAGAACGCAGACCGAAAGTGGCGGGCGCTTCTGAAGCGGGACGATATCCAGGGCGCACTGGCCCAACCATCGTCGGGGTGATCCTGGGCTGACTCCGTCAATCCGAGTACGACTGAGCGAGTCGGCCCGCTCAGGTGGGTCTCGCTTCACACAAAATTTAGCAAATAGCCCCTGTAAAAATTTATGGCGCGCTATATAAGCATCTGATTCTAAAGGTTTTTATATCGTAGCGATCAGTCAACGACTGGTTGCGCGAACGTGAACGACTCCCCTGCCCCCTGCCTTCGCGTGATTCCGCGTCGCGAGGCACAGAAGCGTCTCGGCATCGGCCGCAGCACGCTTTACGACTGGAACGACGAGACCTCCCCGAACCATCGGCCGGAGGTTCCCAAGCCCATTCATCAGGGCGGCCTGTCGGGCTTCATTGAACACGAGATCGACGAATACATCCTCGGCCTGATTAGGGCCCGTGGAGGTGCGTCCGAACAGTAGACCGCGGCCTCGTTCGCGACTGTTCGACCAGGTCGACCCGCCGGGTCTCACCTGAGAGCGGCTCCTGCAGATGCAGAGCTACTTTTACCTCTAGAAGAAGGATTTCACATGTCTTACGACACCAACGATGGGCGCTCAGAGGCGGCGGACATCGCGGCAGCCCTGCGTAGCTTGAAACCGAACCGCCAGCACCACGACTCGCAGCTGTTCGCGATCCTGTACCCCGTCATCGTCGAGATGCTGGATAAAAAGGTCACCCAGAAAGCGATCCTCAAGACGCTGGGGGAGCATGGCCTCAAGCTCCATCCGGCGCGATTCAAGGATCTGATGGCCAACGAGCGTAGCGGCAGCACCTGCGAACCAGCGGCGTCCAGCGCTGACACAACGCCCTCAACCACGGAGGACGCACCGTGAACCAGAACCACTACCGTGCTTTCCCGTCTCATGCGCTTTACAGCGGCGCGGCCAACGCCCTCGTCGAGATGCGCACCAATGTGAAGGCGCCCGACGCGCTAATCGCCGGGGCGATCTTCACTGGCATGTCGATCTGCTCCCAGGGAGATATCCAGATCCTGCTGCCCACCGGGCAGATCACGCCCGGCTTGCTGTACGTCGCAACGACCGCAGATTCGGGTGAACGCAAGACCGCCACCGACAAGCTGGTGCTTGCGCCGATCTATGCCCGCGACGCAAGTGACGCGATGCAGTTTGAAGAGGCAAAGGCGCTCTATCAGGCGGATCTTCGTTACTGGAAGATCATCGACAAGGCGATTCAGGGCAAGTTGGTGAAAGCGCTCAACAAGGGTCATGACACGACGCAACTGCGCGGTGAACTGGCTGACCACCTCAAGACGAAACCGCGCAAGCCGAAACTCCGGCGCATGATCTATCAGAGCGTCACCGAGCGCCCCCTGATGGAGGCACTCGAGGGCGATGGCAATTGCGTTGCAATCCTGAGCGATGAAGGCAGCATTGTGCTGCAGGGCGGTGCGACCCAAAAACTCGGCACCCTCAACAAGGCCTGGGACAATCCGAGCGTGATGACGTTCGATCGAGCCGACGGCAACATCGTGGCACGCAATCCCTGCGTAACCGTCAGCTTCATGATTCAGGAAAAGCTGTTCCAGGAGTTCCTGAACAAGCGCGGCGAGATCGCGCGCCAGTCCGGCTTTCTCGCGCGCTTCCTGGTGTGCTGGCCCGCATCCACGCAGGGCTTCCGCTACCTGTCGCTGTATGACCCGGTGTGGGAACACCTGCCGAAGCTGCACCAGCGCATGAACGAGCTGCTCGAAGCGACTGCAGCTCGTCGCGCGTCCGGTGACACTTCGCGCAGGACGTTGTCGTTCTCGGCAGATGCGAAGAACCTGTTCGTCACGTTGCAGAACAATGTCGAGTCGAAGCTGCGTGATGGCGGCGAATTGGCGAGCATCCGCGACTTCGCTTCGAAGTCGATGGAGATTGTCGGGCGCATGGCCGGCATCATGCACCACTTCGAAGGCATCGCTGGCGATGTGATCAACTGCGAGACGCTGCAGCGAGCGCAGGAGATCGTTTCCTATTACTTCGAAGAGTACTTGGCGCTGTTCGGTGCCCGCCCCGATCTACCCCAGGATCAGAAGGACATGAATGCGCTGGGCGACTATCTGCACTCCAAGTACTGGCTGAATGGCGCATGGACCGTCCCGCGCAACGAAGTCCGCAAGAACGGACCGATCCGGCACCAGGGTCGCTTCGAGATCGCGATCCAGCGTCACATTGCGGTCGGCAACATTGCCCTGCGTCACGAGCAGCCGCTCAAGCGGAAGGGCCGGCTCTGGATCGACATGAACCCTGCGGTGTTCAATAACGTTCGCCGCTAGCCAGACTCCAGCTCCAACCTCAAGCCGCCCGAAAGGGCGGCTTTTTTGTTGGCAAGGGGTCCGCACGGCATGCCCCTACGCCCCAAATGGGGCAAAGTCGCATGCCGTGCAGGGCGTGACCAGGATCTCCGCCAGGCGGATGGCACGTCAGCGATTGACCCCTGTCCGATCACCACGTGCCTTTGCTGGCACTGCAGCCCTACGAGCAGCGACATGCTTTGCCTTCTGTCGCTCCGACATCTTCTTGATACTGACTGGACTCATGCGTCGCTCGGGAGATCGCTTAACTCCCTGCTCAATCAACGTCCGATGATCGACGCGGGCATCATGCCCATGCATCGACAGGTGCTCGTTGATCGTATCGGCCACGAGCTTGCGTTTGGCGAGCACGTCATCGCGCAGTTCCATTCTGTTGCGACCGCCGCTAGCCTTCCGGCGTCCACCCGCCGCCGGATCTGTCGCGCTGTAGCGGGAGAAGAACTTGTTCGGTGCCCGCTCGATACCGTCATCGACCCGATCCGACATCATCAGGTGCATGTGCGGATTTGGTTCACCTTCCAAAGATGATGTCGGTGCGTGAATGGCGCATTGGTATGGCTTTCCTTTGGCAAGCTTTGAGACGAGCCTCTCAGCAAGCACCTTGTTCTGCTCCTCACTCAGTTCATTTGGCAGTGCAATCACCGCTTCGCGATAGATTGCGCCGTTCTTTCGTTCTCCAACCTCTGCGGCTCTCCAGAACCTTCTCGGCTCCCCATTTGCCCATGCTGGAAGATTGCCGTGACTTGTTGCGATCAGATCGTCCCTGTCAGAGTGGAATCCTTGACGTGCAATGTAGAGCGCATGATTGACCCCATTGCGGCCGCTCTTCAGCCTGAAGTGGAATGTAGCCATAGTCGTACTACCCTTTCTTCTACGTAAAAGAAAAGCCAGCGATCTCTCGCTGGCTCGGTGATGTGGTTCTGCACGCCTCTTCTGAATGAAAGAAGGAGAAACGGTAAGTGAGCGAAGGCTTTACCCTCCCCCCTCAATACCAGTATCGAATCCTCCAATTACTCTCGTTCAATCAGTCGGCTACATACTTCCACATATCCTTAGTCACATTGCGTAGAAAAATTACAGCAACAAGCTGTCAGATCGTGCATTGAAAATGCCAGGCGCAGGTCAACTTTCGCTTGTGAACAATCCAATTCCCTACAACCCAGTACGGCTCTGATTGCCGTGATCGTGGCCTGTCTGCAGACCGGGATGGTATGTCACGTCGAATACCGTGTCCGTCAGCCAGCGCTTGAAATTGGGATTGTCGCTGAACTGTTTGAACAGCTCGGTGTGGTCGGACAGCAACTCCAGAACCACGCGGTTCAGCGCCTTGTCGTGTTCCAGCTTGGCGTTCTGCTTGTCGGAGTTCGCCTGCGCGTTCTGGTAGGCCTTGTCCTGCGCCACCCGCGCCGGGATTTCCTCGGCGATGACCTTGCGGATCTTGTCCTCGTCCTTCCACTCAATGTTGCCGAACAGGTCGTTGAAGGTCTTGATGATCGCGGAGAGCCTGTCGATGTCGGCTTCGCCTTTGCCGCCTCCGCCACCGGGCGGCACCGGCTCGACGGTGGCGTCGGCATCGTCCATCGCCATCTTCAGCGCTGCTTTGGCCTCCACCCGGTAGCTGTCCATGTCGATGGTTTCCAGCACCCCCTTGGAGAGGTCTTCCTCCTTGGGCGCGGGCAACTTGGGGATGAGGAAGTTCAGGAAGATCGACAGCTTCTCCCACGTTGGGTGGCCGTAACTCAGGATCGCGGCGAGGAAACCGTAGCTGCGCACGAAGGCCTTAGACTTTCCCTTGAACTTGACCTGATCGTCCTCGCCGAGCTGGTCGGTGTATTCGACCACGCACGCATCGAGGATGGGGTCGAGCTTGTCGCGGTCTGCGCCGCTCAAGTAAAGCGCCACCAAGTCTTCCACCTGCTGCCAGCTATACACCTGCTGCCCGTCGAGTTCAGCCTTCAGGTCGTGCAGCTTGTTGGCGTCGGTTTCGCCGGTCTGGATGGTGGCTCGGTAGTAATCCTGGAACGCCGCCTTCACTGCCTCGGCGTTGTCAGCGAAGTCGAGCACGAAGGTGTCGTGCTTCTGTGGATGCGCCCGGTTCAGGCGTGACAGGGTCTGCACCGCCAGCACACCCGCCAGCGGCTTGTCCACGTACATCGTGTGCAGCAAGGGTTCGTCAAAGCCGGTGACGAACTTGTTGGCGACGATCAGGAATCGATACGGGTCTTGCTTGAGATTGGCCGGAATGTCCTTGCTCGGAAACCCGTTGAGATCGGCCTCGGTCTTTTTCTGCCCGCCAATCTCGAAGTCGCCCGAGTACGCCACGATGGCCTTGTACGGGCTCTTCATCTGGGTGAGGTAGTCCGATACCTCGCGCCAGTAGTCGATGGCCCGCGCGATGCCGTTGCACACGATCATCGCCCGCGCCTTGCCACCGATCTTCTGCTTGCCCGCCACCTGCGCGATGAAGTGATCGACCATGATCTCGGCCTTGCGGCGGATGGCCTTGTCGTGCGATTCGACGTAGTGGCGAATCTTCTTCAGCGCCTTCACCTTGTCGAATTCCGGGTCGTCCGCCACCGTCTTGGCCACTTGGTAGAAGCTGTCGTAGGTGGTGTAGTTCTCCACTACGTCGAGGATGAACTTCTCCTGGATGGCCTGCTTGGTGGTGTAGGTCAGTTCTTCGGGCGAGCGGAACTGCACCTTGTCGCCGACTAGGGTCTTCTCGCCGAACAACTCCAGCGTCTTGTTCTTGGGCGTGGCAGTGAACGCAAAGTAGCTGGCGTTGGCCAGAAGCTTGCGCGAGGCGATGCGTTTCTCGATTTCGGCATTGACCGCATCCTGCGTGCTGTCCTCTTCGAACTCCTCCTCGGCCACCTTGCCGCCGAGAGCTTCGTGCATCCGCGCCGTGGTTTTGCCGCCTTGGCTGGAATGCGCCTCGTCGATCAGTAGCGCGAACTTCTTGTCGCTGAGGTCGCCCAGCTCATCGAGGATGAACGGGAATTTCTGCACCGTGGTGACGATGATCTTCTTGCCACGGCGCAGGTACTCACGCAGCTCCTGCGCGTTGTCGGAGTGGCCGAAGATCGCCGCCACGTGGTCGTAACCCTTGATGGTGCGGGCAATCTGTGTGTCCAGCGCGCGCCGGTCGGTGATGACGATGACGGAGTCGAACTGCGCAGTCATCGGATCGTCCTTACGGCGCAGCTCCACCAACTGGTGCGCCAGCCAGGCAATCGTGTTGCTCTTGCCGCTGCCTGCCGAATGCTGGATCAGATAGCGTTTGCCCACCCCATCGGTATGGGCACGGCGTAGCAGCGCACGCACCGTGCGCAACTGATGGAAGCGCGGGAAGATCTGCTTGCGTTTCTTGCGTTTCTTGCCGCTGGCGTCTGCTTCTTCCTCCTCCACCACCTGCGCGTAGCTCTCGATGATGTTGGCCAGCGACTCGCGGGTCAGCACCTGCTTCCACAGGTAATCGGTCTTCAGACCATCCGGGTTGGGCGGGTTGCCTGCGCCGCTGTTCCAGCCCTGGTTGAACGGCAGGAACCAAGAGGCTTTGCCCTTCAACTCAGTGCAGAACGCGGCCTCTGCGTCATCGACTGCGATGTGAGCCACGCAACGCCCCAACTGGAACAGCAGCTCCTGTGGGCTGCGCGTGGTTTGGTACTGGACGATGGCGTCGGCCAGGGTCTGCTTGGTCAGCGAGTTCTTCAACTCGAAGGTCAGTACCGGTAGGCCGTTGATGAAAATGGCCAAGTCCAGCTCGTTGCCGGAATCGTTGCTGTAGCGCACCTGCCGGGTAACGCTGAAGATGTTCTTGCCGAAGGCATCCGCTGCGGCGGCGTTGCCCGGCGTGGGCAGCAGCTTGTAGAGATCGACGTGTACCGGCCCGTGGCTCACGCCCTTGCGCAGCACGTCCACCACGCCGCGCTTGGTGATCTCACCCTGCAGCCGGTGCAGGAACTGGGTGCGCTTGATGCCGTCCGCCGCCAGTTCCAGCGTGTCCACCGCCTTGGGCTGGGTAGCCTGCAAAAAGGCCAGCAACTGCGCCACATCCAGCGCCACGTCGCGGTTGTAGTCGGTGGGCTTGCCCTGCACGTAGCCGTTGTGGGTGGCGGCGAAGTCGGTGGGAGCCAGCGCATGGCTGTACTCGGGCTGCGGCACACCGGTCAAGCCGCGTACCACGCGCGCCTCGAACCAGCGCTCGCTGGTGTCAGTCTTCGCCATCGCCATCCTCCTCTTCGGTCACATCTTCGTTTTCATCGCCGAGCGCGGCCAGCGCCGCGTCGTCCACCACGTCGTCCGGGCCGGGTTGCCAGCCGCGCACGTCCACTTGACCGGTGACCACATCGGCAATCAGGCGGTCGCGGTATTCCCGGATCAGCTTGATTTCGTCTTCCGTGCGGGTGATGGCGTCGTCTAGCGGTGCGCTCTCCGTCTTGATGCGCGCGACGATGGCCTGCTGCTCATTCACGGTCGGTGGCAATGCCACAGGGAAGCGCCCCAGCACAGTTTCTGCGATGGCGGGATACGCGATGCCGATGGAATTCGCCGTCACGCGGTTCACGAATGGGCTGCTCTGGATGACATAACCGAGGTATTCCGGTTCAACGCCGCTGCCTGGTGTGAGTACCGCGAAGCCCGTGGAGGCAATCAGGTCGTCTGCATCCTCGCTGACGTACCAGATGGCCTTGAGATACGTTCGTACGGTCGAGATGATGGTGTCGCCACGGCGCAAAACGCGGCGCGCACGCGATGGTGCGGCCTCGAAGCGGATGCGCTCCGGCTCCTTCACCAAGCGCCCGGTTTGCACCGAGCCGATGTCCACGTAGCGGAACTCAAAATCTGGACTGGTCTTTTGGCCCAGCGTGCGGGCGTTGAGCCGCACCCAACGTTTCAGCGGCTTCACCTCCCAGTGCTCCGGTACCTCTCCCAGCCATTCGATGCCGGATGGTTTCAGCGCGACCGCCGCGTCGAGGCCACGTGTGACGGCGTGGTCGATGATGCGCAGCTTTTGTTCGGTGAGCAGCTTGATCAGATCCCGTTTGGCTTGGATGAAGCGGGCGATGTGCGCGTCCTGCGCGCGGAGGTAGGCGACGATCTGGTCTTGCTCGGGGCGCGGGGGCAGCGGAATTTCCAGCGCCGCGAAG
This sequence comes from Thermomonas sp. XSG, assembly GCF_014678725.1. Lineage (NCBI taxonomy): Bacteria > Pseudomonadati > Pseudomonadota > Gammaproteobacteria > Lysobacterales > Lysobacteraceae > Thermomonas > Thermomonas sp. XSG. The sequence goes on along the minus strand of NZ_CP061497.1, from coordinate 1,434,525 downwards.
CGATCCGAGTAGAGGCGCAAGAAGCCTGAAGTGCCAGTCCCAAGACCCTTCGATTCTGAGCGAAACAACCCGCGCATTGGCCACGAACGGAACAGGTGGCCGAGATACTCGGGGTTGTCGTCTCGGAGCAAGCGGAATACGGCGTAGTCCGGGCTGACCAAACCCGGCTGGCGGTTACGGAAGAACATGGCGTTGCCCGCCTGCATCCGGTTCAACACCAGCTCGTCCGGTTGTGCCTTCTTGTAGCCGATGAGATTCGCTGGGGCGATGCGCTTTACCGACACATCGTTGTGCGGCACCAAGCCCCGCTGCATACGCATTGACAGTAACGTTTCCTCGCCGGTTTTCGAGCGGTCGTCGATCTCTCGCAAGAAATTCTTGGCGCGCAGGAGCGACCAGTGCTCTGGCACACGCGGCACCCAGCGCGAACGAAGTGACTGGTAATTCGGATAGGTGCTCACCACCGCCATCACGCGCCCCCCACGATCCGATGCAGCAAACCTTCGCTCTGCTGCTCCAGGGCGAGGATGTCGGCGCGGATTTTTGCCAGTGTGCGCAGCGGCGCGGGCTTGTAGAAGTAGCGGGCGAAGGAAATCTCGTAGCCGATCTGGGTCTTGTCGGTGGCAATCCAGGCATCCGGTGCGTGCGGCAGCACCTCGCGGACGAAGAAGGCGTCGATTCCGCCCGGCTCCTTCAACGGCACCTGCTCGGTGTCGCGCAGCTCGCTGTCGGGTTCGTACTCGACCATGAAGCGATCCTTGCCCACGGTTTCCAGGTACGCGCCGTCGGAGCCGGGCTCGAAGTGTTCCCCTGCCTTGAGCTTGCTGCGCTTGGCGATGACCGGCGGCGCGGCTTCGTCGCGCCAGCTCACCGCCTTGTAGATGGCCTTTTTCTCCGGCGCGCCGAGCTTGTCGCCCTGCGCCTTCAGCGCCTCATCGAAGCGGGAGCGGAATTCATTGTGGTCGTCGAACACGGCGCTGCCCAGTGCCTGCTGCGCCCGCTTCGCCACCTCCATCAGCCCCTTGTCACGCTGCCAAGTCGAAGCATCGAGCAGCTTCTTGCGGCGCTTGGCGGGCACGGCCTTGCGGGTGGTGGTGGCTTCGCCGTCATCACTGCTGTCGCTGTCTTCGCTGTCGTCGTCTTCGTTCTCGTCCTCGCCCTTCAGCCACGCCTCGATGGCTGGCTTGCGCTTGGCGAACTCGCTGTAGAGCGCCTCACCGTGGGTGGCGTAGATCTCGGCGCGAAGCGCCTCGTCGCCGGTGGCAAACCGCAGAGGCTCGATGCGTTCGTCTGAGAGCTGGCTTTTCAGGCGCAGCGGGCGCTCGACGGTGATCTTCCAGTAGCCGAAATCCTGGGTGTCGAACCATTTTGACTGGGCAGTTTCCTGCGCATCGCCGAGGTAGAGGTCGAGGATTCGCTGGATGTCTGCATCCGAGAGTTCGCAGTTCTTCTTGCCGAGGTTGCGGCGCAGCGGCTGGAACCACTGCGATGCGTCGATCAACTGCACCTTGCCACGCCGTGCTTCGGCCTTCTTGTTAGCCAGCACCCAGATATAGGTGGCGATGCCGGTGTTGTAGAAGATGTTGAGCGGCAGGGCGATGATGGCTTCGAGCCAGTCGTTCTCCAGCACCCAGCGGCGGATGTTGCTCTCGCCCTGGCCTGCGTCGCCGGTAAACAGCGCGGAGCCGTTATGCACCAGGGCAATGCGGCTGCCCAGCGGCGTGTTGTGCTTCATCTTCTGCAGCTTGTTCACCTGGAACATGAGCTGCCCGTCGCTGGAGCGGGTGAGGAGCTTGAACTCGTTGTTGCCCGCGTGGCTGACAATGAAACGCGGGTCGTTGAATTCCTTCTTGCCGCCCATGCGCTCCAGATCGGTCTTCCAACTTTTCCCGTAGGGCGGGTTGGAGATCATGAAATCGAATTCGCGGCTTCGGAACTGGTCGGCGGACAAGGTGGATTTGTCTGCGCCACCGACGATGTTCTCGGCTTCCGCTCCTTCCCCCTTCAAGAGCAGGTCGGCCTTGCAGATGGCGTAGGTTTCGTCGCTGATTTCCTGGCCAAACAGGTGGATCGACACTTCCTTGCCGTGCTGCTCGGCCAGTTCGTGTAGCGCTTCCTCGGCCACGGTGAGCATGCCGCCGGTGCCGCATGAGCCGTCGTAGAGCGAATAGGTGCTGGACTCGATCCGGTCGGCCACCGGCAGAAATAACAACTTGGCCATGAGCTGCACCACGTCGCGCGGGGTGAAGTGTTCGCCTGCCTCTTCGTTGTTGTCTTCGTTGAAGCGGCGGATCAGCTCCTCGAACACTGTGCCCATGCCGTGGTTGTCCAGCGCGGGCAGCTTGATGCGGCCGTCGGCATCCTTCACTGGCAGCGGCGCGAGATTGACCTCGGGGTCGAGGAAGTCGTCGATCAAGTAACCAAGGACGTGGGAATCCACCAGCTTCTGGATCTGGTTGCGGAAGTTGAACTTGGTGAGGATTTCCTGCACGTTGGGCGAAAAGCCGTCCAAATACGCAATGAAGTCATCGCGCAAGCGCTGGCCTGCTGCGCTGGCCTTGAGCTTGGCCAGCGTGAATTCCGAGACGTTGTAGAAGGCTTGGCCTGCCGCCATGCGCAGTGCGCCGTCTTGCTCGGCCACCTTGTGGGTGTCGAGGAACTTCTTGCGCTCCAGCACCGCGTCTTTCGTCGCTTCGAGCACGGCATCGAGCCGCCGCAGCACGGTGAAGGGCAGGATGACGTCACGGTATTTGCCGCGCACGTAAACGTCGCGCAGGCGGTCGTCAGCGATGTTCCAGATGAAGTCGGAAATCCATTTGATATGGCTCTGGTCTTGCTTTGAGTTCATTGCTCAAGATTCCATCGTGTTATTTAAGGAGCTCATTCCAGAGCTGCTCGGCGATGCTTGCTTGCTGGTCTTGGAGGACTTCAATCTGGTGCTGGAGGTCGTCCTCCTCTTCCAACACTTCGATGGCGAGTTCAGTCCACGCCGGGATCATGGCAATCACCTTGAGCCTACGCAGTGTTGCAATCGACATCATCGGAATGGTTGCACCGGACTTGATGCTGTCCAGCAGCTGCTGACCCAGCTTCGATCGCAACCACAATCCGAGTCCGCGCAAGTCCACTTCCCGATTTGTGGCGCGCAGCACCACCGCTGACTGGCCGGCAATCCACGCTCCAGGACCAGGCGGCGGGACGTTGGCGGGCACGATGCCGATCTTGCCCGTACTACCCTTGACGACGAGTACCAGATCGTAAGGACGGAGAAACACATCATCGGAATTGCCCGACCGGCGGGTGGATAGCTTTACGTGGATCTTCCGTTCCGGCGTCCGGATGTAACCAACTGAAGGAAGATCAGCAGCACCTACCTCATAGACCTCAAATGCCGTCGGCGAGTCAGCGCCGCGGTCCTTGTTGGGAATGGGGTTGAGAACGTTGACGATATCGCCCAGCTCCACGGTATGCATGCTGCTAAGCGCTGCTTGCATGGCACGCTGCTCGCTTGCGATTACATAGCGATCCACTTGCAGAGATGCGTCGTTCGCCAGGATCGCACCACCATCGATGCGAGCTGCGAGCGTTCCATCCAGTTCATCGACAAGCGAAGGCTTCTCGCCGGAACCGATGCAGTACTCCAGGATGGCGTCAGTGTTCTTGAGGGTCGTGCGACTCTTTGTGAGCGCCTTGGTGAAGTACGGCTGCGTCGCGTCGACAAAGTTCACATCTCGGCTACTTTCTCGCGTGTCCAGCAACAGCAAAGCGGATGGCATACTTGTGCTGTTGAACAACCCAGCCGGCAAGGCGATAACGGCCTTGACCCAGCCCTTGCCGAGCAGATACTCACGCACCTCACGGTCCCTGCCAGGCCCGAACAGGAAACTGTTGGGAACGATGACGGCAGCTTTGCCTTCCGTCTGAGCCACTATGTGCTGCACATGAAGCCCATTGCCCGTGGCCTTCTGTATCGGAAACCGACCGTAGAGATCGGTCAAAGCCACGTCCTCGTTCGCCGACATATTCCACGGCGGCACCGACAGCGCGGCATCGAACTTCTCCAAATGTCCGCCTTTGACCGCGGAAGGAGATCGCAATGGATCTGTGAGCACGATTTCCGTGGGCGAGGATCGGAACAAACTCAAGAGGGCCGGCATTGGCGCCTGATAGGGCGCTTCCACGTACAAGCGCGCATCCCGATCCAGCATGTTGCCCACGAATTGGCCACTGGACTCCCAAGGGCAATAGACCGACCGAGGTACATCGTTGCTGATGAGGCGAACCATGAGGTGCGCCACCTCGCAGGGAACCGTGAAGAAGTCGGAGCTGTCTTGCAGCGGGACGATTGCGACATCGGCCGCAGAGAAGCGCTCAAAGATCCCGCCCTCAGCGAGGCGTTTTGCTGCGGTTGCCGCGGCGACGATGTAGTCCCCTGAAACCTGGGCGTAGCGCGGAGCGTCGCCGAACGCTTGGCCAATCGGTCCATCAACCAAGGCTAGCCGGGCGAGTGCTTCCACGATTCCAGAGGCACCAAAGGCCAATGCGGCATCGATCGTGGTGTCCGCTGCCACCCTGTTCTGAGTGGACAGCTGGGCCCAGGTCAGCAGCTGGAAGGCCAGCAGGCCGGACTCACGGGAACCCAAGGGCGACTTGCGAAGCAGGTCCTGAACCTGAAGCAGCACTTGTCCTGCGTGATCGTTCGACATGATCAATGGCCCCGACCTTGGTAGTTATACGTGGTCAGTTGAGCCTCACCACTGGCCACAACGACCAGGCCGCCCTTGTCCAAGATCTTGGCGAGGGTACGAGCCGCCTCCATCAAGCGGGCCGATGCCTTACGGCTGAGGATGACTTTGTCTCCCTCGGGCTGCCCATAGCTGAGAACGAGATCCACCATGTCGCGGCTGATACCACGCTGGCTCATGCGCTTCTGGAAGTGCTTCGTCTTGTGCATCACTACACCCTCGCGTCGATGGGCGTAGGTTAATAAAACACCTGCCGTATGCAAGTACTAAAACATGCATTAGAAGATTACTTTTATTGTTGTTCATGATTCATTCATCTATTAGATATTCACGATGAGCCACCTGCAACGACGTAATTCATTGAAAACAAAAGAAAAATAACTGGCAGACGAGGAGCCGAGGGCTCCTGTCTGCTCACCGCGTGCTCCTCCGGATCAGGGACAAGTAAGCCATTGAAGGCGACCTAAGCCCATCCACGCTCGGCCATCGACATCGATTTCGCCCCACCCACGATGATGTGATCGAGCAATCGAACATCCACCAGCGCCAAGGCCTGCCTGAGCCGGGCAGTCACCGCCCGATCTGCCGCTGACGGATCCGTGGTGCCTGAAGGGTGGTTATGAGACACGATCACGGCAGCGGCATTGCAGCGAAGCGCCTGCCGGGCCACTTCCCGTGGGTGAACCTCGGCCCCATCAATGGTTCCCTGAAACAGTTCCACGTACTCGATAAGCCGATGGCGAGTGTCCAGGAAGACCGCCGCGAAGACCTCCCTCTCCAAACCTGCCAGCTTGTCCTGGAAGAACCTACTGGAGGCCTGCGGATCCGTGAACGATTCCCCGCGCTGCATCCGCTGGCCTGCGACGGTCCTTGCCGCCTCGATGATCTCGTCCGCATTGGCGACGCGGTAGCGCCGCTGCTCACCTCTCACGTACAACCGGCTGCCCGGCATTGCTTCGGATTCCATTTCGGTGTCCTTGTCTGTGATGCATTGATCTGCCGTGCGCAACAAAGCGAAGGGGCCACAGGGGGTCCCTTCATGTTCGCTTGCATGGATGGGTGCTTCGGTTCGCTTAGCCCGTGCTGGCGATGGCGACCTTCTCCTGAAGGCGGCCGCTGAGCCCCTTTAGCGGAGCGCCATTCGGCTTTGCGGTCGAGCCCTGCTGATCGGGGAAGAACTCCTCGACCACGGCCGGTCCGTCCTCGTCCAGCTCCTCGAACGCGCCATTGGCGAAGCCCAGGCGTGCCGCCTCATCCAGCGCGGCCTGGTCGAACCCGGCCTCTTTTCTCACCGCATCCAGACGCCGGGCCTCGGTGATGGCCTCTTCCAGCGTCATCCCGGATCGAACCACCAGGTCGACATAGAAGATCGGCGCCCGGTGGCTCTGGGTTGTGGACTTGCCCCGCAACCTCAGTTCCAGCGGCAGACAGGCGAGCAGTCCTCCCGAAACCGCGTGGAAGTACTGCAGCCGTGCCGCCAGCGTGCGGATGGTGTTGAACGATGTCGTCCGCAGCACGAAGGTGCCGGTCTCGTCCTCGTCGCCGATGCGCACATTGAAGCGGGCGTATGGCTTGCACTGGCCTTCGGCAAAACGGCAAGACTCCGATCCGGGACAGGGCAAGCTCTCGATGCCGTCCTGGCCTGAGCGCCTGCAGGTCTCGCCATTGCCCACGCACACCGGCCGCCCCGTGCTCCGGTCGAACAGGTTGTAGTCGGCGCGCAGGTTCAGGCTCGGATCGTTGAACAACAGCCGGATGGGAAGACTGCGCAGCTTGCCTTCTCCCTGCTGGCGTAGCGCCTCGTCCAACGGATGCAGCAACCAGCCATCCCGGTTCTGCACCTGGCTGGTGAGGGTGAACTGGTCATCCTTCTCGGGCAGGCGCTTGCCGTTGCGTTCGACCACACGTCCGATCGAGATCCGCCCCACCACGGGCGGGGTGATTGCAAAGCCTTTGAGCATGGGAGTTCTCCTAAGGGTGATCGGCCTTTGCCGAGATCAGGAACCGGCGTGCGCCGGGTTTGGGGACGCTGTACTGAGCCACCAGGTCCGGGTGGTCCTGGGCCAGGCGCTTGGTGTCGAGGCTGGTGCCGTCCTGGGCCCGCTTGAAGCTCACTTCGCCTGTGGCGAAGACCGCGCGGGCGGCATCGCCCATGGCCTGCTGCAGGGTCTGCTTGAGCTGCTCTGCGTGCTTGCCGCGCACCTCCAGCTCGTCTTTCAGGGCCACCAGTTCGGCGAAGGTGTCCGAGAGGCCCCGGTTCTCGCAGAAGTCGAGCGTGTTACCACCACCGGGATACAGCTGGCGCAGGGCTTTACCGGCGGACTCGCTACCGTCAGCCGGCGGTTCGATGTCGGTGGTGACGTACTGCCAGAACCGAGCTTCCAGCACCATCAGCCGGGCGATGACCTCCTCATCGCGTTCGATGCGATGGATCTCCAGCCGTTGGCCGCAAAGCAGCACCGCCACATCGGCGGCCTGCTGGTTGGTGACGGCCAGCTGGTGCTGGACCTGCAGCTGGACGTACTCAGGCACACCGTCCCGCCAGAGCTTCGAGCCCCATTCGCCGGCGGTCTTGCATTCCAGAATCTGGACGTCAGGGCAGCCCACGACCTCCCGGTCGATGTTCGCCAGCATGAACGGGAACGTCGGATGCTGGAGCACGGCATTGCAGCGCCGTACCTTGCGGTCGGTCTTCTGGGAGTAAGCCACGGCCACATACGGCTCCAGCAGCGTGCCCCAGTAGCGCGGGTCATCCATACCGGGCGGCGCCGCTTCGGTCGGTGTCCTGCCGGTCTTCACCATCCACAGCTCGAGCTGGCTCTTGTACGGGCACAGGCCCACGGAGGCGGCGGCATCCGAGCTGCCGATGCCACCCTTGCGGACTTCTAGCCATTGCTCGCGGTCCATGGTGCGGGTGTCGACCAGCCGCAGAGCGCTTTGCTTCTTCATCGGTGTTCTCCAAAAGAAAACGCCCGACCAAAGGCCGGGCGCGGTGGGTCGTGCAGGGACGAGGTATCAGGCGGAGGGCGGGAGCAACGCATCACCCAGGAGGTATTGCAGCAATCTGGTTGCGGCGTCCGGCCCGCCGCCTTGCAGCAGGTGCCTGCCGTAGGCCAGGCCGAAGGGCTCAGCCACCTCGTAGCACCAGACAAAGTCCCAGCGGTCCTGGGCAGCCTCCCAGGCGCGTTGCAAGGCGGGGGCCTGCTCGATGCATGCCTCGATGTAGGCAAGCTCCCCTTCGAACGGGAAGGGCGCTGGCGGGCCATCGCGCCACTCTGCGAGGGCCTGTCTGGCACCCATGGCGATGTAGGCGATGTCCAGCGGATCCGGAACAACGTCAGCGAGGTTGCCCGGCCGTACGGCCGGACTTTGTCGCGGTGACGGGCGATCCATTACGCCACCAGCTTCATCGCCTCGTCCCACGCCCGTTGCTTGAGCTGCGCGCCTTGCCCGAACCAGGCGGCATCCCTGCGGTGGTCATCGCTGCGCGCCCGCCGATGATGATCGACGAACTCGGTGACGCTGTTCAGCAGCCCCCAGGCCGTGCCGCGGCTGGAAGGCAGCATCGCCCCACGCCCGCCGCCCTCGTACAGCGCGCGGACGTTGGCCAGCGCCTGTTCGTTGACGATATCGGGACGCCCATCGGGCGCGGCGTAGGTCAGCACCCGGCGTAGCAGCCCTTCGACCATATCCGGATCTACCGGGCGCTCCACCAGCGCCTTCATCCGCGCCACGAACCCATCCCAGGACGCCACCGTGATTCCCAACTGCCGCTTGACCACCTCGGGATCGAACTCGCTGCGATGCGGCACCTTCACCGCCCCGTTGTTGTTGCCCAGCGCCACCCGCAGGGTGTTGTTGCAGACCACCCGGACGGAGGTGAACTGCGCCGTGGTGGCCAGCGTGCCGTCGCAGGCCGTGGCCAACAGCAGGTAGCCATCCACCTTGTCCCGGCCTTTGAGCGTCGTGCTCTGGCCGGTACGGGCCAGCGCCCAGAACTTGCGCCCTTCGCGCAGCACGCCCGCGGTCTCCAGCTCGAAACCGCTCTGGTTGGTGAGGTCACGGTAGAACTCCAGGATCTCCCCTGGCTGCACGACCTTGAAGCGCTTGCTCACCACCGCCAGCGGCGAACGGGTATCCGAGCGGTACAGCACCTTCTGCTCCGGGAAGGCATTGATGACGCCCAGGTTGTTGTTGCCCGTGATGTAGCGGACTTCGGACTCCTCGATCTTCCAGTCCATCCCGGCCTGCTGCCGCCACACCTCGATGGGCTGTTGCGGGGCCAGCTTGTTGCCAAGGCCATGCCAGGGTTTCTCGCCCGTATAGGCCATCGTTTCCACCAGATGCATGTTCCTGCTCCTTGAGTCAGCGGCATAAACGCAGAAGGCCCGCCGGTGAGGCGGGCCTTCTGTGCTGCCAGCAACGTGGCGAGTCAGATCCGAGTGTTGGTTCTGCCGAAGATGGCCGCGAGGATCACGGCTGCAACGGTCAGCACCTGAACAATCGTCTCTTTGGTGTCATCGCACATGCGTTGACCTCCACGGGGCGCTTGAACCGAAGCGCCCAGACGAGAAGCAGAACTGCCTGCTTCACAGTTGTAATATAGGTCTGAAAAATTTTTCAGTAGGTTGCGACGCTACCCATGAACCGGTGGTGCTTAGCGGCGGAAGATGTGGCTAAGTACCCTATCGATGATCGTTTCATCACCAGATCGGTCTGCGAGCTTAAGGGGAGCATGCGCCGCGACCAGCATTCGACTGTCCCCGTTGTCGAATACGACGCGCACCACTTTTTGGTCTACCCACTTGTCCACAACACCCGAGCCAAAGACCTCGTGGGTCACGCGTGTGCCGGAGGCAAGTACTGCAGCATTGAGCTGGTTGCTTGGAGCAACGCGATGCACCTTCGGTTTTCGCAGGTAAGCCCAGTCTTGTGAATATGGAAAGCGCTTGAAGTAGGTGTTGGCGATGTTTGGGCGGGTGACAGTGGCTGTATGGAAAGGGCCTCCGGTTTCAATCGCTCGAGCCGCATGACGTGCCAAGGCCAAGTCCATCTCCCATAAGAACGGTGACACCGGGCTAGCCAAAGATCGCTCCTCTGTTGCCTCGATGTTTTCGGTGGCATTCGCGAACTCTGGGTCCGCCGGATGGACTAGATATAGCTCATCGCTGGCACGCGTGGCGGCGACGTAGAACAGGCGGCGCTCTGCCTCGTAGGAGGCATCATCGATGTTGTCGCGGGGAAAGCTCCTGGCTGACATGCCGGGCACAAACACGACAGGCCACTGGGCCCCTTTGGCTCTGTGTATGGAGCCGATCCATACGTGCGGCTCGTCGGGAGGGTCGACTTTGGACGAGTCGATCAGGGGATCGATCTCGTCAAGGAACTCTTCAATGGTGCCCTCGTGACGGGCAGCAATCAGCTTAAACGCAGCGACGTTGGCCAAGATCGCATCTGCTGCCTCTACGGTCGGCGACTGCTTTTCGATGGATTTTTCGAATTCCGTTCCTTGTAGATACCGTTCGATGACCTCGACAACCTTCTCATCTGGCTGCGTGCACGTGGCGATGATTTCCAGAAGGTCGGCTCGGTCACGAATTTGATCAGCCTGGAAGCGTTGAGTCTTCGGAGTAATTGCTGAGCGGATGGCATCAGAGATGCCTTCAGGATGATCCATGACGCGGTCGACAACTTCTTGCGCTGCGACCTTATCCAGGTACAAGGCGGGGCGTTGCAGCAGACTCCGGATGACGAAGCGAATTTCATCTTGGTTCATGCGCTTCCAGCGCCCGCTAGCCATTTGCAGGACGCCAACCAGCGCACTGATCTCCGGGATGCGTGTGAGAGGTGGTCTTCCGTAGACGTAATAAGGGACTCCCGCTTGGTGAAGCTCCAGCTCGATGGATACGCTTAGGCTATAAGTCCGGACAAGCACTGCGATGTCGTCAGGCGGAGTTCCCTCGGCCAGCACTCTTTCGATGTGCTTTCCTATTCCTGTCAGACCAAGTGCCAGGCCTAGGCAATGGATCCGAGTTCGAGGGGTGCCCTCCGCCGAAATACTGATCTTCGGGTTTCGGTTCGCGTTGTGAGTGATGAGGTGACTGGCTGCAAGGGACAGCTCATGACCGAATCTGAAGGTATGGGGAAGTGTGTAGCGCTTCGCGTTGGTGAAGTCCTCCTCAAAGCCGCGGATCAAGTAGTCCGGCTTAGCGCCGCGCCAGTCATAGATTGCTTGGTCCTCATCGCCTACCAGCATCACCTGCGCTCGCGTGCCAGCCAGGATGCGAAGCAGCGCGATCTGAATGCCATTCATGTCTTGCGCTTCATCGACGATGAGGTGATCGACCTTGTTGGCGACATACCTCTGGGTCTCTGGGTTGTGGAGCATGAGCTTTACAGGGTCGTAGATCTGATCCTCGAAGAAGCGGAGCTTCAGTCGCTTCCGCTCCTGTTCGTACAAGAGGAAGGCCTGCACAAAGCCAGCGGCTGATTTTCCGTACTTGCCGGCTTCGAATACCTCCTCAGCGGAACGCACGTCGGACTTCACGAGCAGAACAAACTGGATAAAGGATTCGATTAGATCCCTTTCTGGAGCTTGGTCATCGCCGTTGAGGCTCTTGAATACTTGAGAGAAGCATTCCCTAGCGATTTTCGTCCGACGAAAGTCCTTGTCTTCGATCTTGGCGTCTGGGAGAAGTCCGTTCTGAACGAACCGGTTGACGATTTTGTTGCCCATCGAATTGAACGTACGCACTTCAGGAGGCTTGGTGCGTATGGCTTTCTCAAACCGGTTCTGGAAGGACTCCCGGGCATCACGATTAAACATAACTACAGCGATCTGTTCGGGGTTGTGATCCCGCAGTAGATGCCTGACACGACCTACAAGCGTTTCTGTCTTTCCGGATCCTGCGACCGCAGCCACCACGGCGTGACCATGGTCGTGCTCAATCACCTTCACCTGCTCGGCGGTATAGGCCTTCTCGGTCATGGTCGTGTCGGAATGAGTGTTAGGAAGCAATCCTACTCATGAATGGGGTGCGTGGCCCAGCCTGGAAACGAGACTACTTGCCTGTTTCATTCGATCTCGGGTGTGTCTCTATCATGAGGCTGGGCTGTCATTCTTTGCAGATTTGCTCTTTTCCTAAAAGACAACGCCGCCCTGTGGGCGGCGTTGGTGCCGGCGCTTTGTTGCGGGCTGTTAGTCCCGCAGCCCCCTTCACGGCCCACTCCGTACTGACAGAGTGCGTTGTCCGATCTGATTCCTTGCTGGGTGCGGTGGCCTGGCTAAGGGTGCATGGTGCATTGAGCTGCAGAGACAACCGATCAGGAAACAGCGTATCGGCGCGTAAGAATTTTCCGATCGTGCGGCCGATCAAGGGCCATGCCGCATAGCGCCCCGCGTCGGCAGCCCATGGACTGCGGCACGGACGCAGCCGGGTGGTGATTTGAAGGCCCCCGCAGCTCTGGCCCTTGAATCTTCTGCTAGTTCGGTGAATCTTCGCTCATTACGCGAGTTTGCGAACGTGCATCCATCGGCGGCAGAGCCTTCCGAAGGCGACGACAAGGGTCATGCCAAGAGCCTTCATCGGGGAGTAAGCACCGGCAAGCCGGCGATAGGCTATGTCCGGGTTCGACCCGAAGCAGACATTCGCAACTTGTTCAAGAAGTGGAATTTCTGCCAATAAAACGCAGGCCTACGCCGGGCTCGGTAGCAATCCATCGCGGCCTAGCGGCATCGTCCCCAAGTTTTTGCCGCAGCTTGCCGGCCAGCACGCGCAGATAGTGGGTGTCGTGGTCGTGTTGGCCGCCCCATAACGTGCGCAGGATCTGTGGCTGGGTGACCACGCGGCCTGAATGCTGCAGGAGCAAGGCCAGGAGTGCATATTCCTTGCGCGCCAGTTGCACGGGCTTGCCTTGCAGGAAAACTTCGCGCCGCGCCAAGTCCACCCGCAACCGACCGTCGTCGAACATCGGAGGCGCTTCGCCTGCGGTGGCATGCGAACGCAGTAGGGCGCGCACCCGCGCCATCAGCTCTTGGACTCCGAACGGTTTGGTCACGTAGTCGTTGGCGCCGGCATCCAGTGCGGCGACCTTCTCGCGTTCATCGGCACGCACCGTCAGCACGATCACCGGTGCCTGCGACCATTCGCGTAGCCGCGCGAGCACTTCGTGCCCGTCGAGATCGGGGAGACCGAGGTCGAGGATGACGAGATCGGCGCCATGCGTAGCAAGCGCCTGCAAGCCGGCTTCGCCATCCGTCGCGCTTTCAACGCGATAGCCCTGCGCGCGCAGGCCGATGTCGAGGAATTTGCGGATTTGCGGCTCGTCGTCGATCACGAGGATGCGCGCGGGCGCGGCTGCGGTGGTTTCGCTCATGCGTTGGCAGATGCAGGCGTCATCCGCGGCAGGGTAATCCTGATCAGGGTGCCACGACCATCGTGGCCGGGCAGTGCTTCGACGCTGCCGCCGTGCGCGCCGACCATGCCGCGGGTGATGGCAAGCCCCAGCCCGGTGCCCTGACGGCCACGGTCGCCGCGTTCCACGCTGAAAAACATGTCGAAGATGCGCCTGCGTTCGTCTTCCGGGATGCCGGGGCCGCGGTCGATGACATCGATCCGCAGCGCGCCGTCGGCGTTGCGGGCATCCACTTCGATCGGTTCGCCGGGCGGCGAGAATTTCGCGGCGTTTTCCAGCACGTTGAACAGGGCCTGTTCGAGCAAGGCCGGATGCACCCACAGCGGATCGAGCTTCGTCGCGATGCGCAGGTCAAAGCGCAGGCCGGGCTGGTAGCGCTGCAATCGCGACACCGCCGAGCCAACCAGTTCGTCCACACCGATCCAGTCGCGGTTGAGCGTCAATCCGCCGTGGCCGAGCCGGGTCATGTCGAGCAGGTTCTGGATGTAGCGATCCAGCCGTTCGCCCTCCAGATGGATGGTGTCCAGCAGGTCGCGACGATCCTTCGCATCCATCGAGTCGCCGTAATGCTGCAGGCTCCCGGCGGCGCCGATCATCGCGGCGAGCGGTGAACGCAGGTCGTGCGACACCGACGACAGCAGCGCTGAACGCAGGCGTTCGGTTTCGCCGGTCACCCGCGCGTTCTCCAGGTCGGTCACCAGCTGGGTGCGTACGATGGCCTGGGAGATGTCGTCGGCCATCGCTTCGACCAAGCGGCTCTGCTCCGGGCCTGGGCGCGGCGTGCTGTCCGGAAAGCGTAGCCCGACCAGACCGATCGGCCGGCTGTCACCCGCAAGCGGCAGGAACCACCAGTCGGCATGGCCCAGCGTGTCGGTGTGGCGCCCCGCGACCTGGCCGTGTCGCAGCGCCCAGTCGGCGGCGGCGCGATCCCTGTCGGACAGGGTTGGAGCATCGCCTGTCCCGATGGGGTCGTCCCCGGCCCGCACCAAGGCATCGGCGCCGGTGGCCAGCTTCAGGGCGCGGCGGCCGGCTTCCAGCACCTGCCCCAAGTCGGCTGCGGCGGCCAGTTGCCGGCCAAGCGCCTGCAGCGCGGTTGCATGTGCGTTCGCGGCGCGCAGCGCCACCACCTGCATGCGCAGGCGCGAGGCCAGCCGGCCGGCCACCAGCGCCGCGGCCAGGAACAGGAATACCGTGACCACGCCCTGTCGCGCGCCGATGAAGAACGTCAGGCGGGGATCGAGGAAGAAGAAGTTGTAGGACAGGAAGCACAGCGCGGCCGCCAGCACCGCCGCCGCCATGCGCGTTTTCGACGCCACCATCACCACCGCCACGATGAACACCATCGACAGGTCGTCGAGGCCGAACCAGCGTTCGGTCAGCGCGCTCGCGCCGGTGGCGAGCAGGGCGGCCAGCACTGCCAGCCCGACATCGTTGCGGCTCAGCCAGCTGCCGATGCGGCGCTCCGTCCGGCGCGCCTTCGCCCGCGCTTCGGGCGTGCTGAAGATGGTGAGTTCGTAATGCGCGCCGCGTTGCAGCAGTTGCTGGGTCAGGGTGCGGTTGAACATGCGCGCGAACGGGCGCTCGCGGGTGCGCCCGAGCACGATTGTGGAGACCCCGCTGCGCGCGGCGTGGTCGAGGATGGCGTCAACCACGTTGCCGCCATGCAGTACTTCCGTCTCGCCGCCGAGCCGGCGCGCGAGTGCGAAGGCGTGGTCGAGTTCTCGCTGCTGGCTGGCGTCGGCGGCGCCGGTCTGCACCGTCACCACGGTCCACGGCGCGTCGCGGCGCTCGGCCAGCCGGCGCGAGATCCGCACCAGGTATTCGGACTGGCCGCGACCGTCGATCGCGACCAGCACGCGCCGCCGCAGCGGTGTGCCCGGCAGGCCGCGCGCGGCCTGGGCTTCACGCAGGTCGCTGTCTACCCGGTCGGCGGCGGTCTGCATCGCCAGCTCGCGCAAGGCGGTGAGGTTGGAGGGCGAGAAGAATGCCTGCAGCGCATGCGCCGCCTGTTCCGGCACGTAGACCTTGCCCTGCTGCAGGCGCTCGATCAGTTCCCGTGGCGGCAGGTCGATCAGCTTGATGTCGCGCAGGCGGTCGAACACCGCGTCCGGCACGGTCTCCGACACGCGTACGCCGGTGATGCGGTGGACGATGTCGTTGAGGCTCTCCAGGTGCTGGATGTTGACGGTGGTATAGACGTCGATGCCGGCGTCCAGCAGTTCCGCCACGTCCTGCCAGCGTCGCTCGTGGCGGCTGCCGGGCACGTTGCGATGGGCCAGTTCGTCCACCAGCGCGACCTTGGGCTTGCGCGCCAGCAGGGCGTCGAGGTCGAGTTCTTCCAGCACCCGCTGCTGGTATTCGACGCGCCGGCGCGGCAGTACTTCGAGTCCCTCCAGCAAGGCCTGGGTCTCGCTGCGGCCATGCGTCTCCACCAGCCCCACCACCACGTCCACGCCCTGTCTGCGCAGCTCCTTCGCCCGCGACAGCATCGCGTAGGTCTTGCCGACGCCCGGCGCGGCGCCCAGGAACAGGGTCAGGCGGCCGCCGTCGTGCTTGCGCAGCTCGCCCAGCAGCGCATCGGCGCGCTCGTGCCTGTCGATGCCGGAGGTGGAGGGATCGCTGTGCATGCGCGGATTGTGCGCCGGCTCAGCGCGCCATGGCATCCAGCGCCAGGTTCAGGCGCAGCACGTTGACGCGCGGCTGGCCCAGCACGCCGAGCTGCTTCGGCTCGATGGCCTGATCGACCAGCCGCTCCACCACCGCCTGGTCGAGGCCACGGGCGCGGGCCACGCGGGCGGCCTGCACGCGCGCGCCCATCGGGCTGACGTGCGGGTCGAGCCCGGCGCCGGACTGGGTGACGAGATCATCCGGCACCTGCGCCGTCGCGATGCCGTCGCGTTCGGCAATCGCAAGCCTGGTCTTGGCGATGCGTTCGTGCAGCGCCGGGTTGCTGCGCGCCAGGTTGCTGCCGGCGGCGGCCATCGGGTCGTAGTTCGCGGCGGACGGGCGCGGCTGGAAGTAGCGCGGATCGGCAAACGGCTGCGCGACCAGCGCCGAGCCGACGACCGTGCCGTCGCGTTCGATCAGGCTGCCCTGCGCCTGCGCCGGGAACAGCACGCGGCCAAGGCTGGCACCCAGCAGCGAATACAGCAGGCCGAACAGCAGCAGGATGGCGATGGCGAACAGCAGCGGCGCGCGCAGGCCGATGTTGTCCTGCAAGGTGATGGGTTGATTCATGTCGAGTTCCTCAGGCGCCGATCGTCGCGACCAGCGCGAGGTCGATCAGCTTGATGGCGACGAACGGCAGCAGCACGCCGCCGACGCCGTAGAGCAGCATGTTCCGGCGCAGCAGCACGGTGGCGCTGGCCGGCTTGAAGCGCACGCCGCGCAGGGCGAGCGGGATCAGCGCCGGGATCACCAGCGCGTTGAAGATCAGCGCGGCCAGCACGGCATTCTGCGGGCTGGACAGACCCATCACGTTCAACGCAGCCATGGAGGGGATCGCTGCAGCGAACAGCGCCGGCAGGATGGCGAAATACTTGGACACATCGTTGGCCAGCGAGAACGTGGTCAGCGCGCCGCGGGTGATGAGCTGCTGCTTGCCGACTTCGACCACCGCCAGCAGCTTGGCCGGATCGGAATCCAGATCGACCATGTTGCCGGCTTCCTTCGCCGCCTGGGTGCCGGAGTTCATCGCCAGGCCCACGTCGGCCTGCGCCAGCGCCGGCGCGTCGTTGGTGCCGTCGCCGACCATCGCCACCAGCCGGCCGCCGGCCTGTTCGCTGCGGATGCGCGCCAGCTTGTCCTCGGGCGTGGCTTCGGCGATGTAATCGTCCACGCCGGCCTCGGCGGAGATGGCGGCGGCGGTCAGCGGGTTGTCGCCGGTGATCATCACCGTCTTGATGCCCATCGCGCGCAGGCGGGCGAACTTGTCCTTGACGCCGTGCTTGACCACGTCGGACAGCTCGACCACGCCGAGCACGAACTTGCCTTCGCTGACCACCAGCGGCGTCGCGCCCTGGCGCGCGACCTGTTCGATGCGCGCCTTCAGTTCGGCCGGCACCTCGCCGCCGAGCGAGCGCACATGGCGTTCGATGGCATCGCCCGCGCCCTTGCGGATCACCCGCGCGCCGCCGTCGCGGCCGTTGCCAGGCAAGTCCACGCCCGACATGCGCGTCTGCGCGGTGAACTGGAGGTAATGCGCTTGCGCCGGATCCTGCATCGCCGCGCCCTGTTCGCGCGCGAGACGCACGATGGACTTGCCTTCCGGGGTCGGGTCGGCCAGCGAGGACAGCAGCGCGGCATCGCGCAGCTGTTCGGCATTGATGCCGGCCAGCGCATGGAAGGCGGTGGCCTGGCGGTCGCCGTGGGTAATCGTGCCGGTCTTGTCGAGCAGCAGCACGTCCACGTCGCCGGCCACTTCCACCGCCTTGCCGGATTTGGCCAGCACGTTGGCCGACAGCGCGCGGTTCATGCCGGCGATGCCGATGGCCGGCAGCAGGCCGCCGATGGTGGTCGGGATCAGGCAGACCAGCAGCGCGATCAGCAGCAGCGGATCGACCTTGACGCCGACGAAGGCACCGATTGCCGGCAGCGTGGCGCAGACGACCAGGAAGGTCAGGGTCATCGCGGCCAGCAGCATGGTCAGCGCGATCTCGTTCGGTGTCTTCTGCCGGTTCGCGCCTTCGACCAGTGCGATCATGCGGTCGAGGAAGCTGTGCCCCGGTTCCGCAGTGACGCGCACCACGATCTCGTCCGACAGCACCTTGGTGCCGCCGATCACGCCGCTGCGGTCGGTGCCGGCCTCGCGCAGCACCGGCGCGGATTCGCCGGTGACCGCGGCCTCGTTGATGGTGGCCAGGCCGTGCACGATCTCGCCATCGGCGGGAATCAACTCGCCTTCCGAGATCACCACCAGGTCGCCGGGCTTCAATTCGGCGGCGGGGAGTTGCACTTCATCGCCGCGCAGTGCGGTGGCGTAGCCCTTCGGATCGTGCAGCTTGCGCGCCACCAGATCCTTGCGCGCGCGCCGCAGCGAGGCGGCCTGGCCGCGGCCGCGCGCCTCGGCCACCGCTTCGGCGAAATTGCCGAACAGCACGGTGACCAGCAGGATCGCGGTCACCGTCCAGCCGAAGCCGGCGGCGGCATTGCCGCTGATCGTGATCAGCGCGGCCAGCAGGGTGCCGACGAGCACCACTGCCATCACCGGACTTTTCACGATGTGGCGCGGCGCGAGTTTCAGGAACGCATCGCGCACCGAGGAGCGTAGCGCGGCGGCATCCACCAGCGCGGGATGGCCGCGCTGCGTTTTCGCTTCATAGGTCTGTTGGATCATCGGGGCATTCCTCAACGCGCCGCCAGGCTCAGGTGGTCGGCGACGGGGCCGAGCACCAGTGCGGGCATGAACTGCAGCAGGGTCAGGATCACGATCACCGCGATGGTGGTGAGCGCGAAGGTGGGGGTTTCGATGCGCAGGCTGCCGGGGCCTTCCGGCGCGTGGCGCTTGCAGGCCAGGCCGGCGGCGACGGCGAGCGGCACGATCAGCGCGGGATAGCGGCCAAGTGCCAGTACCGCCGCGCAGCTCAGGTTCCACCAGTAGGTGGCATCGCCCAGGCCCTCGAAGCCGGAGCCGTTGTTGGCGAAGGCGGAGGTGTACTCGTAGAAGACCTGGCTGATGCCGTGGAAGCCGGGATTGGAGTTGCCGGTGATCGACGGCATCGCCAGCGTCAGCGCGGTGAAGCCCAGCACCACGATCGGCTGCAGCAATACCAGCAGCGACAGCAGCCGCACTTCGCGTGCCTCGATCTTGCGGCCGAAGAGTTCCGGCGTGCGCCCGGTCATCAGGCCGGCCAGGAACACCGCCAGCAGCAGGTAGACCAGGAACTGCTGCAGGCCGCAGCCCACGCCGCCCCAGATCGCGTTGATCAGCATGTTGCCCAGCGACACCAGGCCGGTCAGGGGGCTGAGCGAGTCGTGCATCGCATCGACCGAGCCGTTGTTGACCTGGGTGGTGATGGATGACCACAGCGCGGATGCGTCGCCGCCGAGCCGAACCTCCTTGCCTTCCATCAGCGCCGACGCGAACGGGCCGTGTTGTTCCAGCAGCAGCGACGCGCCGGTGGACAGGACCGACATCAGCAGCATGCTGCCGAATACCAGCCCGGTGAAGCGGCGGCGCCCGGTGAACGGGCCGACCATGAACACCACCGACACCGGGATCAGCAGGATGCCCAGCAGCTCGATGAAGTTGGACAGCGGGGTCGGGTTTTCCAGCGGCGTCGCGCTGTTGGGGCCATACCAGCCGCCACCGTTGGAACCCAGCTGCTTGGCTGCGACCATCGGTGCCACCGGGCCCAGCGGGATCTTCTGTTCCTTCATTTCCACCGAGGCATCGACCGGCGTCGCCACCGGCCCCGCCTGCAAGGTTGAAGGCACGCCCTGCGAGGTCAGCAGCACGCTCCACAGCAGGCATAGCGGCAGCATGAAGCGCAGCGTCGGGCGCACCACGTCGGCCCAGTAGTTGCCGACGTCGGCTTCGCTGGTCGATGCCGACAGGGCATCGGCTGAGCGCTTGACCGCTCGCCCGCCCATCAACGCGCGCAGCGTGGCCACCACCAGCGCCAGGCCCATCATCGGCGTGATCACCTGCAGGCCGACGATGCCGACCATCTGCGAGAGATAGGACAGCTGCGCCTGGCCGGAGTAGTGCTGCTGGTTGGTGTTGGTCAGGAACGACACCATCGTGTGCAGCGCGGTGTCCCAGCGCATGTTGGGGATGGCGTCGGGATTCAGCGGCAGCCAAGCCTGGGTCATGAACAGCGCCCACACCAGCAGGCCCACGACGAGATTGCTGAGGGCGAAGGCCTTGGCATAGCCGCGCCAATTCATGCCGCGCGCCGGATCGGCGCCGAGCAACCGATACAGCGGCCTTTCGATCAATTCGAACGCGCGATCACCGCGCATTGGCCCGCCGCGCATCACCGCGGCGAGATAGCACCCGAGCGGCCAACCTAGGCCGATCGCCAGCGCGAAAACGAGGAATGTTTCGATCATGGTGGTGTCTCGTCAGAACCGATCCGGGCGCAGGATCACGTAGAGCAGATAGGCGCAGGCCACGATCACCGCGGCGCTGCAAACGAAGGTGAGCCAGATGGGCATGAGGGGTCTCCTTGCTTGCCGAATCAGAAGCTGGCCTGCAGCGACGCTTCGATGCGGCTGCCGGCGAAGTCATCACCGAGGAGGCGCTTGGCACGGGTGTCGGTGGCGTGCGCGGTGAGGCGCAGCTCGAGCGGAGCCTTGAACGCCCAGATCGCGCTGAGCTGGCCGTGCGAATAGCCGCTGCCGGCGACCACCGCGTCGTCGAGGGAGTAGCGGGCGAGTGAGGCTTCGATGCGCAGCGCGTCGTTGACCGGGAATTTCGCGCCGACCAGCGTGTAGACCCCCGCGGCATCATAGCCAAGCGCTCGATTCGACCAACCCACTGATGCCCAGTAGTTGCCCCGGTAGGTCAGGGTGCCGTTGAGCTCGGTCCAGTTCAGGTCGACCGCGGTCGAGGGGTACTGGTAGCGCAGGACGTTGACGTCCGCGGTCCAGTCGTCGGAAAGGGCCTTGCCCCAGCCGACAGTGAAATCCAGTTCGGTATCGGCCCCGATTTCCGGCGCGAACCTGACGTTCGAGCCCCAGATGGACGCGTAGAGCCCGGAATCGCCGGACAGCTTGAAGCCAGCCTGCACGGCAGGATCGCCCTGCGTCTGGGTGCTGCCACGCCAGACGTAGTCGGTGGTAAGGGCGGCATTGCCGCTGAAGTCGGCAGCCTTGGTCTGCGAGGCCAGACTCATGCCACCCACGACCAGCGCCAACAACGCAATCAGGGGCGCGCATGCTTCGCGCTGTCGGAATAGGACCTGTTTCATCTACCTGCTCGAGAACCGTTTGCGAGGCCTCATGGCCACGGCGAAATTCTCGGGAAGGTGTGCGTAAAGCCTCTATTCGACAGAGTCGCCGCTACGTAAATTCGACGTAAATTCTTGGTGGGCCAACGTCCGAAACTACCCGCTCCGCGACCCCCTAAGGTCGAGGAGCAGGCCATATGGGTTCAGGCATCTGTCTGCTCGGCGATCTCCAAGGCGTCATCTACCTCGATGCCTAGGTAACGCACGGTACTCTCTAACTTCGTGTGCCCAAGCAAGAGCTGGACGGCACGCAGGTTCCTGGTGCGGCGGTAGATCAACGATGCCTTGGTCCTTCGCATCGTGTGGGTTCCATAGGAGGCTGATTCGAGCCCGGCTTCCTCGACCCAGTGATGGACTATCCGGGCGTACTGCCGTGTCGACAGGTGAGGCGAGTCCGAAACGCGGCTGGTGAACAGGAAGTCCGATGACGTAAGTCCGGCCTTCTGGATCCAATCCTGGACGGCCTCACGAGTCGATTGGGTGATCTCGAACTGGACGGGTCGGCCCGTCTTCTGTTGCATCACCCCGGCACGTGACGCCATTTGCCCGCCATGAGAGACGTCTGATACCCGGAGCTTCACCAGGTCGCAGGCTCGAAGCTTCGAGTCGATCGCCAGATTGAACAAGGCCAGGTCACGAACCTTTTGGCCAAGCTGGAGCCTGATTCGGATAGCCCAGATGTCCTTCAGCTTGAGCGGGGCCTTCTGGCCGACCAGCTTTCCCTTGTTCCAAGGGTGCCGGGATTGAGGCGTGTGAAAAATTGCCATGACCAACTCCTGCTAATGAGGGGGGGTCAGAGTTCGCTTATGTGCAGAAGCAAGGCGTGATGCGACCCGAAGCGGACATTCTGCGCGCTTCTGTCGCGGTGTGCTTCGGGTCTGCGCCGAGTCCTAAAATGAAGTTCGGACTTGGCCGCTTGCAGACTTCCTGGGCCCGTGGGCTCCGTTGCGTCCCTTAACGCATCAGGATAGCTTTAGGTTGGAATCCGACGAAGGCATGCTCCTTGGAACTCAAGAAACTTAGGATCGAGCGGTTCAAGAAGACCAAAGATCTCGAGCTCGACCTCTCGGACGTCAATCTGCTCGTCGGGACGAACGGGTCCGGAAAATCCTCCGTCCTGCAGGCAGTGCACTTGGCGTGCTGCGTGATGCGTCAAGCGGAAAGAATCGAGGCAACCAAAACCGCAACGGTCGGCGTAGAAGAGCTTGATTACCTCCCTACGAATGACTACAAGACGCTTGGCCACGGAGCGAACTGGGGCAACAAAGAAGGCACGCCGTCTTCCAAGGTCTCAATGTCGTTCCGAAAGGACGACGGGTCGATGGTGGATGCTCACTGCCTGCTGAGATCTGCAAGAAATGCAGGCATTTCAATTTCGGGGCACATCCCCGCCGACCTTGGCCAACTACTACGCACTAAGCGACGGTTCTTTTCTGCCTACATACCGGGCATTTCCGGCGTACCAAATCGGGAAGAAAGGCGATCGAAGAAAGTAATCATGAAGGCGTGCAGCTTCGGAGACTCGAACGTGATTCTCCGAAACGCACTTCTGCTCCTGAAGCAAGATGATCCAGACAACATTCAGACCATTGAGAGGTGGATTGCGTCGATTCTCGGCCCCATTTCAATCAACGTGACTCACGACGAAGACAAAGATCTTCATATTTCGTGCGACGTTACTGTGAACGGTGTCACCAGGGGGTTGGAACTGGCCGGAACTGGATTCCTCCAGCTCATTCAAATTTTCTGCTACGTCCTATTGTTCAACCCGGGCGTATTACTCATCGATGAGCCGGATATCCACCTACATCCAGACGTGCAAGAAAAACTGGTGGCTGCGCTGGGCAAGATCGCGGCGGAGAGAGGCATCAAGATCATCCTCTCTACGCATTCACCCTTCGTTGTGCGAGGAGCGCCTCCAACCACTAGTGTTTTTTGGCTGCATGACGGTCAAATCGCATCAAAAGACCGTTCAGTCGTCGAACGTGCATTGGGATGGGGTGCCTTCGGCAAGCGGGTGTTGATGCTTTCTGAAGACTCAAACACGTCAATGCTTAGAAATCTGCTGTCGCAATGGCCAGAGGTCGACCGCGTGACTGCTGTCCTACCCGGCCTCGGCTATAAGAGCCTCGCAACGCCTAAGCAAGCTAAAGAACTTGCGGAAGCAATGGGCGGCAAGTTCAAGATCGTCGTGCATCGAGATCGAGACTCGATGACTGACGACGAAGCTAACGAACTCATTTCAACGTACGCCGCAGAAGGGATCACGCTTTGGCTGCCCGCCGAGTCAGACGTGGAAGCGTATTACTGCAATCCGCGGTTTCTAGAGGTGTTCCTAGGCTGCACCAAGGCCGACGCGGACGCACATTTGGCAGGCGTCTTGGCCAAGCACAGTGCTGCGATTTCGCAGCAGTTTGATTCCCAGCGTGCCGCGCACAATCAGGAATTTCACGCGGGTGGCGGTGGCCCCGTGAACGCTGCGGTTTGGGCAGGATTCCAAGCTCGACCGCTCAAAGGCGCCAAGGGAAAGTTCGTGTTCAAGCAATTGAAGAACGCGATTCCTGGAAACGCGTACGACGAACTCAAGGTTCTGGGAGCTCCGACCGGGGGTGTATTAGGCATGGATCTGAAGCACCTCATTGAAGGAATTCTCTAGGACATAGCCTGGCTGGACCGGCGCGGCCACACGCACGCCCGGGTCGAGCACTCGTGAGTCCCGGGGGCTTGAGCAGTGCGAAGGTCAGCTTCTGGCCGAAATCAGTCGTCCGCTTCTCACTCCTTATCTGGCGACAGCAAGCTCACCCCAGCTTGTCGTATATCGCCCCGACAGCGTCGCCTGATTCATCCTCCATACCGGCTTCTCTAGCGCCCCTTTGCGCGGACGCCAGGCACTCGACGCCAGTCCTAGCGCCCCTCTCCCGAAGCGCGCATTGGCCCGATCCATCACGTCCATCAGGGTCTTGGAGCGCGGATCGGCCTGTGCGAACAGATCCGCTTGCTGGTGGTCGCCGTGAGTCAGATCCAGCAGGCCGACGCCTGCCTTCTTGTAGCGATAGCCCTCCCGATACATCGCCCGCACGAGGTGCTGCGCCAAGCGCAGCACCTCGCGGGTGTCGGACGTGGGGGCGATCAGGGACATGGCGCCGGAAGGGTGGTATTGCGGGGCGTCCGGCTTGAAGGGGTTGGTGTTGCACCAGACCCAGACGCCATTGGCCTGCAGGGAGCGGGCCCGCAGCTTCTCGCAGGCGCGCTGGGCGAAGGTCGCCGCGGCCTGCTGCAGGTCCTCCAACGCGACGACCTCGCGGCCGAAGGAGCGGCTGACCACGATCTGCTTCCTGTCCGGCTCGCTCTCTTCCAGGTCCGCACAGGCGATGCCCTGCAGCTCGCGCTGGGTGCGGGCCAACACGACGCCGTAGCGCGCCCGGAGCGTTTCGGGGTCGGCGCGGCACAGGTCTGCCGCGGTCAGGATGCCCTCGGCACCCAGCCGCGCCGTGAGGCGGCGCCCCACGCCCCAGACATCCTCCACGGGGAAACGCTCCAGCGCCGCATCACCGGGCAGCACTGTCACGATGCCGTGGGGCGTCTTCTTGGCAAGCTTGTTGGCCAGCTTGGCCAGTGTCTTGGTTGGCCCGATTCCCACGCAGCAGGGAATGCCCACCCACTGCCGGATTCGGGCACGCACCTCGGCGGCGACTTGCTCGCGCCGTTCCGCCCGGATGCCTTGGAAGTCCACGAAGGACTCGTCGATGGAGTACACCTCCACCCGGGCGAACTGGTCGCGCAGGATCGACACCACTCGTCCCGACAGGTCGCCGTAGAGGGCGAAGTTGGCCGAGAAGATCCGCAGCTGCCGGCGCAGCGCCGGCGACACCTCATGGATGGGCTGGCCCATCCCAATCCCGAGATCCTTGCACTCCTGGCTACGCGCAATCACGCAGCCGTCGTTGTTGGACAGCACGCAGACGGGCACGCCCTGCAGCTCGGGCTTGAACGCCCGCTCGCAGGAGGCATAGAAGTTGTTGCCGTCGACCAGGCCGAACATGCGTTGTCCCTCCGTGCGCCCATCAGCCCACGGGCAGATGGACGGTCGATTCCGCTTCACCGGGCAGCTGGCGGATCAGGCTCAACACGCCCTCGAAGCGCTGCAATTCGGCCTCTTCAGTGGTGGCGCGGGCATAGGTCTCCGGCTCATCCAGCACGTCCAGCATCACCGCGGTGGCCGATCCATCGTTGTGCAAGGCCAGATGGGCCTCATAGACGCAGGCACCGGTCCAGGAACGCCAGCACCGCAACACATCGCCGTCCAGCCAGATCGCCCAGCGGTCGTCCATGTCGCGCGGCCACAGGCCTGCCTGCAGCCGCAGGACATCGTCGGCGGCAAACACGTGGCGGCACCGCAGCGGCCAGCGCGGGCCTTCCATCGGCTTCAGCTTGTACTTCCAGCTCTGCGGGATGTCGCTCATCGCTTGCGCCCCAGGAGTTGACGGAAGTTCCAAGTCACGACACCCCAGATCTCCAGCTCCATGTCGGGGGGAACCAAGATCGGGGGATAGTCCGGATGCCCGGAATGCAGCTCGAAACGCCTGCCGCGCCGCTGCAGCTGCTTGCAGGTGAAGCCACTGTCCCAGATGGCGATCACGATGTGGCCGTGTCGCGGCGTGATGCTGCGATCCACGATCAGCGTGTCGTCGGGGTAGATGCCGAAGTTGATCATCGAGATCCCGGTGTCGGCCCGCATGAAGAAGGTCGAGACGGGATTGAGGATGCAGTGCCGGTTGAGGTCCAGCGCGTCGTTCTCGCCATAGAAGTCCTCGGCCGGCGACGGGAAGCCGCAGGTCACCCGGTTCGACAGCAGGGGGAGCGCAAGCTCTGGCGCGTCAGCATCGGCAGGTCCGATGACGCCAGGCGGGAGGAGGGGCGAGGGGGGATCGAACATGGCGGCAGTCTCGGGGACGGCGGGCTCACCGTTTGAGACGGGCCATGATAGTCTGTTAGTAGTAATACTACTAACTGGCTTTTGCGGCGCACACTTCCACCCGACAGCTCAAGGACTTCCTGAGGCGAAACCCGGGTCTTGGCGCGGTTGGCCGCCCCGTCATCCCTGGCGGGGCGCGCGACGGGTGGATGTCCTAGCCGGTGGGCCGGTCCCGTGCGTTGCCAACGAGCACAGTGTTGTTGGTCAAGCGATGGGAGGACATCAGCCAAGTCCCAGTCGAGGGGTCAGAAAAGTCCGGTTCGCGTCGACTGATCCGCTCAGCCCTGCTGGGCGTCTCTCCATGCAGTGACCCGTCCACTGCGACTGTTTTTCCCTCAGCACAGAAAGCGCCTCGCCATGACCCCGATGGCACCAGGCGCACGACTCGTGCTTTGAGACCCGCCATGCTGGTGTCGGATACCTCGTCACCCCATCAGGGAAACACTTGTCGTAAGGACAGAAAATTCTGATGATGGAGGCGTCATGTGCTATTCCGCCCAAGCTTGGCAGGACTACCGCAAGTACAAGCGGGAGTTCGGTGCGACCCTTGGCATCGCCGAGTACGTGCGCCTGTTCCGGCAATGGCAATCAGGCGCGGAGACTCCAAAGTTCCCCAAGGCGCTCCTGGATGCGTTCGCGGACGCCAGCAGTGGCGATGAGGCCCGAATCCGCCACATGATCGAAGCTTTGGAAGCTGGCCAGATCGCAGCCGTGGAGCAGGGGCTGTTCGCCCTGAAGAAGCGCTTGGCGGACGCCGAGCGCGCCTTGCAGACCAAGATCACCAAGAAGGCCCAGAACGACCAGCGGATTGCCACCGACAAGATCGGCAAGGCCTCCCAGCGGCTCAGAGACCTGCACCGCACAAGCCCCCTGCCGCGTGACGCCCGTTTTTTTCCGGGCAACTACGCGACGGTCATGGTGGCCGAAGAGGGCAAGCGCGTCGTCTATCCCATGCGCTACGGTTGCCGCCCGGCCGGCAAGCCGGCCTTCTACGACACCCGCTATCCCGGCACCTACAACGCCCGCCGGGACAATCTGGAGGGCTTCTGGAAGGGGCAGTTCGGGCACACTCATGCCCTAATCGTGGTCGAGACCTTCTACGAGAACGTCGAGGGCAAGGACGGCAAGAATCAGGTGCTGCAGTTCACGCCTCGGGACGGAGGGCCGATGTACGTGCCCTGCCTGTTTTCCCACTGGACCGACCCGAAGGGCCTCGAGCCGGAACTGTGGTCATTCGCCGCCATCACGGACGACCCGGAGCCGGAGGTCGCAGCCGCCGGCCACGACCGGACGATCATCAACATCAAGCCCGAGCACATCGACGCTTGGCTGAACCCCGATTACGCCAACCTGCAGGAGCTCTACGCCATCTTCGATGACCGCCAGCACCCGTATTACGAGTATCGGGAAGCTGCATAGCCGCCGAAATGCCGCGAGAAGGTGTGAGGTAATTTGGTTGGGTCAACTCCCGCTTCGATCAAAGGTGTCGTCGGATAGGGGTAATGAGCCTGTCTGCTTGAGCACGTGGTTGTAGTAGCTGTTGAGCCGCGGTAGTTGCTACTTCCTGGCGCAGGTCGTCTCACTAGCGAGTTGATACAAGTAGTCCGCCCACGCCTGCATCATTTTTTTCCGCTCCGCCAAGTGCGCGGTGCGGTTATAGGCCCGCCCAAGCGGATCCCGGACTGCATGGGCAAGCTGGTGCTCGATGAAGTCCGGTCGGAACCCAAGCACCTCGTCCAGCACGGTACGAGCCATTGCGCGGAAGCCGTGCCCAGTCATCACGCTCCCGTCGTAGCCCATTGTCCGTAGGGCCACGTTGATTGTGTTCTCGCTCATAGGCCTGGACGCGCCGCGGACACTTGGAAAGACGTACTCGCTCCGCTGTGTCAGAGGGTGGAGCTCCCGGAGGATCGCAATTGCTTGGGTTGCCAAGGGGACGATATGGGGCGTCTTGGTCTTCGAGGCCGTATAACGCCACTCAGCGCCCTCCAAGTCGATGTCAGCCCATCGGGCGCTTCGCAGCTCGCCTGGGCGAACGAAGAAGAGCGGAGCGAGCTTGAGGGCGGCTGTGGTGACTGGCGAGCCCTGGTAGGCATCGATGGCCCTAAGCAGCTTCCCGATCTTTGCGGGCTCCGTCAGTGCGGCAAGATGGGTTGTCTTCGGTTGCTCCAGAGCGCCCGTCAGGTCGGCCGCGGGGTTCCGCTCAGCGCGGCCGGTGGCGATGGCGTAGCGGAACACCTGGCCCGCGTGCGCTCGGGCGCGGTGGGCGGTCTCTATCACTCCGCGACGCTCAAGCTTTCGCAACGCATCCAGAAGCAGCGGCGCAGTCACTTCTGTGATCGGCAAGTCTCGGATGCTGGCCATGTCCTTCTCGATCAGTCGGCGCTCGCGCTTTACAGACTGAGGGCTCAACCCCTCCTTGGCGCGCTTCTCCAGCAACTCCAAGCCAACGGCGCCGAAGGTGGTCGCAGCCTGCCCGGCCTTTGTGATGCGCTCTACGCGAGCCACGTGCGCAGGATTCGCGCCAGATCGGACCAGGGCCCGAAGTCGGTCTCGCTCTGCACGAGCGTCGGCCAGCCCCATGGTTGGGAATTCGCCAAGGGTGATCATGCTCGCCTGGCCGGCGTGCCGGTAGCGGTACCGCCAGACTTTGGCGCTACTCGGGCGTACCTCGAGGCATAGGCCCTGAGCATCAGCGACGCGATACGCGCGCTCACGCGGCTTCTGGGCTCGGATCTTGGTGTCAGTGAGCATGTGAGTCAGCGATGTGTGAGTCAGCCCATGGAAGAGGGCTGATTGACTCACAGCGTGACTCACTTCCTGGGCGGATTCAACTGGACGACCATGGACAGCGATGAACGATAAGCCAAGTAAAATGCTTGCTCTGACGTGGTCGAGTGGACTGCTCTGGACGTCAATGGATGGCTATTTGGTGGGCCCACCAGGACTCGAACCTGGAACCAAAGGATTCACGCTGCCCGATGCTTTCGCACCGGCGTGGACTATCTCATCACCCTCAGCCTGCGCTGGTGGGGTGCGGGAGGCTCTGGCCTGTCATTAAGGGCGCTTCAGCCCTCAGGTAGTCTCTGCACCTTCCGGCGGTGTACCGCCGGCTCGGCTCAGGATTGCCGCCGGCCAGCCGGTTGCCCGGCCGCGATGCGGTTCCCCTGAATTCTTCCCGTTTTCATCC
This sequence comes from Thermomonas sp. XSG, assembly GCF_014678725.1. NCBI lineage: Bacteria > Pseudomonadati > Pseudomonadota > Gammaproteobacteria > Lysobacterales > Lysobacteraceae > Thermomonas > Thermomonas sp. XSG. Next base: position 1,405,248 of record NZ_CP061497.1, on the reverse strand, counting down.
GCGCATTCCTGTGCGGCGTCACCTTTCGATGAGTCCTCTGCTCTAACCATTGAGCTATAGGCCCGTATGCCTATCGTAGCAATGCAGCCGAGGTCGGTCACTCGCCCGGTTGCAGACCGCTTTCGATGGATGCGCGGTCCAGCTGTCGACGGCAGCATCGAATCGGGGTCTTCGCGCTTGCCGCTGGCCCATTGCAACTTGCCGTGTGGCACGGGATGGCGCGGCGCCATGCCGGCCCGGTTCGCCCTTAAAGTCGTGGTCAGAAAAGCGAAGCCCCGCGATTGCGGGGCTTCGATACTGCGGGTCGGGAGCGATCACTCCACGTCGAGGAAGCTGCGCAGCGTCTCCGAACGGCTGGGGTGGCGCAGCTTGCGCAGCGCCTTGGCTTCGATCTGGCGGATGCGCTCGCGGGTCACGTCGAACTGCTTGCCGACTTCTTCCAGGGTGTGGTCGGTGTTCATGTCGATGCCGAAGCGCATGCGCAGCACCTTGGCTTCGCGCGGGGTCAGCCCGGCCAGCACGTTGCGCACGGTCTCGATCAGGTTGATGTCGGTGGTGGCGTCGATCGGGGACATCACGTTGGTGTCCTCGATGAAGTCGCCGAGGTGCGAATCCTCGTCGTCGCCGATCGGCGTCTCCATCGAGATCGGCTCCTTGGCGATCTTCATGACCTTGCGGATCTTGTCCTCGGGCATGTCCATTTCCTTGGCCAGCTCCTCCGGCGTGGCCTCGCGGCCGTACTGCTGGAGCATCTGGCGGGAAATGCGGTTGAGCTTGTTGATCGTCTCGATCATGTGCACCGGGATGCGAATGGTGCGCGCCTGGTCGGCGATCGAGCGGGTGATCGCCTGGCGGATCCACCACGTCGCGTAGGTCGAAAACTTGAAGCCGCGGCGGTGCTCGAACTTGTCCACCGCCTTCATCAGGCCGATGTTGCCTTCCTGGATCAGGTCGAGGAACTGCAGGCCGCGGTTGGTGTACTTCTTGGCGATGGAGATGACCAGGCGCAGGTTGGCCTCGACCATTTCCTTCTTGGCCTTGCGTGCCTTGGCTTCGCCGTAGGCCATCGCGCGGTTGATTTCCTTGAGGTCGGCCAAGGTCACCTGCATCGCCTTCTCCAGCGCGATGGTGGCTTCCTGCTCGGCGATGATCTGCTCGCGCACGTCGCGCAGGGCGCTGCCCCACTTCTGCTTGCGCTTGAGCAGTTCGTCGACCCACTCGAGGTTGGTCTGGTTGCCTTCCCAAGCCTTGATGAAGTCCTTGCGCGGCATCTTGGCCACGCGGGTGGACAGGTCGAGGATGCGGCGCTCGTGATCCTTCGCCTGGTTGACCGCCTCGCGCAGCTTCTTCACCAGCGCGTCGGTCAGCGGCAGCGGCAGCTTCAGGGTGACGAAGATCGCGGCGATCTCCTCGCGCGCCTTCAGCGCGCCCTTGGCGTCCGGGCCACCCTTGGCGTAAGCCTTCTCGAAGCGGGCGAAGGCGGCGGCCATCGCCTCCATGCGGGCGGCGACCTCGGCCGGATCCGGGCCGGTCGGTGCCGGCTCGTCGGCGTCGCCGCCGGTGTCCTCGTCCTCGTCCTCCTCGACGTCCGCGTCGGCATCCACCTCGGCGACCACGGGCGCGGGTTCCGGTTCCGGCTCCTCGTCGTTGAAGCCGACCACGATCTCGGCGAGGCGCTTCTTGCCGGCCTTGTGCAGCTCCCAGTCCTCCAGCAGCATCTGGGCGGACCAGGGGAAGCTGGCCAGCGCGGCGTTCATCTGCGCCAGGCCTTCTTCGATGCGCTTGGCGATGGCGATTTCGCCCTCGCGGGTCAGCAGGTCCACCGTGCCCATCTCGCGCATGTACATGCGCACCGGGTCGGTGGTGCGGCCGCCCTCGGTGTCGACCGAGGTCAGCGCCGCAGCGGCTTCCTCGGCCGCGGTTTCGTCGACCTCGCGGCCGCCGGCCTGCTGGCCGGCCAGCAGCAGGGTTTCCACATCGGGCGCAACCTCGTGCACCTCGATGCCCATGCCGTTGATCATGCCGATGATGTCTTCCAGCTGCTCCGGATCGACCATGTCGTCGGGCAGGTGGTCGTTCACCTCGGCGTACGTCAGATAGCCTTGCTCTAGACCCTTGGAGATCAGGAGCTTGATGTCGGATTGCGGGGCTGTCTGCCGTTCGTTGGCCATGTGGGGTGCTACCGTGTCGAGGGGATCTGCGGACGACGCAGAAAGAGAACCAAGCATTATACCGTGCGTGCGTGGGTGACGGCCGCCGGGCTTTGCGTGGTTCAGGGGCGAAGCAGGAACGTCACCGGCCCGTCGTTGACCAGGCTGACCACCATATGGGCACCGAAGCGCCCGGTTTCCACCCCCGGGGCGTGCAGTTCTCGGCAGATCGCCACCAGCCGGTCGAACCCGCGTTCAGCTTCCGCGGGCGGGGCCGCGGTGGTGAAGCTGGGGCGCATCCCGCTGCGGGTGTCGGCAGCCAAGGTGAATTGACTCACCAGCAACAGGCCGCCGCCGATGTCCGTCAAAGAGCGATTCATCTTGCCGGCATCGTCGCCGAAAATGCGGTAACCCAGCAGGCGCTGGGCCATCCGGCGGAATTGTGCTTCTGTATCGCCCGGCTCCACCGCGACCAGCGCCAGCAGGCCAGGGCCGATAGCACCCACAACCGCATCGTCGACGGTCACCCGGGCTTCGGTCACGCGCTGGATCAGGGCAAGCATCGGCACATTGTAGGGTCGGCGCCGTGGTTTCATGGCCATCGTGCGTGCCTCCTACAATAGGCCGATGACCAACCTTGCCGCCGCCCTGCTGTATGCCCTGGCCTGGGCCGTCGCGCGCCTGCCGTGGCCGCTGCTGCGGGCGCTGGCGGATGGTGTGGCGCGCCTGTGGATCGCGCTGGATGCACGCGAGGCGCGGGTCACGCGGCGCAATCTGGAGCTGATCCGCGCCGATCTGGACGTCAACGCGCGGGAAAGTCTGCTGGGCGAGATCATCCGGACCACCGTCCGGCAAGCCTTCGAGACGCTGCGGCTGTGGACCAGGCCGGCTGCGCGCAACCTGGCCGACATCGCGGAAGTCCACGGCGAGGCGCTGTTCGACGAAGCCGTGCGCAGCGGCGAAGGCCTGATCGTGGCCGCCCCGCACATGGGTAACTGGGAGCTGCTGAACCAGTGGCTGGCCAGCAAGACCCCGCTGGCGATCCTGTACCGCCCGCCGGAGTCCGCGGTGGGCGAGGCTTTCCTGCGCCGCGTGCGCGCCAATGCAGGCGGCGACGTCGAACAGGTGCGCGCCGAGGCGGCAGGCGTGCGCACCCTGCTCAAGCGCCTGCAGAAGGGCGGCGTGGTCGGCATCCTGCCCGATCAGCAGCCCAAGGCCGGCGAGGGCGAATTCGCGCCATTCTTCGGCAAGCAGGCGCTGACCATGACCCTGCTGGGACGCTTGGCCAACCGCAGCGGCGCACGGGTGCTGCTGTGCTGGTGCGAGCGGCTGCCGGGGACCAGCGCGCCACGCTTCGCCCTGCACGTGCAGGCCGCACCGGCCGGCGTGGACGCGGCCGATCCGGCGCAGGCGGTGGCCGCGCTGAACGCCGGGGTGGAGGCGGTGGCGCGGCGCGATTTCGCCCAGTACCAGTGGACCTACAAGCGCTACACGCTGCGCCCGCCCGGCAGCGGCGAGGAAAACCCGTACTGGGATCTGTACCGCTGATCCGGGCCGCGCCGGCGACAATCCGCACCTCGCAAAGGAACCCGCATCGACATGCCCGACACCATCCTCGTCGTCGGCGGCGCCGGCTACATCGGCTCGCACATGGTCAAGCGGCTGCGCCGCGCCGGTTTCCATCCGGTGGTGGCCGACGATCTGTCCTCCGGCCATCGCGAAGCCGTACTGGACGCGCCGCTGCACGTGGGCGACATCGGCGACTGCGCATTCGTCGATGCCGTGCTGGGTGAGGTCCGGCCGGCGGCGGTCATGCACTTCGCCAGCTGCATCCAGGTCGGCGAGTCCGTCGTCGATCCGGCCAAGTACTACCGCAACAACGTGACCGCCACGCAGGTGCTGCTGGACCGGATGCGCGCGCACGGCGTGGCGCGCTTCATCTTCTCCTCCACCGCGGCGATCTTCGGCGACCCGGACTACGTGCCGATCGACGAGGCGCACCCGAAGGCGCCGATCAATCCCTACGGCCGCAGCAAGTGGTTCGTCGAGCAGATGCTCGAGGATTTCGACCGCGCCTACGGGCTGAAGTCGGTCTGCCTGCGCTATTTCAACGCCGCCGGCGCCGATGCCGAAGGCGAGCTGGGCGAATGCCACGAGCCGGAGACGCACCTGATCCCGCTGATCCTGCAGGTCGCCTCGGGGCGCCGCCCGCACATCACCGTCCATGGCGAGGACTACGCCACCGCCGACGGCACCTGCATCCGCGACTACATCCACGTCGAGGACCTGGCCGATGCCCACCTGCTGTCGCTGCGGCAGCTGCTCGCCGGCGGCGACAGCGCGCGCTACAACCTCGGCAACGGCAATGGCTATTCGGTGCGCGAGGTGATCGAGGCGGCGCGCCGCGTTACCGGCCATCCCATCCCGGTGGTCGCGGGGGCGCGCCGCGAAGGCGACCCGCCGGTGCTGGTGGCGGATGCGCGCGCCGCGCGCGACGCCCTGGGCTGGCGGCCGGCCCATGCCGACCTCGATGCCATCGTCGCGCATGCCTGGGCATGGGAGCAGCGGCGCGCCGGCGGATAAACGCCGCAGGCGCGGATGCCCGGCCCGCGGGGATCAGGACGTGCCTTGCCCCGCCAGCTGCAGGAACAGGTCTTCGTAGCGTTGGTTCATCAGCGCGCGGCCATGCCGGTCCAGCGCCGCCGCGCGGGCGTTCGACGCCATCCGCGCGGCATCGTCAGGATCGCGCAGCAGGCGCTCCAGCGCATCGGCCAGCGCAACCGGATCCGATTCTGGCACCAGCAAACCGTCCTCCCCATCGCGGAGGACTTCGCGCACGCCCGGCACCGCGCTGCCCACCACCGCGCAGCCTGCGGCCATGCCCTCCAGCAGCGCCAGCGGCATGCCTTCGTAATGGGTGCTGAGCACACAGATCTGGTGTGCCATCAACCGCTGCGGCACGTCGCGCACCACGCCCGGGAACTGCACCCGATCGGCGATGCCCAGCTGGGCGGCCAGTGTTTCCAGTGGCTTGCGGTGCAGTGCCTTGCCGCCGCCGGGCAGCTGCAGCGGCACGTGCAGGCCGCGTTGGCCCAGCAGCGCCACCGCGCGCAGCAGGGTGGCGTGGTCCTTCTGCCTGGAGAACCGCGCCACCATCACGATGCCGGGCGTGCGTCCCGCGAAGGGATGCGCACCGGCCCCGGCGAACGGCTCCAGCCGGATGCCGTTGGGGATGGCGATGGTGCGCTCGGGAGGCATGCCCAGCGCCAGCAGTGCTTCGCGCACGCCGTCGGAGCAGCCGACGATGCGATCGGTACGCCGCGCCAGCCAGCGCGTCTGCGCCAGCCGCCAGCCGGTGTAGCGCTCGCGGGTGTTGTGCTCGACGTGGACCAGGTGCGGCACCTGCGCCAGCAGGCCGGCGTAGCGGCCCCACAGGTGTTCGGAGAAGCCGTGCGCCACCAGCACGTCGGGGCGGAATTCCCGGCACAGCCTGACCAGCGCGACGATGGTCGCCAGGTG